>CAMDGQ010000006.1 GCA_945897955.1 Tepidiphilus sp. J10 | reverse complement strand
GATGACATTCTGGCACCTGGTTTCCGTATTTCGGGTCTGGGCCAATTGGTTGAAGCCGGCATCCAGTGCGATCGCCTGGTGACTTTCGGCGACTAAGGGGATAACGATGAGCGACATGATGGATGACATGGACGAAGGCGGCGAAGGCGTCGTCAAGAAATTCATGTTCGTCAACCGCAAAGCGCCCCATGGCACGATTTACGCCCTGGAAGGTCTGGAAGTGGTGTTGATTTCTGCCGCTTTCGATCAGGATGTCAGCATGGTGTTTGTGGATGACGGTGTTTATGAATTGATCAAAGGCGTCAATACCAAAGGTATCGAAGTCAAGGATTTCTCCAAGACCTACCGCGCGCTTGAAGGTTATGACATCGAAAAGCTGTATGTGGAAAAGGCCTCCATGGATGCCCGCGGTCTGACTGAAGACGATTTGATCGTTGATGTAACCGTGCTCGACAGCGCCGAGATGGCCAATCTCATGGCTGAACAAGACGTTGTGATCAGCTACTGAGGGAGACGAACATGCTGCATATCGTGAATAAATCGGCCACTGAACGGAATTCGCTGGAAAGCGCATTGCGTATGGCCACAAAGGGTTCTGCCGTGTTGCTGATTGAGGATGCTGTTTATGCAGCGACTCAGGGTAGCGTGGCGGCGGCGAAAATCCAGTCGGCCATGGCCGATGTACAGATTTATGCCTTGGGTCCTGATCTGGATGCGCGTGGTATGTCGGCGCGTGTGCTGGATGGGGTGAAAGTCGTTGACTACGGTGGTTTTGTGGATCTCGTTACCGAGCACAATAGCTGTCAGTCCTGGTTGTAATTTTTCTTAAGGAGTTCGCTATGCCTATGGTTGAAGTTGCCGGCAAATCTTTTGAAGTTGATGAGGAAGGCTATCTGACCAACCTGAACGATTGGAACCAGGATATCGCCGTGTATCTGGCCCAAGAAGAGAAGGTTGAAATGACCGAGAACCACTGGGATGTGGTCAATTTCCTGCGCGAGTACTACGACGAGTATCAAATTGCTCCGGCCGTCCGTGTATTGACCAAGGCTGTTGCCAAGAAGCTTGGTCCGGAAAAGGGCAACAACAAGTACCTGTATGAGTTGTTCCCCTACGGTCCCGCCAAGCAAGCCTGCAAGATCGCCGGCCTGCCGAAGCCGACCGGCTGTATCTGATCGCTGCATTCCAAGCGTTCGACTTGGCGGGTTAAGTCCCGCCAAGTACCTCAATAAAGAAGTGTTCTGGCCAGGCCGGAACGCTATGGTTTTGATCTGCCATCGCAGAGGAACGGATGACATCGTTGACCGTTATTTTCACGGGCCTGTTGTACTTCGCGACGATCGTATTGATTGCCGGGATTGCCTATCGCATCTATGAGTACAGCCGTACGCCGGCTCCGCTCGTGATACCAACCACACCAGCACCTACTTCAACCAGTGGGGTCGTCCTGCGCATGGCGAGCGAAGTTGTCCTGTTCGAGTCTTTGTTCAAGTCAAATAAATGGATCTGGGTGTTCGGATGGTTGTTTCACGTTGGGCTTGCTCTGGTATTGCTGCGTCATGTTCGCTATTTCCAGGAACCCGTCTGGTTTTGGGTGGAGTTCATCCAGCCATTTGGAAAATACGCCAGTTTCATGATGCTTGCGGGTCTTGCCGGTCTTTGGGCGCGTCGTTTTCTGGTGGACAGGGTGCGTTACATATCAACACCGTCTGACCACCTCATGTTGGCCTTGCTGATTGCCATCGGATTGTCAGGCGCAACGATGACGTTCGTATCACACACGGATATTGTCGCGCTCAAGGCTTTCGCCCTGGGTTTGCTGACATTCGATTTACACCCGATTCCCGAAGATCCCGCGCTGTTGATTCACCTTGGGCTGGTCGCTGTGTTGATGATCATCTTCCCGGTCAGCAAGCTGTTGCATGCACCAGGAATTTTCTTTAGCCCGACGCGCAATCAGAAGGATGACCCGCGAATGACGCGCCATATTGCCCCATGGGCGGCCGCGATGGAGCGGGATAAAGGCTGAGGTTATTCCAGCCGGATCATCCTTGTTAGTCAACGTAGTGAACGGATTAGTGTTAAGGAGCCAAAGTGGCCGTTGCTGAGTTCGAAGTCCCCAAGCTGACGGAATATACGGTCGTCCCCAAAATCAATGCAGGGGCGATGGCGGGTATCAAGTCATTCATCGCGCCTCAGGGGCCGCAGGAATATCTGGGCTACCCGTGGGAGCTCGGTGCGGACTGGAAGGAACGTGCAATAGACAAGATGGGTGACTTGCTAGGCAAGTACCGTTCGTTGCGCGTATTCATGGATGCATGCGTGCATTGCGGCGCCTGCACGGATAAATGCCATTACTTCCTCGGAACGGCGGATCCGAATAACATGCCGGTGGCGCGCCAGGATCTGATGCGCAAGGTTTACCGCCGCTACTTTACTTTGCCCGGCAAGATAGCCCCTTGGCTGGTGGGGGCGGAGGATCTGACCGAAGACACGTTGAACCAGTGGTATACCTATTACCACCAATGTTCAGAATGCCGTCGATGCTCTGTTTATTGTCCTTATGGCATTGATACAGCCGAAGTCACCATGGCGGGGCGCGAAATCCTCAACCATGTCGGCATGGGCCAGAAGTATTCCAACGAAATTCTGGTCAAAGTCCAGAAAATCGGCAACAACCTCGGCTTGCCCGGGCCTGCTCTGGAAGACACGCTGCTGGGGCTGGAAGAAGACATTGAAGCAGACACTGGTGTACCAGTGAAAATGCCGCTTGACGTAGAAGGCGCCGAGATAATGCTCGTCACTCCTTCCGCCGACTTCTTCTCCGAACCCCATGTCGAATCGCTGATCGGTTACGCCAAGGTATTTCATGCCGCCGGGGTGTCCTGGACGTTATCCAGCAAGGCGTCCGAGGCGGGCAATTTCGGCTTGTTCAACGGCAACTACGAAACCATGCAGAAAATTGCCATGCGTATTCGCGATGCAGCGCTTGAACTGGGATGCAAACGCATCATCGTCGGTGAGTGTGGACATGCATGGCGTGTCGCTTACAGTTTCTGGAATACGCTGACAGGAATCGGTTATGGCGGAGAAGATCCGTTCTCCAAGAAGCTTCAACAGCAACTTGACAATCGGTACCCGCAACCAATGCATATTTGCGAGTACACATGGGATCTCATCCAGAATGGTGTACTCAAGTTCGACAAATCATTGAATGATGATCGAGTGATTACATTCCATGATTCGTGCAACGTCGCTCGCGGCTCTCGCATGGGCAATGAGCCAGGCGGACAGTTCACGATTCCTCGCAACATCATCCAGGCGGTCGCCAACAATTTCCGTGACATGCCTTCGGACACCATAGGCGAAGGCACATTTTGCTGTGGAGGTGGCGGCGGTCTTTTGACTGATGATTTGATCGAGGTTCGCGTCAAGGGTGCACTGCCGAGAATGAACGCTTACAACAGTGTGGTTCAAGGCGAAGGCGTAAATTTCCTGGCTTTGATCTGTGCAATTTGCAAAGCCCAGTTTACGAAAGTACTGCCGTATTACGGATTTGATCGTGGTCAGGTCGGAGGCGTGCATCAGCTCGTCAGCACGGCCATCAAGCTGGATTGATTTTGAATACAGAGCGGCACGGTTCACCGTGCCAATGAAATTTATGGCGCAAGCAGACGATGCGCCGCGTGCAATTGACGATAGGAGAGCGAAGATGGCTGTCACTTCCAAGGATGTAAAGAAAACTGAAGGTTTGTCCTGGCGCCGTTACAAGGAAGGCGAAACGAGCAAGAATTACCGCCGTTCGCAGGAATTGATCTTTCAAGCCAGCTGGACTCATAAATGTCCTGAATATGTGCTCTCCACACCGCCTTGTCAGGGTTCATGCCCCGCCGGCGAAGATATTCGCGGTTATCTGAACATCGCTCGTGGTATCGAAAAGCCGCCCGTCGGCATGACATGGCAGGAGTTCGCTTTCCGCCGCATTACCGACGCCAACCCATTCCCGGCCGTTATGGGCCGCGTTTGCCCGGCTCCGTGCGAATCGGGTTGTAACCGGAATCAGGTCGAAGACCATGTCGGCATAAATTCCGTAGAGCATTTCATCGGAAACTGGGGTCTTAACAACAATATGAAGTTCGACGCAGTCAGCGTCGCTCCTTCCGGTAAGAAAGTTGCAATCATTGGCGGCGGACCTGCCGGCCTGGCAGCAGCTTTCCAATTGGCCAAGAAAGGCCATGCCTGCACGATTTTTGACGATCACGCCGAGCTTGGCGGCATGATGCGTTACGGTATCCCGGGATTCCGCACCCCGCGCAATGTTCTGGATGGCGAAATCCAGCGGATTCTCGATCTGGGCGTAGAGACTCGTCTGAACTGCCGCATTGGCAGCGATATCACCATGGAGCAGATTGAAAAGGACTTCGATGCCGTGTTCATGGGTCTTGGCGCCCAGTCCGGTCGCGCCTTGCCTGTTCCCGGCGCCGAAGCTCCCAACTGCGTAACTGCCATGTCCTTCCTGCGCGCCTTCAATGAAGGCCGGTTGCAGCATGTAGGAAGCAAGGTTGTGGTTATCGGCGGTGGCGATACCTCGATCGACGTTGCTACCGTTGCACGCCGCCTGGGCAAAATCACCAATATCACCGACAAAGACCTGCCGGAGCACGTTCTTGCCGGTCATACCGCACATGACGTCAGCTCCATTGCAGCGCGTCAGGGCGCAGAAGTTGTGCTGGTTTCACGTGCGACCATCGACAAGATGGCTGCCAACAAGACTGAAATCGAACATGCCCAGACCGAAGGTATCGAAATCATCGGCGGCGTAACCCCGGTTGCAGTCGTGGTCGGTGCTGACGGCCGTGCTACTGCCTTGCGTGTCGCCGAATTCGTCATGGAAGGCAACACTACCAAGATCATTGAAGGCACCGAACGCGATCTGCCCGCCGATCTGGTCGTCTCCGCGATTGGTCAGGCGGTTGATTTCAGCGGTCTGGAGAGCTTCAACAACAACAATGGCTTGATGAAGGCGGACAAGAACTACCGTTTCCCTGGCAAGCCGCATGTATTTGTTGGTGGCGACGTTCTGCGTCCGCACCTCTTGACGACCGCTATCGGCCACGCCCGCATTGCCGCCGACGGCATCGATGCATTCCTGAAGAACGAGGAACTGGACAAGCGTCCCAAGGTGGATGTGCATCACTGGGACATGGTCCGCAAGTGGGTAGAGACCGGTCATGAGTACACGGAACTGCATGGTCAGAACTGGGGTACTTCTGCCACCAAGGGGCTGTTGCACAACTTTGAAGACCGTTCGCAGAAGTATGTGATTCCTTCCACTGAAATGTTCCTTGGACATTTCATGAACACCCCGCGACTGAAGCGTCATATTGTCCATCTCGATAAAGAATCCGCACTGGGCAACTTCGACGACCGCCTCGGTCAACTGGATGAAAAGGAAGTCGTTGCCGAAGCCAAGCGCTGCATGTCCTGCGGTCTCTGCTTCGAATGTGACAACTGCATCATTTACTGCCCTCAGACCGCTGTATTCAAGGTCAAGAAGAAGGACGATCCGACCACGGGCCGTTATGTCGATACCGACTATGGCAAGTGCATTGGTTGTCACATTTGTGCTGACGTGTGCCCGACCGGCTACATCGTCATGGGCATGGGCGAATAAATAAAAGGATGAACGGCATGGCAAGACTGGCCAACTGGCTTCGCCTCGCCGCCATGTTTGTCGCGGTAGCCTTCTCGGCTACCGCGTCATTCCCGGTGGCTGCGGGTGTTGATCTGCCCAGGTTGGAAAAGGGCAAAGGCGACAAATGTGTGGAAGACACGCAATTCATGCGCCGGAATCATATGGACCTTCTGAAGCATCATCGTGACGATACGATGCGCAAAGGAATCCGTACCACCCGGCATAGCCTCAAGAAGTGCGTCGAATGCCATGCCAGCGAGAAATCAGGCAGCGTTGCGGCAAGCAAGGAAGATTTCTGTGCGGCTTGCCATAGCTATGCCAGTGTCAAGCTCGATTGCTGGGATTGCCATGCCACCAAGCCTGGCAAGAAGGATCTGCCACTCCTGGGGCAAAGCGGAACGGCCGTCAACTCGTCTCCTCTGAATTCGATTGCTCAGCCGGGAGAAAGCAAATGAACGAACAAAGCAAACAGGAACTGGACGAGAGCAATGATCGCCGTGCATTCCTGAAAACCGGTGCGCTGGTTGCAGGTGCCACGGTTGCTCCGGGTGTACTGCTCTATGGCGTGGCGCACAGCCGCGCACCGGAAGAAGGTGCATCGGGCAGCAAGCGCTGGGGCATGTTGATAGACACCACAAAATGTGGTGGTGGCTGCAACGACTGTGTAACTGCCTGCAATACCGAAAATGGCTTGTCCGGTGAAACCGGTCCGCAGGATAGCCAATGGATTCGCAAGCTCAACATTCGCGACCTGCGCACCGATTACGTGCAAAGTCTGCCTATGCTGTGTCAGCACTGCGAGAATCCGCCGTGCGTGGATGTATGCCCGACGGGTGCCTCGATGAAGCGCGCCGACGGCATCGTTCTGGTTGATCGCCATTCCTGTATCGGCTGCCGCTACTGCATGATGGCTTGCCCGTACAAAGCCCGCTCTTTTGTCCACGAACCGTTGACCGATCAGAATCCGGAAGTGCCTCGTGGCAAGGGCTGCGTCGAGTCATGCACGTTCTGTGTTCAGCGCGTGGATCGCGACGAGACTCCTGCCTGTGTCGAAGCCTGTAACGCCAATGGTCACAACGCCATGATTTTTGGTGATCTCAAAGATCCGGCAAGTGAAATCAGCAAGGCACTCAAGGCCACATCAAGCATCGAGGTGCGGGCCGATCTGGCGCTAAATACCGGCGTTCGTTATCAAGGGATTTAAGTCATGGCGCACGAACTCTGCACGAATCAAATGGAATGCCGAACCAGCCAGTTCGTTGCACTGCTGGCATTGGGCGGCGTGGTGGTGCTGGGGGCGTTATATGCCTTCTTCACACTGGAACATCATGGTCATGTGCTGACCGGAATGAACAACCAGATTGTCTGGGGTTTGCCGCATGTCTTCGCCGTTTTGCTGATAGTCGCCGCGTCCGGTGCGCTGAATGTGGCTTCAATCGGCTCGGTTTTCGGCAAGCAGGTTTACAAGTCGCGCGCACCGCTATCCGGCATGCTTGCACTCGCATTACTGGCCGGCGGTCTGGCTGTCCTCGTGCTTGATCTCGGCCGTCCGGACAGACTGATCGTCGCGATGACGCATTACAACTTCAATTCCATCTTTGCCTGGAACATGATCTTCTACAACGGCTTCTTCGCCATTGTGGGCCTGTATCTGATTACCTTGATGGACCGCAAACTCAAAGGCTGGTCGAAGCCGGTGGGTTACGTTGCCTTCTTCTGGCGGCTGGGACTGACAACGGCGACCGGCTCGATTTTCGGTTTCATCGTTGCGCGAGCCGGATACAACTCCGCGTTGATGGCACCGATGTTCGTAGTCATGTCATTCGCCTATGGTTTGGCTGTGTTCATGGTTGTGCAAGCTTCCATGTATCGCTGGAACGGCATTACGCTTGACGAAGGCGTAAGACGTCGCATGAAGAACCTGCTTGCGATATTTGTTGGCGGTTCATTGTATTTCACGGTGGTTTTTCACCTGACCAACATGTATTTCGCCAAACAGTGGGAGTTCGAACGCTTTATCCTGGTTGATGGCGGCATCTACACCAAGATGTTCTGGGTGGGGCAAGTACTGATCGGGGGCGTCATTCCACTGATTCTTCTGTTCATTCCGCGTTCCAATGACGCCAAAAAGATGTGCTTCTGTTTCGCGGCACCGTTGCTTGTCATCCTCGGTGGATTCGCTCAGATGTACGTCACCATTATCGGCGGCCAGGCTTTCCCGTTGACGTTGTTCCCGGGACATGAGGTCAACAGCAATTTCTTCGATGGCGTCATTCAGTCCTACTCGCCGACTGTTTATGAATGGTTGCTGGGCATGGGCGGGGTAGGTGTGACCTTCCTGCTGACCGTGATTGCTGTTCGGGCATTCAAGTTCATGCCGCAGGATGATTTCCATGCGCTCAAGATGAGAAGAAGTACGGATTAATTCGTTTTCATCCAAGAAAACAAAAAGCCGACAAAATTAGTCGGCTTTTTGTTTTTCGCCCGGTAAAATCCATTTATGTCTCATCTGTTCATTTCCGCCGCTCACAAATCATCGGGAAAAACCACGATCACGCTGGGTTTGTGCAGGGCTTTGCACGAACGCGGCTTGAAGGTTCAGGCATTCAAGAAAGGGCCGGATTACATCGACCCGATCTGGCATGGACAAGCAAGCCGCCAGCCCAGCTACAACCTCGATTTCCACATGATGCGAGATGACGAAATTCTCTCGCTGTTCCTGCGGCATGCGGGCAGGGCCGACATCAGTCTGATCGAAGGCAACAAGGGTTTGTACGATGGCATGGATGTCGAAGGAAGCAACAGCAATGCCGCGCTTGCCAAGTTGCTGGGTGCGCCGGTTGTACTGGTGCTCGACAGCGTCGGCGTAACGCGGGGTGTAGCGCCGCTTGTGCTGGGTTATCAGGCGTTTGATCCGGCGATCAACATTGCCGGCGTCATCCTTAACAAAGTTGGCGGGCCCAGGCATGAGGAAAAACTGCGCGCGGTCATCGAGCGTTATACCGACGTAAAGGTGCTCGGAGCGGTGCGTATGGACGCTGAACTGGCCATTGTTGAACGCCATCTCGGCCTCATGCCGGGCAACGAATCGGATCAGGCGGAAGCGCGCATTGAAGCCATCTCCAACCGAATCAAGGCACAGGTTGATCTTGACGCGCTGATCAACATAGCTAGCCCGGTGCAGCTCCCGCGAATGCCCGAATTACCAGTCCATGCCCAGGCAACAGGAGCCGGCCTCAGACTGGCGTATGCCAGCGACAAGGCCTTCGGCTTCTATTACCAGGAAGATCTGGATACCCTGCGCGCCGCCGGAGTGGCAATGTGCGTGCTAGATACACTTTCCGATCACGGCTTGCCGGATGTCGATGGCTTGATTATCGGCGGCGGTTTTCCGGAAATGTTCATCGCAGACCTTGCCGCCAACAGTGCGTTGAGAACCGACATCCGGCGCGCGGTCGACGCGGGCATGCCGGTCTATGCTGAGTGCGGCGGCCTGATGTATTTGTCGCGATCACTACGCTGGAGCGACAAGGCCGGAGACATGGTCGGCGTCATACCCGGAGACACGGTCATGGGCGAGCGACCGGTTGGTCGCGGATATGCCTCTCTGGCGGAAACGGGAAGCGGCCCCTGGCCGGCCCAAACCGAACCCATCCCGGCGCATGAATTTCACTATTCGCACTTGGAAAACCTCGATCCCGGTCATACCTATGCCTACCGCGTGTTGCGCGGGCAGGGCATTGATGGATCGTTTGATGGTTACGTCCGGAACAACCTGCTGGCATCCTATTGTCATCGACGCGGCAGCGGCGAGCGCGGCTGGATAACGCCTTTCCTGAGCAAGGTCAGTGCTTATCGGGCAATGCGCAGCACCGTTACCGAGGTCGGCTGAAGCGTTTTGAATATTTGACCCACAGGAGCCTGGCTCCGATTTTGATGAGAGGAAGTGAAATGATCAGTCTGACCAAAGAAGCCGCGGAGCAGATCCGCACCGCCGCCACGCAGTCCGGCGCCGACAACCTCGGCTTGCGCATTGCCGCGCGCGTCAACGATGCCGGCATGCTGGAGTTCGGTATGGGTTTCGACGAAGAGCGCAGCAATGATGCGGCGGTCGATTCCTGGGGCGTGACCTTGCTCATCAACGCCCAATCCAAACCTTACCTGGATGACGTCACCATCGACTTTACCGAAGTGAACCCGGGCGAAAGCCGCTTCGTGTTCAGCAAGGCTAGTGCCGGCGGAAGCTGCGGTTCTGGTGGTGGCGGTGGTGGTTGTGGTTCCGGTGGCTGTGGTTCCGGTGGCGGTTGCGGCAGTTCGAACTAAGGTTTTGCACGCCACGGCGAGCAAACAAGCCGTGGCGTGTGGTTGGCTTGTAGATGTAATAACGCGCGAATACTGACAGAACACAATGGACTACTTACCGATTTTCATGGACCTGCGCGGCCGCAATGGTCTGGTTGTTGGCGGCGGTGATGCCGCCGCGCGCAAGGCCAGCCTTATGCTGAGCGCGGGTGCCTGGGTCACCGCTGTTTCGCCGGATACGCTGAGCGAAGCATTCAAGGAACTGGCCAAGACCGATCGCCTGATTCATCGTCAGGAGATTTTCTCGCCCGCGCATCTGGATGGTGTCGATGTGGTGTTCGCTGCCAGCGGCGACGAACTGCTCGACAGCCAGGTCCACGATGCTGCACGTGCGCGCCACCTGCCGGTCAATGTCGTCGATCGTCCAAAACAGTGCGGCTTCATCATGCCCTCGATCATCGACCGTTCGCCGGTGATGGTGGCTGTTTCCAGCGGCGGCGAAGCGCCGGTACTGTCTCGTTTGCTGCGTGCCCGCCTGGAAACCCTGATACCTGCCGCCTATGGTCGTCTCGCCGCGCTGGCGGGGCGTTTCAAGAATCAGGTGCGAGAAAAGCTGACCACCACCGAAGCGCGGCGCAAGTTCTGGGAAAAGGCGCTTCTGTCGCCGATTTCCGAGATGGTTTTCTCCGGCCGCGAACAGGAAGCCGAAGCCGGCCTTGCCGCCATGCTGGCCGATACCGGCAAGTCTCCCGCCACGGGTGAGGTTTATCTGGTCGGCGCCGGACCGGGTAACCCTGATCTGCTTACCTTCCGCGCATTGCGCCTTATGCAGCAGGCCGATGTCGTGGTGTACGACCGCCTGGTATCGCCGCCAATCCTCGACATGTGCCGGCGCGACGCCGACCGTCTTTATGTCGGCAAGGAGCGCGACAACCATGCCGTGCCGCAGGACGAAATCAACATGGTTCTGGTTCGTCTGGCCAAGGAAGGCAAACGCGTGCTGCGCCTGAAAGGCGGCGACCCGTTCATCTTCGGACGCGGTGGTGAAGAAATCGAAACGCTGCGCGAGCATGGCGTGCCATTCCAGGTTGTGCCCGCCGTTACCGCCGCCGCCGGTGTTGCCGCGTATGCCGGCATCCCGCTGACGCATCGCGATCACGCCCAGGCCTTGATACTGGTCACCGGTCATCTGAAGAACGGCACGATGGACCTGGATTGGGACATGCTCTGCCGCCCCGGCCAGACCATCGTGATCTACATGGGGCTGAAAGGCCTGGTCACGCTGTGCGATGAAATGAAGAAGCACGGCATGCCCGGTTCAACGCCCGCCGCCATCGTGCAGCAGGGCACCACGTTGAACCAGAAAGTGGTCACCGGCACGCTCGACACCCTGCCGGCGCAGGCTGCCCAAGCCGAGTTGAAGCCGCCGACGCTGATCATCGTCGGCAGCGTCGTCAGCCTGCATGCCAAGCTGAACTGGTTCCATCCGGAGCCGGCAGTGGACGATCATTGGCATACGCCACTGGATAAACCCGCGAGCCTGGGTTAACAAACAGTCCGGATTTCGCCGATCCGTCCCGCTCGACGGTCGCGAATCCGGATTCGGAAATGCTTTCAGGCCTCAACCCGCAGCAGCGCGAAGCTGTCAAATATCTCGATGGCCCACTGCTGGTCCTGGCCGGCGCCGGCTCGGGAAAAACGCGGGTTATCACGCGCAAGATTGCCTATCTGGCAACCGAATGCGGCATCGACGCCCGCCATATTGCCGCCATCACGTTCACCAACAAGGCCGCGCGCGAAATGCGCGAACGCGTGTCCGAATTGCTGCCCGGCAAGCAGGGCAAAGGCCTGACCGTCTCCACGTTTCACTCGCTCGGTCTGCAAATCCTGCGCCACGAGGCCAAACGCATCGGCTACAAACCACGCTTCTCGGTGCTCGACGCCGCCGACGCGCAGCAGATTCTGGCCGACATCCTGAAAACCACCGACAAGTCGGCTTTGCGCCAGGCCGCCGGCGCCGTCTCCAACTGGAAGAATGCGCTGCTTGCCCCGAATGCCGCGCTGATGGCGGCCAGGGACGAAGACGAACGCCAGTTCGCGCAGGCCTATCAGGCCTATCAGGACACCTTGCGCGCGTATCAGGCGATGGACTTCGACGACCTGATCCGCCTGCCGGTCGAACTCTTCCGGGGCCACCCGGAAGCACTGGCAACCTGGCAAGGCCGCTTGCGCTACCTGCTGGTCGATGAATATCAGGACACCAATGGCGCGCAATATGAACTGATGAAGTTGCTGGCCGGCGTGGCGGGGCGCTTCACCGCCGTCGGCGACGACGATCAGGCGATCTACGCCTGGCGCGGCGCCGACGTGGAAAACCTGCGTCGCCTGACCGAGGACTATCCCGGCCTGAAGATCATCCCGCTGACCCAGAACTATCGCTCCAGCCAGCGCATCCTGCGCGCCGCCAACAGCGTCATCAAAAACAACCCGCGTCTGCACGAAAAGAATCTGTGGAGCGAGCATGGAGTGGGCGACCACATCGAACTCCTGCAATGTCGCGACGACCGGCATGAAGCGGAAACCGTCGCGCTGCGCATCTCGGCGCACAAGTTCGAATGCCGCACCCGCTTCGCCGACTACGCCATCCTGTATCGCGGCAACCATCAGGCGCGACTTTTCGAGGAAGCGCTGCGCGAGGCCAAGATTCCCTATCAGCTCTCCGGCGGCCAGTCCTTCTTCGACAAGGCTGAAATCAAGGATCTCACCGCGTACCTGCGCCTGATCGCCAATCAGGATGACGACCCCGCATTCATCCGCGCGGTGACCACGCCCCGGCGCGGCATCGGCGCCGGCACGCTGGAAAAGCTTGGCGATCACGCCGGCCAGCGCCATATCAGCCTGTTCGAGGCGGCCCATGAAACCGCCTTTCAGGCCAATCTGCCGGAGCGTCAACTGGAGCCGCTGCTGACCTTTTGCGACTTCATTAATCGCATCACCGATCGCGCCGAAAAGGAAGCCGCAGGAACCTTGCTGGAAGAACTGCTTGCCGCCATTCAATACGAAGAATGGCTGTACGAAAGCGAAGATGATCGCGCCGCCAAGGCCAAATGGCTGAACGTGCGTGACTTTGTCGAATGGCTAAGCAAGAAGGGCGCCGAAGACGGCAAATCCCTGATCGAACTGACCCAGACCGTCACGCTGATGAACCTGCTCGAAGGGCGCGACAATGAAGAAGTCGATGCGGTTCGCCTGTCCACGCTGCATGCCGCCAAGGGACTGGAATTCCCGCATGTCTATCTGGTCGGCGTGGAAGAGGAAATCCTGCCGCACCGTGAATGTCTGGATGGTCAGCGCCTGGAAGAAGAGCGTCGTCTGATGTATGTCGGCATTACCCGTGCGCAACGCAGTCTGGTCATCAGCTTTTGCGCCAGACGCAAGCGCGGCGGCGAGATTGTCGCCTGCGAACCGTCGCGTTTTCTGGCGGAAATCGACGCGAGCGAAGTCAAACGATCCGGGGCAGGCAGCGGCCAGGACAGCGCCGAGGTCAAGGAGGACGGCCGCCGCCGGTTATCCGCGCTGAAAGCCATGTTGTCCAAATAAAAAACGCGGCTAGAAGCCGCGTTTTTTGGAAGAGCAGCGCCTGCTTACTTGGCGGCTGCCTTTGCCGGCGCAGCAACCGCGACTGCTGTCCTGGCTTGCGCGACCATGTAATCGACCGCCAGCTTGGTATCGGCATCGGAGAGCTTCGGATTGCCGCCCTTGGCCGGGCCGCCGAAGCTGCCGTTGATTGCCGCGTTGTAGAGGAAATCCTTGCCTTCCTTGAGCAGCGGCGCCCAGGCTTTGGCATCGGTCAGCTTCTGCGCGCCGGTGAGGCCGGAGTCATGGCAGTAAGCGCAGTTGTCCGCGTAAACCACCTTGCCTTGCGCCAGATCGGCGGCGCTGGGTTCCACTTCCTTCTTCAGCACGGGCTCGAAGCTCGCCCCGGCCGCGTTGGTCATGTAAACCACGCCACGCGCCACTTCGATATCGCTCAGATCGGGGTCGCCGCCGCGCGCCGGCATCTTGTTGAAGCCCTTCAGCGCATGGTCGAGCAAGGTGGGATAGCTCAGTGCAATGCGCTTGCCCCAGTCGGCTTTTTCCTTGAACTTGGGTGAACCCAGCGCGCCGGAAGCATGGCAACCGGCGCAGACCTCGTTGTAAACCTGCTCGCCGGTCAATTCGACTTTGGGAACATTGGGATCGACCGCAAGCGAGTGACCAAACGACTGAATGCGTTCGCGCACCGCCTTATCTGCAACCGGAGCGGGATCAGCCTGTCCCATGTTGTGCTGCACGCCGAGAAACAGCATGACGATCATGAAGATCGTCAGGCCCGGTGCAAACAGGCCGCCCAGGGTGGCGACAAGAAAATCCTTTGGTGTCGTTTTTGTCATTTGATGATGATCGGACATGGCGCAGACCCTAATCTAGGTTTTGAGAACCGCACGATTATAAGGGTTTTGTGCAGCCGGCCAAACGCCTCTGTGCTATCCTGCGCGCCGTTTCAGCCCTTGTTTCCCGGTACGAATGGCAAGATCACGGAAACAGTGGTTGATTCAGGCAGGAACCTTGATGCTTTGTTGCTTAACAGGCATCTACACAATGCGGTCGTAGCTCAGATGGATAGAGTATCGGCCTCCGAAGCCGAGGGTCGTGGGTTCGAGTCCCGCCGACCGCACCAGATCAAGCAGTTGCGCAATCAACCCGGCGCGCGGCCGGGTGATGATCGAAGCAAGGCCCGAGCGTCCTCGGGCGCAAAGCACACCGACAGCTCGCCAATTTACGCATAGCCGATGTTTCAGGAATACCGGCTGGCCGCCCGCGCGTGCTCCTCCCGCACCAGTTGCCGCAGGCTTTCCGGCCCCAGCACCTCCACATCCGCGCCGTACTTCAGGATATCCATGATCAACTCGCGATGATCGGCATACGGGAGTTCCAGGATGTAGCGGCCATCCGCATCAAAGCGGCCCTTCTGTTTCGGATGCCACAACTCCGATGCCACCCAGCGTGCGCGCAAAGGCGTGAAAGCCAGACTGGCAGTCTGCACCCGGACGCCCGCGAAGATGCCGTAGCCCGGCCCGAGCGCCGCATTGATGCTGCGTTGGGAAACTTCGCGGGCGGGTTTCTCCAGCACCTCCACGCGTCGGATCGAATCCACCGCGAAATTTCTCAACTCGTTGCGCATATGGCACCAGGCGTCCAGATACCAGTTCTCGCGGTAATGCACCAGCCGCTGCGGCGACACCTCCCGATCGGTGAGTTCAGCCTTGCTCTTGGACAAATAGGTAATGTGCAACTGCTTGCGGCGCAACAGCGCCGACCCCACGCGCTCGAAGTGATCCAGCATGAGTTGACGCTGCCCGACGCCAATCACCAGCACGCGACGGCGAATCTCCTCCGCCGTGTTCTCGGCGGTGCCGAGCAGGGCGTTGAGCCGTGCCATCAAGGGCTGGATATGTGGCGTCAGAATGCCGCCCGGGTCCAGATTCGCCAGCAGATGCTGCATGGTCAACAGCGCATGGATTTCCGCCGAAGAAAACCACAACCCCGGCAACTCGTACTGCCCGCCAATCTGCGGCCGAGCCGAATCAAAGCAATAACCGCCGGCAAAGCGATCGAACACGATCGGCGCGTTCAACCGGTTGCGCATGTACTCCAGATCCCGCCGCAGCGTAGCCCGGGAGATTCCCAGCACCTCCAGCAACTGCTGGAAGGTGACCAGCTTGCCGTCCGAAATCATCTGGTCGATCTTGTAGAAGCGCTCGGTCTGATTCATCACACCCCCCTGGCTGGATAGGCCTGCACAACGCACTGAACAGGCCTCGGTATCGTCCCATGAGACCCCGGGCAGGAATCAACCCGATAGCCGCATCGGAAAATTATTTCCGTAATTGCAAAACCTGCGTGGTGCATGACTCATCTGGCGAGACTCTCGCGGATTAGTCTGCCTTCACGTGCTGGCAATCAAGCCAGTCGCCACACAGGAGGCCAACATGACCCAAACCCACAACACCGCCACTGGCAACACCGCGCCGCAGATCATCCTCACACCGCTCAAATCGGCCCTCATCGCCGGCCACGCGCAACGTGTACAGGTACTGGTCCGCATCCAGGCGCCGGACGCCGATCCCGCCTCGATCAAACCGCGCCCGCCTTACCACCTCGCCCTGGTCATCGACCGTTCCGGTTCCATGTCCGGCGAACCACTGCATGAAGCCAGACGCTGCGCCCGCCACATCATCGATCAGCTCAAACCCGACGACCGCGCCAGCCTGGTCCAGTTCGACAACCGCGTCGATGTCCTCGTCCCGGCCCAGCCGGTCGGCGACCGCAAAATCCTGCACATGGCGCTGAAAGGCATCCAGGAAGGCGGCTGCACCAATCTGCACGGCGGCTGGGAGGCCGGCGGCCAGGCACTGCTGGAACATATCCAGCAGGCCGGCCTGTCGCGCGTCATCCTGCTCTCCGATGGCAACGCCAACGAAGGCCTGACCGAAACCGACCGGATCACCCTGCAATGCGGCCAGTTCGCCGATCGAGGCGTCACCACCTCCACCTACGGCCTCGGGCGCGACTTCAACGAAGACCTCATGGTCGCCATGGCCAAGTCCGGTCAGGGCAACCACTACTACGGCGCCACCGCGCAAGACCTGTTCGAACCCTTCGCCGAAGAATTCGACCTCATCGCCAACCTCTATGCCGGCAAACTGCGCCTCACCCTGGGCGCGCCGGAAGGCATCAAAGTCCGGCTGCTCAACGACTACGTCGTCGAAGAGCAACGCAGCTTCCCGGTGATTCGCCTGCCCGACCTCGCCTGGGGCGCCGAAGCCTGGGCCATGCTCGAACTGGACGTACCGCCGCCACAAAACGGCGACACCCCGACCCCGCTGCTCCAGTTGGAAATCAACGCCACCGGCCTCGAAGGCCAACTCATCGTATTCCCGCCCGCCCAGCTCAAGCTGCCGGCCTTGCCCGCCCAAGCGTGGGAAGCCCTCTTGCCGGATGCACTGGTGCTGCAACGATTCAACGAACTCGAAGCCGGCAAGCTGCTCGAAAAAGCCCGCACCGCCGCGCAAAAAGGCGACTGGGCCGGCATCGACCGCCTGCTGGCGGAAGCAAAACAGCGCTTCGCCGACAACCCCTGGGTGCAGGAAGTGCTGGCCAGCATGGCAGAACTGGCCCGGCAGAAAGACCAGGCCCACTTCGCCAAGGAAGCGCGCTACTCCTCGCGCCGCATGAACACCCGGCTGGCGGCAAAGGAAGAGCCGTTGGCCATGCTGAGAGAAGCCGAAGCGCCCGCCTTCCTGCGTCGCAAATCGGCACAGGGCAGGACGCAGTTTCGGGATGGGCGGGACGAGAACAAGCCGGAATCTCTATAACTTTCGCCATATATACCCACTTCAGCCCGGGTGGGAGAATGATCAGGCCCAAAGGCAACAACACAGTTGCCGATTCACCGCAAAGGAATGAGTCCGTGCTTATCGGAAAGCAGCAGCCTGGTGGACTGATCGAACATCAACAAATCAAGAATGCAATGGGCCGCCGATGACACGAACCCAGGTTCTCCAGATATTCGACCGCATTCGTGTCTGGCAGCAGGGAGACAAACGCGCCCCGCACAAACCGCTGCTTATCCTGCTTGCTCTGGGCCGCCTCCAGCGCGGCGAAGTCCCGGTGGTCGAGTTCAGCCAGATCGACGCGCCCCTGAAAACTCTGATCGACGAATTCGGACCAACCGGCGCCGGCAAAAATCGCCACTTTCCGTTCTGGCATCTGGCAACGGATGGCGGTGGCGGTCTATGGCAACTGAGCGGCCCCGCAAATATCCTCGAACGCCCGCCCGGCGCCACGCCCAGCCTCACGGAACTGCGGCAAAACCACATCGCGGCCGGCTTCGCCCCCTCAGTGCAAAGCGCATTGCAGCACGAAACCGAACTGCTGCAGGAAGTGGCGCGACGCCTTTTGAACGCCCACTTCCCGGAGACCCTGCATGCCGACATTCTGGCCGCAGTCGGCCTGACGCTGCTTGATGCCAGACACGCCAGATCGGAAGCCGCCGAATACCGCCCGCGCAACCGCGATCCCGGATTTCGCGAACGTGTCTTGCGTGCCTACGAATATCGCTGCTGCGTCTGCGGCTTCGACTTGCGCCTGGGTCAACAAACCATCGGCCTGGAAGCCGCCCATATCAAATGGTTCCAGGCCGGCGGCCCGGATGTCGAAAGCAACGGGCTGGCTTTGTGTTCGTTACATCACAAGATTTTCGACCTGGGCGCTTTCACCATCCTGCCCGACAGCTTCACGCTGGTGTTCAGCCAGCAGGTAGCGGGCGGCGAAGCCACCAAGAACACCTTGCTGGCGCAGCATGGCAATCCGCTCATCAAACCCCAAAGCCGCGAATACCTGCCGGCGGGGGATTTTCTGGCGTGGCATGTGAATGAAGTGTTCAAGCGACCTCAACGTCAACTTTGAGATTGGGTGAACGATTTTGGACTGGACTCGCGACGAACTTCTCCTGGTCATTAATCTGTATTACCGCATTCCTTTCGGCCGGCAAGACAGCCGGGCTATTGAAGTCATCGAAATGGCGCGAGGACTTGGACGCACGCCGGGCAGCGTGGCGATGAAGCTGAATAATCTGACTTCGCTCGACCCAGATGAGCAGGCGCGCGGCGTCAAAGGACTAGGCGGTGCCAGCCGACTTGATCGACAGGTCTGGCAAGAATTTCATCAGGATTGGCAACGGTTGGTGATTGAAAGCGAAGCGCTGCGGAGAAATATTTGGCCAGATCAGTCATCGCTACCAAACGATGCTGCCCCGGGCGCAATAATCGAAACGGAAACTGAACGAACAGTCAAAGTCCGTCTGGCGCAAAGTTTCTTCCGCCGTGTAGTCCTGTCAGCCTATCAAGCGCAATGCTGCGTCACTGGCAACCCAATCGCCGAATTGCTGGTTGCCAGCCATATCCTGCCCTGGGCCAGTTATCCCGAACAGCGCGTCAACCCGCGTAATGGACTGTGCCTATCCCGCCTCCATGATGGCGCTTTCGACCAAGGCTTGATCTCCTTTGATGACGACTACCGGCTGATCTTGAGCAAACACCTCAAAGACCATTTCACAAATCAAAACATTCGAGACAACTTTGCCGGTTACGAGGGTAGAGCGTTGAAAATGCCGGAGCGGTTTTACCCAGACAAAGCCTTTCTTGCTGGTCATCGAGAATCTGTATTCCAACCTCAATGATTCCCCTCAATGCAAAGCCGTCTTCTCCACCTGCGGCAGCAACCCCACAAACCTGCCTTCCACTCCGTCCAGAAACGGTAATTCGACCTTGCCGAAGGTGCGTTTTTTCTTGGAATAACCCTTCGGCTTCAACGTCATCTGGCAGCCCCACACGCCGTAGCGGGTTTCCAGCATGAATCCGACGATGTCGATCCTGTAGGGACTGGCGCCGATCGACCCGTATTTGTCGAGGATTTCCTGAAAGCGCGGCATCTTGTCCCTGGGCAGGCCCCAGGCTTCCATGATGGTGAAGACAAAATCGGCCTCGGTTTGCGCGGCGGCAAATCGGATGTGCTCGGCCGATTGATCCTTGGATTCGTCGGATCGGGTGTCGATCAGGATGGCGGTTATTTGCCGGGTGGCGTGGTTGCCGACGAAGGCGAAGGGTTCCAGCGACTCCCCGTTTTCCAGGAAGCCGCGCGCTTTATCGATGAGGGGCAGGACGATGTCCAGATAGGCTTGGGGTAGCTGCATGGCGCAAGGTTACCGGTGGCCGGCCATTCCTGCCAGCCGCCCGCAGCGGCAACGACTTGGCCGCGCTACGGGTTGCCGTCGCTGGAATACGGCTCGCGCAGTTCGACAGGTTTGACCGTGCGTTTGCGCAAGCGGATGTTGAGCATTTCGACGCCCACGGAGAAGGCCATGGCGAAGTAGATATAGCCCTTCGGCACATGATGGCCGAATCCATCGGCGATGAGCACGACACCAACCACAACGAGGAAGGACAGGGCCAGCATCTTGATGGTGGGGTGGTCGGACACGAAGCGGCCGATGGATGGCGCGAACAGCATCATCAGGCCGACCGATGCAACCACGGCGGCGATCATGACGCCGACTTCGCTGACCATGCCGACGGCGGTGATGATGGAATCAAGCGAGAAGACCAGGTCGATTACGATGATCTGCGCGATGACTCCGGCGAAAGTCGATGCCACCTTGCTGGATGCTTCGCCCTCTTCGCCTTCGAGCAGTTGGTGTACTTCGCCGGTGCTCTTCCAGATCAGGAACAAGCCTCCGGAGATCAGGATCATGTCTCGCCCGGAAATTTCGTGGCCAAGCAGCGTGAGCACCGGTTCGGTCAGGCCGACGATCCAGGACAGCACCAGCAGCAGGCCGATGCGCATGAACATTGCGAGGAACAGGCCGAGCCGCCGGGCGAACTCCTGTTTCTCGCGCGGCAGTTTGTCGACGAGGATGGAGATGAAAATGATGTTGTCGATGCCGAGGACAAGTTCCAGGGCAGTCAGCGTGAAGAAGGCAATCCAGATTTCGGGGGTGAGCAGGAGTTCGATCATGGTCGGAAACAGGTGAAAAGTGCCGGAGTTGCGGCAGGCCGCCGGCATTATGCCTGTCTGCTCTTGCTCTCGCAGGCCGAGCTTTCGCTTGCCGACCCGTCCGGCCGGCAACCGGGATGTGGTCTGTAGCGCCGCCGCAAGCGGGGGGCGTTGCATCCTGCAATGGCAAATGATCAATCTTCCTGTCCACGCGGCACTGGAATAGCGGTATCTTTGAGCGCCCTGTGTTCCACCCCAACCGGAGACCGCCATGAACAAAGCCGAACTGATTGATGCCATTGCCGAAAAATCCAACGCCAGCAAGGCTGCAACCGCCGTACTGCTGAATGCCACGATGGAAGTCATCGCCGAAGCGCTGGCCAAAGGCGAGTCCGTTCAGCTCATCGGGTTTGGCACCTTCAGCGTCAATGAACGCGCCGCCCGCAGCGGTCGCAACCCGCAGACCGGCAAGGAAATCCAGATCGCCGCCAAGAAAGTGGCTCGCTTCAAGGCCGGCACCGCGCTGGCCGCCTCGCTCAACAAGGCCAAGGCGCAGAAGAAGCCGGTAAAGAAATAATCGCCGCCAAGCCCGCACCGATACCCATGTGCGGTCGCTTCGCCCTTCAGGCTCCGCCGGCCGAACTGATTACCCGTTTTGCGCTGCATGAATGCGCCGATCTGACGGCGAGATACAACATCCCGCCAGGCACGGAGATTGGTGTCATTCGGCAGTCGCCCGAAGGCCGGCGCGTCCTGCACCGACTGAAATGGGGTCTGGTGCCGAACTGGGCGAAAGACCCCGCAATCGGCGCCAGGCTGAACAACGCACGCGGTGAATCGGTTGCCGAAAAGCCTTCCTTTCGGGATGCATTCAAACGTCGCCGCTGCCTGATACCGGCTGACGGCTTTTACGAATGGCAAGCCCTGGGCAGACAAAAGCAGCCTTATTTCATCAGCCTGAAATCCGGGCAGCCGATGGCAATGGCGGGTCTTTGGGAAGCATGGAAATCGCCCGCCGGGGACATTCTGCGCACCTGCTGTGTCATCACCACCGGGCCGAATGAAATCATGCAGCCCATCCACGATCGCATGCCGGTGATCATCGCGGCGGAAGACTGGGCGAAATGGCTGGCCGGGCCGGTGGAAGACATTGAACCGCTGGTCAGACCCTGTGCCGCCGAAGAAATGCAGGCCTGGCCGGTGGACCGCCGAGTCAGTAAAACCAGCGAAGACGACGCTGAATTGATGCGCGCCCGGTCGGACGCAAACGCAACAATCTTCCGGGCGCCGGAAGGTCAGCCCGGCCTTGCCGGCCTTGTTCCGGACTGAATTACAGGGTTTATTCACATGCAGTTTATTGATCGTTTTCCGCTGCCTTTGCTGGTTGTTCTGACGCTTTTCATGCTGGGTGCGCCCTTCATCCCGGAGCCGCATCTGGTCGAAAAACTGCGCATGCTGGGGCAGGGCACGCTGACCCGGCCGCTCGATATCTTTGATCTGCTCTGGCATTTGCTGCCGGCGACCCTGCTCGCAATCAAG
Source organism: Tepidiphilus sp. J10 (assembly GCA_945897955.1). GTDB lineage: Bacteria > Pseudomonadota > Gammaproteobacteria > Burkholderiales > Thiobacillaceae > PFJX01. The sequence goes on along the minus strand of CAMDGQ010000006.1, from coordinate 55,921 downwards.
CTGTACAGAATGAAGCGCAAGTCGGCTGATTGATCCGGCCCGAATCCCCGCCGCCGCTTCTGCCGCGCTGAACGCCAGGACAGCCAGTCGCATGCTTCCCGAACGCCTCGCCTTTATCGATCTGGAAACCACCGGCACCAATCCGACGCGCGACCGCATTACCGAAATCGGCATTGTTCTGGTGGAAGGCGCGCAGATTGACGTCTGGAGCACGCTGGTCAATCCGGAACGTCCGATCCCCGAATTCATCCAGCAGCTCACCGGCATCCGCAATGAAATGGTGGCCTCCGCCCCCGGCTTTGCCGAGATTGCGGATGAACTGGCGCAGCGCCTCGAAGGCTGCCTGTTCATCGCCCACAACGCCCGTTTCGACTATGGCTTCATCAGGAACGAATTCCTGCGTCTGGGCCGGCGCTTCCGCGCCGACGTGCTGTGTACCGTGCGGCTGTCGCGCAAGCTGTTCCCGCAACATCCCAGGCACAACCTGGACAGCCTGATCGAGCGACACGGCCTCAGTCATCCCGATCGCCACCGCGCGCTTGCCGACGCGGACCTGGTCTGGCAGTTCTGGCGCAAGGTGCGCGCTCAAACCGACCAGGACCGGTTCGAGGAAGCCATCCAGCTTCAGCTCAATCGGCCGGCTTTGCCGCCGCATCTTGATCCGGCGATGCTCGAAGACCTGCCCGAATCCCCCGGCGTTTACCTGTTCTTCGGCGAAAACGATGTCCTGCTCTACGTCGGCAAAAGCATCAACCTGCGCAAGCGGGTGCTGGCGCACTTTGCCGCCGACACCCGGGAAAACAAGGAAATGCGGCTCTCGCAGGAGGTGCGCCGCATCGACTGGCAGGAAACCATGGGCGAGTTCGGCGCCTTGTTGCTGGAATCCCGTCTGGTGAAAACCCGGCAGCCGATGCACAACCGGCAACTCAAACACGCCACCGAACTCTGCGCCTGGAGTCTGGAAGAGCGCGCGCCGGGCGATTACCGGCCCAGACTGCTCGGCGTTGACGACGCCGAATTCCGGATCGGCAATCTGTACGGCCTGTTCGGCAACCGCCGCGAAGCCGCCAACGCCCTGCGCAGAATTGCCGAAGCCTATCAACTCTGTCCGATCATCCTGGGCCTGGAAAAGACCGCTCAACCCGGCCGCCCCTGCTTCTCGAACCAGATACACCAGTGCAAAGGCGCCTGCATCGGCAGGGAAAGCCTCGGCCTGCACAGCGCCCGCTTGATGACCGCACTCGCAAAACTCAGGCTCCAGGCCTGGCCCTACGATGGTCCGGTCGGCCTCGTCGAACGCGACGACTTTCTCGACATCGAAGAAATGCACGTCATCGACAACTGGCGCTATCTGGGGACGGCGACAAGCGAAGAAGAGGTGCATGAACTGCTTGCGCAAGCCGCGTCGGTCCCGTTCGACCGCGATACCTACCGACTCATCCAGGCCCGCCTCGGCAAGGGGAAACTGACCGTGCGCCGACTGTAGCCTTTGCCTCACGCCGCGCGCCAATTGGCTGGCGCGCCGGCATCGTCGCAGTTAACCTTGGCGCATGGCGGATTGGGGTTGTCGATCGGCAGTCGATGATGCCAGGGACCGCCAGGCACCCGGCGGCACAAGGCGCCCCGCCAGCCTCCAGTTCAGCGCAAGCATCGAAGCTGCGCACTGCCCCCTCAACCGATCCGATCAAGGCCGCACATGTTCCCCAACCAGCCCCTCACCGACGAAGAACTCGACGAACTCGATACATTCCTTTCTTCCGAGAGTCTGCCCAAAGAAAGCATGGACATTGCCATGCTCGATGGCTTCCTTACCGGCATCGTCATCGGCCCCAACACACTGACGCCCAGCCAATGGCTGGCGGCGATCTGGGGCGACAGCGACGAAAACCCCATGGCCTGGCAATCCGCCGAGCAGATGCAGCGGATCATCGAGCTGGTCATGCGCATGTACAACGACCGCGTCAACGATCTGGTGGAAGACGTCGATCAGTACGATCCGCTGATCTATCAGAGCGACAACGACGGCAGGATCATCCCGATTCTCGACGAATGGTGCATGGGCTTCATTCGCGCCATCCAGCTCGACCCGGAAGGCTGGCAACCGCTGATCGCCGCCGAACCCGAACAGGAGGGCGGCGGCCTGCTTACTCCGATGCTGCTCTACGGCACCGAAGAAGGCTGGGACCAGCTCAAGGAAAACGAACGCCTGGCCGAGCGCCATCAGGACTTCGCCGACGCCATCGGCCCCTGTGTCATCGGCATCCGCGACTACTGGCTGCCGCACCGGAAAGAAGCTTCCACCTTCCGCCGGGAAGAACCCAAAGTCGGCCGCAACGACCTGTGCCCGTGCGGCAGCGGCAAGAAATACAAGAAGTGCTGCGGCAGCGCCGAGAAGCTGCATTGATTTTGCAGGGTGGATAAGCGCAGCGCATCCACCCTCACGGCCGCCGTGCCGAGCTCAGGTTTGCTTTGCCGGCCTGGGCAGCCATTGAAGCAGGCTGGCGAAGAACGCGTCAGGGTCCACCGGTTTGGTAATGAAATCGTTCATGCCGGCGGCGAGGCACAGTTCCCGGTCATCCTCGAAGGCATTGGCGGTCATCGCGATGATCGGGATCTGCGCGCCTGTCGGCCGTTGGCGTATCCGGCGGGTGGCTTCCAGGCCGTCCATGTTGGGCATTTGCATGTCCATCAGAATCAGGTCGAACTGCTGCCGGTCAAACAGTTCCAGCGCCTTGACTCCGTCCGCTGCCTGACCGATGCGCATGCCGATTTCTTCCAGCAGGATGACGCTGAATTCCCGGTTCACCGGTTCGTCTTCGACCAGCAGGATGCGGCTGTTGCGATATTCCCGCGCCAGGATTTCTTCGGCGCTTGCGCTTGCGCTGTCGGGGCTCGGCTGGGCAATCGGCGGCTGTACGCCTTTGCGCAGTCTGGCCGTAAACCAGAAGGTGCTGCCCAGGCCCGGCGTGCTGCTCGCGCCGGCATCGCCGCCCATGATTCGGGCGACGCGACGCGTGATGGCGAGGCCGAGTCCGGTGCCGCCATATTTCCGGGTCATGCTGTTGTCCGCTTGCTCGAACGCGAAGAACAGCCTGGATAGTGCTTCCGGCTCGATGCCAATGCCGCTGTCCTGTACTTCGAAGCGCAGCAGGATGGAATCCTCTTGTTCCTGTTCCGGCAGGATGCGCAGGGTGATGCCGCCCTGTTCGGTGAATTTCACGGCATTGCTGGCGTAATTGAGCAGGGCCTGTTGCAGCCGGGTGGGGTCGCCCAGCAGATACGGCGGCAGCGGTTGTACGTCGATTGCCAGGCGCAGGCCCTTGGCCTGGATGCGCGCGGCCAGCATGGCGGCGACGTTGCCGGTGATGCTCCGGATATCGACAGCGGATTCTTCCAGGACGAATTTGTCGGCTTCGATCTTGGACAGGTCGAGGACGGCATTGATGATTTCCATCAGGTGTTTTCCGGCGTTTTCGATCTTGTCCAGGCGTTCGGTCTGGCTGGCGTCGGCGCCGGCGCGGCGCATCAGATGCGCCATGCCGAGGATGGCGTTCATCGGCGTGCGGATTTCATGGGACATGTTGGCGAGGAATGCGCTCTTGGCCTGATTGGCGGCTTCGGCCTGGTCCTTGGCGATGGCCAGTTGGCGCGTGCGCTCTTCGACCAGTTCTTCCAGGTGATGGTGGTGCTGGCTCAATTCCGTTTGCAGGCGCTTTTTCTCGGTGATGTCGCGCCAGACGACATGCAGCAGGCTGCGCGTGTCCTGCGAAATGACCGTGAGCATGACTTCGACCTGAAAGCGGCGACCCCGGGTGTCCAGATGCTCCCATTCGAACAGGTGGCAGCCGAGGGCATGGGCGCGCGCGATCATCTCCAGCGATTTCTCGTCGGAGCGGCGTCCATCCGGTTGCAATTCGGGCGAAATGGCGGCGGGGGGGATATTCCGTATCTGCGCCCGCGAGTCGAGCCCGAGAATGGCTTGCGCCGCGCGGTTGCAGTCGATGAAGCGGTTTTCATCTATCAGCAGGATGGCGTCGGCGGAATCTTCATAGAGCTTGCGCCAGCGTGCTTCGCTGTCCGAGAGCTGCGCCTGCGCCCGCTTTTGTTCGCTGATGTCGTGCATGACGGCGAGGACATGGATGTTTCCGTCCTTGCTGGTGATGAAAGTGGTGTGGATGCGGGCCGCCCGCACTTCGCCATTCTTGCGGGTGAGCGTCCATTCCTCTCCGCGCAGATGCTCGCCTGCATACATCCGCTCCAGACGCGCCTGGGCGCCGGTTCTGTATTCGGGGGCGGTGAACACGGTCTGAATCCAGCCAAGCCGATTGATTTCCTCCCGGCTGTAACCGGTCAGTTCGCGCATGGCCCGGTTCCATACCGAGAACTGAATCCAGGGCGGGGCGTCGATTTTGTAGCAGACGGCGATACCGTCCACTTCGGCGTCGATGACGGCTTCGGTGAAGGCGGCCTGGCGTTCCAGCGCCAACTCCATCTGTTTGCGCTCGGTCAGATCGACATGGGTGCCGACCAGTCGGCGCGGCTTCAGGGTTTGCCCGGCGGCATCGCGCGCCAGCTTGGCGCGGGACAGGATGTGCAGCCAATCGCCCTGCTTGTGGCGCATGCGGAATTCGATCTCGAATTTGTCGGAACGTCCTTCCAGATAGTCGGCGACCAGTGCCAGGGTTGATTCCCTGTCGTCGGGATGCACCAGCATGGACCAGGTTTCCAGGGTTTGCGGCAGTTCGCAGGGGGCATAACCCAGCATCTCCAGCCAGCGCGGCGAGTAATACACCGCGTTGTTTTCCAGGTTCCAGTCCCACAGGCCGTCATTGGCGCCATTCAGCGCGAAGGACAGGCGCTGTTCGCTTTGTTGCAGCGCCGCTTCGGTACGCTTGCGCGCGGTGATGTCGCGCGATGAAGTGAACAGCACGGTCTGGCCTTCGAGTTCCAGCGGGTAGCCGCTGACTTCAACGTCGATGACTTCGCCGGACTTGCGCCGGTGTCGGGTCTCGAACACGTTGTGAACGCCGCTTGCAAACAGGTGCTGCATGAATCGCTTGAGACTTTCCGCGTCAAAGCCGGCATCCCAGCCTGCGACGTTCATGCCGATCATTTCATGACGTTCATAGCCGAGCATGGCAAAAAACGAATTGCTCGCGTCGAGCAGGTTGCCGTTGCGGTCAAGGATGTGGATGCCGTCGCTGGCATTGCGCAGCAGAGCCTGGTTCTTTTCGCTTTCGCGCCGTACTTCGGCTTCGGAGCGCTTCAATCGGGTGAAAGCCATGCCACCCTTGATCGCCGTGGTCAGCTTGCCGGCGACGCCGCGCAACTGGCCGAGCATGCGCGCGTTGAATACCTCGGGCTGTGCGGAGAACATCAGAAGCACACCCTGGTCGCCGAGCGGGTAGTGGACGCAGGCGGCGATGCCGGATGCGGCCGGGCAGAGGGCCGCGAACTCGTCGTCGCCTTCGGCCAGGATGCTCGGCTGGCCGTCGTGACTGAATTGCCAGAGCGGGTGGCTCAAGGGCAGCGTGGATTGCGGCGTCAGGGCGCGGGGCAGCGCATCGAGCAGGGTGAGGCGATCGGTGTCATCTTCATGCCACCAGATCGCTCCGCCGACCAGGTTGCGCCGCGCCACCAGCAGGCGAAGAAAGTCCCGGCTGGTGGTGCGCACGTCGAGGCTGCGCCCAATCGCCAGGGACAGCTCATATAGCCAGAGCAGATCTTCTGTGATCGGTGGGGCTGGGTTCATGGCCGAAGTTTCATCCACCGTAACTTAGCGCTACTACCAGCGTTTTATTGTAGAAATCGACGCTGCCGCCGCCATTGGCGGCAATCTCGCCCAGCGCCAGGACGCCCTCGGCGGGAACCGGGGAGAAGCGGGCCAGCGCCTCGCTCACGGTTGCCAGTTCGCGCGGGAAGTCGTCGCCCAGCATCAGCGCGCGGGAAAAACAGTTGGCGATGAAACAGGCCGCCACATTGTCCGGCTCGCCGCATTCCCGTGCCAGCAAACGCGCCGACTCGACGAGAGATTCGCGGTTGCCGTGCGCCAGATACATGACGGCGTTTTCCGGTACATCGGACAACACCACGAGCTCTCCGGCTTCGTTGATCTCCATCGGGTCGCGCATGACGTCTTCGCTGCCTTCCTTGCCGATGCACAGCGGATAGATGGCGCCGATGTCGGGAAACACCGGCAGCGCAGCGAGTTCGGGCGCGAGTTCGGCGACCTGGGCGCGGTAAAAGGCGCCGGCGGGTTCCCAGTTGAGTTCCTGGATCACGTTGCCGCGCGTGCGCGTGGCGATGAACGGGCCGCGCACCCGGCTCCAGCCGTGGCGTACATGCACTGTTGCTCGGCGCGGAGTCATCACCAGCAGGCCGCCGTGCGGGATAAAGCCGGCTTCGGTGAACACGCTGGGCGCCCGGCGCAGGTCGTGGTAGCCGGTTCCGGCGCCGACGTGGTGCAGACGATTGCCGTACCGGTCATAGATTTCTTCCAGCAACCCGCTGATGCCGGGGGCCAGGCAATCGACCAGCATCAACGAACAGGCCGTGCCGGCTTCTTCGCTCGGTTCGGGCGGCGGTTGCAGCCAGGTTAGGCCGCTGTCACGCAATTCGACGCAGGCAACCCGGCTTTCCGGCGGCAGCGGGATGGCGAGCAGGCCGCTGTCGATGCGAGCGCCGTTTGCGATGAGGCCGGGAAACAGGCCGCCGCAGACGCGCATATTCCGCGCTCGCAGCAGTTCAAGCAGTTCCGCCACGGATTCGCCGTGGCAGTCCGCGATACACAACAGCCAGAGGGGGTGTCCGGCATCTGCCGAAGCGGCGTGCAAATCGGCATGAACCTGGGTGGCGGAGGTAAATGGAAGATGCATGTTGTCCGGGCTTTGAAAGGGTCAGGTGGAGGCGGCATTGGGGGCCGCATTTGCGAGGAAGACGCGGATTTCGGCATTGAGCCGGTCATATTCCTGTTGCGCTTTGGTGAACAGGTCGCCGGCATGCTCAAGCCGGGTTTCCCGGCCAAGCTCTTCAAGCTGATGGAACAGTTTGGACAGGATCATGCCGCCGACATTGGCGCAGCTCGACTTCATGCTGTGTGCGGCAAAGCGGAGCGCTTCGGCATCGTTCGCGGAGATGGCCTTGTCCATCTGCCGCATCAAGGGGGCCGAACTGTCGAGGAAAAGTTGAAGGATTTCGAGAGTCAGCCCGAGGCCGCCATCGGGGTCGAGGTCGCGGTATTGCGCCAGGACTTTCATGTCGATTGCACGCGGACTGTCGGGCGGCGCGTCCGCGCTCGCGGAAGGTTCGGGACTGGTTGCCCGGGGGGCGAGCGGCGCCAGCCAGCGCTTCAGCATCTGTTCCAGTTGCGAGCGGCTGTAGGGCTTGGCCAGGTAGTCGTCCATGCCGGCGGCCAGACACAGGTTCTGGTCGCCTTCCATGGCGTTGGCGGTGAGTGCGATCACCGGCATTCGGCGCTGGCCGGGTGTTTCCCGCTTGCGCAGTGCGGCGGTGGCCTGATAGCCGTCCAGCACCGGCATCTGGCAGTCCATCAGAATGAGGTCGAAGTGGAACGCGGTGACCAGCGCGAGGGCTTCTTCGCCATTGTTGGCAATCTCTACTGTCAGGCCGAGGTTGCTCAGCATGGCCCTGGCCACTTCCTGATTGATCAGGTTGTCTTCCGCCAGCAGCACTCTGCCGGACAGTTTTTCATTCGTTTGCACCGGCGCCGACGCCGCGACAGCGCTTGCGCCAGCCGATGCGGCGGTATTTTCCGGGGTGTTCTTCAGTGCCGAACAAACCACTTCGCGCAGTTCGGACTGGCGGATGGGTTTGTTGACGCAACGCAGAAGCCCGGCCTGCTTGCGTTGTTCGGCGTCGCCGCTTGAATAGGTGGAGGTCAGCATGACCAGACGCGCGCCGGCCAGCGCCGGATTGGCGCGGATTGCGCCGGCCAGTTGCAGGCCGTTCATGCCGGGCATGTGCATGTCCAGAATCACCAGATCGAACGGCGCGCCGGCGTTTGCCGCGTCGGCCATGGCATCCAGCGCCTGCGGGCCGCTTTCGGCGCAGGTGACGTGCATGCGCCAGCCTTCCAGTTGCAGCTTGAGAATTTCCAGGTTGGTCAGGTTGTCGTCCACCACCAGGGTGCGCACCTGCTCCATCAACGGGGTCGGCGTCGCGGTGGCGACGGTCTGGCTGGCTTTCGGCAGAATCAGGTCCACCCAGAATCTGGAGCCGCGTCCCGGTTCGCTGTTCACGCCGATGCTGCCGTTCATCAGTTCGACCAGCCGTTTGCAGATCGCCAGCCCGAGACCGGTGCCGCCGAACTGGCGGGTGGTCGAACTGTCGGCCTGGGCGAAATGTTCGAACACCAGCTTGATTGCATCCGGTGCGATGCCGATGCCGGTATCTTCGACGACCAGATAAACCCGGCTGTCGGTGTCGGATTCGGACAGGAGCTGGCCGCGTATGACGATTTCGCCCTTGCGGGTGAATTTGATGGCGTTGTTGATCAGGTTGGCCAGTATCTGGCGCAGCCGGAACGGATCGCCACGCACCAGCAGCGGAATGTTCGGCGGCGTCAGCTGGGTGACCAGTTCGAGTCCCTTGCCCTCGGCCTGCTGGGTGAACATGGCGGCGGTTTCCTCGATCAGTTCGCCCAGGTTGAACTCGACATCTTCCAGTTCCATGTGCCCGGATTCGATCTTGGAGAAGTCCAGGATGTCGTTGATGATGCCGAGCAGATGCCGGCCGGATTGCAGCACGGTATTGGCATAGCGTTGCTGGGTGGCATCCAGGGAGGTGCCGAGCAGCAGTTCGGTCATGCCCAGCACCCCGTTCATGGGGGTGCGGATTTCGTGGCTCATGGTGGCGAGAAATTCGCTCTTGGTCTGGCTGGCGGCCTCGGCCTGCTCTTTCGCCGATTTCAGTTCCCGGGTGCGCGCGTCCACCAGATTTTCCAGATTGCCCCGGTGCTGGCGCAGGCTTTCGTCGCGGGCATGAATTTCGGCCAGCATGTTGTTGAAACTGTTGACCAGATCGCCGATTTCATCCTCGCTGGTGCGGTCGATGCGCAGGTCGAAGCGCTGGGTCTGGGCGACACGGCGGGCGGTCTGCGCCAGATTCAGGATCGGCTGGCTGATGCGCCGCTGCAGGCGCAGCGCCAGCATCACCGCCAGCAGAAACACGACCAGACTGGCGCCCAGCGTGGTGGCGATGTCCTGCCGAATCTGCGTCCACATGCCGGACAGGTCGATGACCATGGATAGCGTACCCAGCCGCTCATTGCCGGCCGCGTTGCTGCCTTTCGCCAGCAATGGCCAGTCCAGGCGCAGACGACTGGCGCTGAACGGCATGGCTTCCCGGGGGTCTTGCGGCGGGCTGTCGAACAGCTTCGGTGCGACTTGTGGCGGGAACACGGCGAAAACCTTGCCATCCGGCAGCACGATGCGCGAGGCGAGGACTTCGCGCCGTTCGCGCAGGCTGGAAAGGCTGTCCGCCGCCGCCTTGCCGTCGCCGAACACCAGCGCCGATTCGGCATTGGCCGCCAGCACCTGAGCCAGTCCGCGCAGTTGCGCCATCATGCCTTCCTGCTGACGCAGCACGCCGGTCACGGTGAAGATCGGCAACGCCAGCGCCAGCACCAGAAAGGCCATGCCCGCCAGCATCCAGATCAGACGCCGCTTGAGGGAAGCCTTGCTCAGAATGTCCAGAGCGCTCATTGCTGCACCGTATCCGCCAGTTTCAGCAACTGGCTGCTCAAGCTCAGGCCGGCCTTGCGGGCTGCGGCCAGGTTGATGTCGAAACGGACGCGCCCGGCGCGCAGCTTGAGGCCGATGATGCCGCCGCTCTGGGCAAATTCCTCGCTGTCGCCCACGGTCAACACCGGTGCCTGCGCCAGCGCGCGCAGGATCGCGTCGCCGCGCTGCTTCTCGGCGGCGGGAATGAACAGGACATGGCAGTCGCGCCATTCATCGGCGCGGGTCAGGATGCGGACTTGAATCTCGCGGCTCTGCACCTGGCGTCCCTGCATTTGCGCCAGCTTGCCGGACAGGGGCTGGTTGCCGAGGCCGCAAACCCGCAGGCTGTCGCCCGCCAGCGCAGCGCCGGGCCACTCGGTGTACTTGGCGAAATTGAGGATGATGCCGGCCTTGACGCTGTCTTCCGCCAGGGTGTCGGCCGTTGCGGCGGCAGGCAGCAGCAGCAGGGTGAACATGCTCCAGCGGAACTTGTGCGGGCGTGCCGGGGGCATGGATCAGAACTTCCAGTCCGCCCTGGCATAGATGCCGCGCTCGACTTCGCTCGGGGTGGACAGGATGTAGCTGCTGCCATATTCCTGATGGGCGTCGTCGAGCAGGTTTTGCCCGACCAGCGAGAGTTCCAGGTTCGGGCGCGCTTGCCAGGCCAGACGCAGATCGAGCGTGGTATGCGCCGGCAGGATGAAGTTCGGGTTGCGGATGGGGCTGACATGGCGCAGCCAGGCATCGCCGCGCACAGTCGAACTCAGGTCCAGCGACGCGCGCAGCGACAGCATGTGTGTCGGCGAGGTGTCGGCATAGCCGCTGGGCAGCCTGCCCGGCGCCAGCTTGACCTCGCTGTCGAGATGGCTGTAGGTGCCTTGCAGGCGCCATTCCGGTCGCGGCCGCCAATCCAGCGATAGTTCGATGCCGCTCGCTCTGGCGCTGTTGCCATTGCTGTTGATCGAGGGAATGAAGAAGTAGCCGCCCGGCTGGAGGACCGCCGGACCGGAAATCGTGGCGTCGCGCAGATCGCCGTAGCGATAGGCGAAAGCAGCCAGGTCCAGGCTGAGCCCTCGGCTGAACTGATAGCGCCAGCCCAGATCGAGCGCGTCCAGTTTTTCCTCGCTGGTCTGGGCGTTATCCAGTTGCAGCGCGCTGAACGCATTGACCGGCAGGTAAACCGTGCCGCCGCGTTCGACGCGGGAGGGGGTGCGAATGGCGCGGGCGGCGGATGCCCAGACGCTGGTCTGGGTGTCGGGCGTCCATAACAGGCGCAGATTGGGCTGAAATTCGATGCCGGTGTATTCGTTGTGCTCCAGGCGTGCGCCCAGACTCAAGCGCCAGCGTTCCGGGACCAGGGTGATTTCGTCCTGGATGTAGGCGCTGTAGAGCGATGTTCTGGCTTCGGTATCCGGCAGGGTGATCAGGCTGGACGTGCGGATATCGTCCTGGCTGTAGCGATAGCCGAGGCCCCAGGTCAATTCCTCGCTGGCGGACGTGCGCCGCGTCTGCTGAAATTCCAGATCAAGCGTGGTGCGCTGTTCGCCGAGGATGATGTGGTCGTAGTGGGTGTGCTCCAGATAGGCCTGAAAACTGTTCCGGCGGCTTTCGGTCGGGTCGCTCTCCCAGCGTCCGAGCAGATGGCCGCCGGTCATTTCCTGGTCATGGCGCAGCGGCACGATGCCGGCCGGCGTAATCATCATGATTTCGTCACCGGCGCTGGATGCGTTGACGCCACCCTGAATGCGCAGGGTGTCCGGGCCGATCAGGCGCTGGAGCTTGAAGCCGGCGCTGCGGGTCTGCCAGTCGTCAGCCCCCTTGCCGCCGGCGCTGAAGCTGCCTGGGTCGGTATCGTGCGCCTTGGCGTGAAGCTGCACGGCGGTATCGGGATCGGGGCTCCAGCCATAGCGCGCCAGCGCATAGCCGCGCAATTCGCTACCCGCCGCCAGGGTAGCCTTGCCGCCCTGTGTATCGAAAGCCGAGCGGGTGATGATGTTGATCACGCCATTGACTGCATTGGCGCCCCAGATCGAGGCGCCGGGACCGCGAATGACTTCGATGCGTTCGATGTTTTCCAGCGGCACATCGAGGGTTTCCCAGACCACGCCGGAAAACATAGGCGAATACACGCTGCGGCCATCCACCAGCACCAGCAGCTTGTTGCTGAAGCGGTCGGCCTGGCCGCGTATCGAGACCGCCCACTTGTTGGCGCCGATGGCCGAGACCTGGACGCCGGGGGCCAGACGCAGGGCTTCGGGGATATTGCTGGCGCCGCTGCGGCGAATGTCGTCGGCCCGGATCACATAGGCCGCCGCCGCTGTCTCGGCGAGGGTCTGCGCTTTGCGCGAAACGGATGTCACCACGACCTGCATGAGCTCCTCCAGACTGAGCTCGAGCGGATCGCCGACTTCCTGCGCCAGGGCGGATTGGAAGCAGAGCAGGGCCGCCGCTGCCGTCAGCAGGGGCGAACGTGGTGGTTTCATCTTGTGTCCGGCAGATTGAGCGATGCTGGCGTTAACGGCATTCGCGACACCTTGCCACAGGCGGAATAGTGAGCAGCTACTTCGAAAAAATGAGCTTGCAGCGCATCCACGCCGGGCGCGGCTCAGGCGATGTCGAACAGGCGATCGAAATTCGCGACTTGCAGGATTTCCAGCACCTGGCCTTGCGCCCGCTTCAGCACGATCTGCTTGCCGTACTTCCCTGCCTTGTCTCGCAGCAGCAGCAGCATGCCCAGGGCGGCGCTATCCATGTAGTCGATATCCGCCATGTCGAGCGCGATTTCCCTCCCATCGGCATGGTGCAGCGCTTTCTGGCTGGCCTGGTTGAATGCCTTGCGGGCATGGAAGTTGAATTGGCCCTTCAGATGGATACGGATGCCATTCTGAGTGGCATGAAGATCGTAATCGGTCGTGTTCATTTGTATTCACCAGACTGAAAGCAACTACAAGGTTTCCGCCACGTCCCCTGTCGAATGACTTCGACCGGCATGGCATCTGTTGCTGAAGGGTTAATTACAGCACGCTTGCAGCCCGAATGCCGGCGAGTGATTTAGCCTTGAAGGTGAATAACTGAGCCATGCCGGAAGTCTTTGTGAATTCTGCCGCCGGTTGCGGTCTGCTCAGGCTGGCGGGTGGCCCGGGTCAGGGCGGAGCAAACGGTTCAGCCCGGGCAGGTCGATACTGGTGCAGCAGGCCTGGATGTTGAGCAGAAAGTCGCGACTCTGCGGATGTTCCCGCATCAGCGCTTCGGCTCTGAGTTTCAATGCCGGCAAGCGTCCTTCCCGCAGCATGCCAAGCAACTCCGCCATGATTTCGACGGAAGGCGTGGCGATATCGAGCGGGGGAGCATCCGTGTCCGCGCAGGCGGCGTCGCTCGGCGGCGTCGCTGCCGGGCCGGCCGGGGGCTGCGCCAGCGGCAATGTCAGGGTGAAACTGAAGCGGCAGCCCTGATTGAGTTCGCTGACGATGTCGATGTCGCCGCCCATGCCGCGAACCCACTGGCGGGCGATGCCGAGACCCAGCCCAAGGCCGGGATGCGCCGCCTGGTCGGCAAGACGAACAAAGGGCTCGAAGATGCGCACCTGGTCGGCCGGGGCGATGCCGGGGCCGTTGTCGGAGACCTCGAACAACAGCGTCTGGGTGGGGGGATCGGCTTGCGTCATGACCGGGCCGGCGGCGGCAATCCGCAGGTTGATCATGCCCGCATGGGTGTACTTGCAGGCGTTGCCGAGCAGGTTGAGCAGCACCTGCAGCAGACGCGGTTCGTCCATGTCCAGGGTGGCGGGCAGGTTTTCGTCGCATTCCAGGCGGAACTGGTTGCCGCTTTCCGCCGCCATGCGCTCGCCCTGTTCGCGCAAATGATCGAGCAGCGCCGACAGGTGCGCCGGTTCTGGATGCAGGGCCATGGGGATGACTTCATCGCGGCTGAAGCAGAGCAGATCGTCGATCAGGCGCAGCAACTGGCGGCCGCTGCGCTCGATGATGGCGGCCCGGGCGCGGGTTTCATTACCGGCCTGCTGTTTCAGCAGGGCGCTGTAACCCAGCACGGTATGCAACGGGGTGCGCAACTCGTGGCTCATGCTCGACAGGAAGATTGTTTTTGCACGGTTTGCCATTTCGGCGCTGGCGAGCGCCTGTTGCAGTTCGGCGGTGCGTTCCTCGACCGCCCGGCTCAGGCGATCCTGCTCGCCCTGCTGCTGTGTCAGCAGCATTTGCCGCGCTGCATCGGCGTGTCGGCGGGTGGTGCGCATGTCGCGGTAGATGATCAGGGACAGAATCAGCACCGATGTGATCAGCCCGAACAGCGGCAGGTTGCCGATGTAGCTGATGTCGGGCAGCCAGCCGTAAACCTGGGCGGCGCGCATCAGGATGCCGGCGAACAGAAAGCCCCAGGCCAGCAGATAGCCACGCGCTTTCCGGTCGCCGCCCCAGGCCGCTCGCACGATGGCCAGACTGAGCAATACCAGCAGCGCGGTTCCGCCCTGCTGGTATTGCATCGGCGCTTCGAAAAAAATGAGGATCGGAGTGGAGGCCAGAATCAGCCAGATCAGGCCGGCGAAGATTCGGTCCAGACGCGGAAAGCGTCGTCCGAGTTCGAGAAAACTGCGCGCGAACTGGGCATGCAGGAACATCCCCAGATTGACGCAGCCGTTGGCGATCCGGTTCGACCAGAGCGGTGTGTCGGCCGGTACCCAATCGGCATAGAAGGCGTCAAGCCCGAGGATGGCGCATACCAGCATGAGATGACCCGGCGCCAGCGCGAGCAGTCCCGGGCGGCGATGCAGTTGCCAGGAAAAGATGCTGAACACCAGCACGATCAGCGTCGAGCCAAGCGCGAGGTACTTCCAGGCCATGTACCAGGCGATGTGATCGACGAAGGCGCCCGGCCGCCACAACTGGATGTCCAGAATCTGGGTTGCCTGGCCGGAGGCCCGAAGATAGACGCGCGCTTTCTCGCCCGGATCGAGTTCCAGTGGAAACAGGAAATATCGCGAAGCCAGCGGGCGTTGCTCGATCGGAACGCTGCTGCCGCTCTGCATCGAACGGGTCTGGCCATCGGCGCCGGTCAGATACAGGTTGTAGTGTTGCTGGAAGGGCCAGTTGATGAGCAGCCAGCGGGTCTGACGGGTTGCGTCGGGGTTGTACAGGTCGAAGCGAGCCCACGACGCGCCGGACTGGTAACCCAGGCTGGGCGCCGCCACGCCCGCATGCGTGAATTCGCCCCGGGCGTCGGCGGCAGCGATCTGGTTGCGGGTCATGCGGCCGCTGCTGTCGTAATACAGATGCAGAAAGTGACCCAATGGCCGTTTTCCGTCCGCCTGGCTTTCGATGTCGATTGCGCCGTCAATGGCATGTGTCGCCCGGGCAGGCATGCCGAGCAGCAGGACGATCAGCAGGCCAAGAATGGCCCTGTGCCAGAACTTCATTCCTGGTGATCGTTATCGATACCCAGCCCGCGCCGATAGTCTCTGGGCGTGACCTCGTATCTGCGGCGAAATGCGCGCGTGAAATCGCCCGGATTCTGGTAGCCGACCCGCTCCGCGATCTGGCGCACCTGGAGGTTGCTTTCTTCCAGCAACTGGCGGGCAAGCTCAAGCCTGCGCTCGCCCAGGAAGTCGAATACCGTCATGCCGACCAGACTGCGAAACAGCGCGGTCAATTTGCGCTCGTTGGTGCCGGCGCGGTGCGCCAGTTCGGGCAGGCTGAGCGGACACGCCAGATTTTCCTCAAGCAGGGACAGGGCCCGGTAGAAGAGCTGGTCGCCCGGGCGATCTGGTTTCCTGAGCCATTCGCCGCGTATCGTGACCAGCTTGCGCAGTTCATCGACCTGCTGTTTGGCATGCAGATGCACGCCGATGCGGGCCAGGACTTCGCGTGCGGAAAACGGTTTGGTGATGTAGTCCGAGCAACCCGCCGCAAAGCCGCGCAAGCGATCCTCCACGCCATCGCGACCGGACAGAAATATGACCGGAATGGCTGCGGTGGCGGGATTGGCCTTGAGGCGCTCGCAGGTGGCATAGCCATCCAGGCCGGGCATGGTGACATCGAGCAGAATCAGATCGGGCTGACCCGACACCGCCTTGTTGATTGCGTCCACGCCTTCCAGCGCAACCCTGATATCAATGTCCTGCTCGGCCAGATAGGAAACCAGCAGCGCGATGGAATCCGGCTCGTCATCACAGATCAGAAGCTGAGGCATTGGCGTGGACATAGGGTGAAAGCTTGCCGAGTTTGGATGATCAGTCAATACCATCCTATGACTTTCGACATAGAAATGAACCGGCCTGCTTTGATAGGGCGGCCATGCCTGGCGGACATCCTACAATCCGGAGCCCGACCACCGATCCTGCGAGACCCAAGCGATGAATGCCGAGAACGATCCGAACCTGCCTTTTGTGCATGATCTGACCCCGGTCCGGTTACGCACCCTGCAACAGGAGAGAGCGCGCGCGGCCGGCCTGGATGTGTTTTTTCAGGAAGCCTTGAGCGACGGCCTCACCGGGCCGGAACTGGCCATCATCCCGGCCGGCGTATTCACGCTGGGCAATCCCGAAGCGGAACGCGGTTTCGGCGAACTCGCGCCACGCAACGTCGATATCGAGCGCGCATTCGCGATCGGGCGCTACTGCGTCACCGCCGACGAATTCCAGCGCTATGCCGAAGCATGCGGCCATATCTGGCCGGATCATCTGGTGCGCACCGAGGCGCGCCAGCCGGTGACCAACGTCAGCCGGGCCGACGCGACGGGCTATCTCGCCTGGCTGTCGGAGCGCAGCGGCCAGCACTATCGCTTGCCGACCGAAGCGGAATGGGAATATGCCGCCCGCGCCGGCAGCGCAAGCCGCTACTGTTTCGGCGACGATCTGGGTTGCAGCGAGGCCAATACCGGTTCGTTCCAGATCGTCGGCCGCAGTGTGGCAGGGTGGCGGCGGTTTTTGCCGTTCTGCGCGCCGATGAACCAGGCGCTGGATGTCGGCATGTATCCCGCCAACATCTGGGGTCTGCACGATGTGCACGGCAATGTATGGGAGTTCACCAACGATCTGTGGCAGGGGCCGGCAGACCCGAACAGTCCCGGCAAGACCGGCCGCTGGTATGTCACCAAGGGCGGCTCCTGGTTCGAGTCGGCCTGGCAGGCCCGCTCATGCGCGCGAAAGCCGCGCTGGTTCGATGAACTGGATGTGAATCTGGGATTTCGTGTGGTGCGCGAGCTTTAACGGCGCTTGATGGGCCCAGCAAGCGCATCCGAGGCAGCCACACCCGATCGCCGTCAGCCCAGGTAGTTGAACAACGACAGACCGGAAGCCACGTAGGATGGGCCAAGCGAAGCGGGCCCATCACGCACGGTGCATTGATGGGCCCGCTTCGCTTGGCCCATCCTACGTCTTGGTTTTCTTTGACAATGAAAAATCACGGATAAACCTGGCCGGATCAATAAGGCGGGGTCAGCCCAGGTAGTTGAACAACGACAGACCGGAAGTCAGCGAATAGGCGCGACTGATTGCTTCCAGCGTGGTTTGCCGGCTCTGCAACTCGACGATGGCAGCGGCCTGATCAACCTGGGTCATGTCGCTGAGGGCATTCTTCTCTTCCAGCAACAAGGCCCTGGTCGATTGGCGGACATCGCGGATTTCGATCAGCGCGCCGGCAATCCGGTGCTGGATCAGTTCGAGCTTGCCGAGCGCGACATCAAGGATGTCGGTATAGCTCTTCAACTCGCCGTCGGTTACCGCGCCCGGGAGATTGACGATGGCATGCGCCAGATTCTGCAATACGTCATGTCGGTCGATTGCGGGGTTGAAACCGGGATTGGCCGCGTCAATGATGGCCGCGCCGGCTTCCAAGTCGGTGAAACTGAGCACGTCGGTGATGCCGTCGCTGACCTGAACCTGGTGTCTGACACCGATTTGAACCTCGCGCGTCAGTTCCAGTTCGACCGGGCCGGGTGGTGCAATACCGCCAAAGGTGGTGGCTTGCACGGTAGCCGGAACAGTGCTGATGCTGGTGTTCTCGAATGGCTGCACGTCGGTGTCGGCGCCGCCGAAAATGTAGTCGCCGGACGGGTTGCGGGTATTGGCGAGGTCAAGCAGATGGTTGAACACGCCCTTCAATTGCTCGGCGTGAATATTGCGCAGCGACGCGGACTGCGTCGGGCTGATTCCGGTCAGCAGGGCGCGCGCCTGGTTCATCGCGCTGGCCATTTCCTTGGTGACCACGGTTTCGTAGTTGAGGTCGAGTTCCGCCTTGTCCTGGTTGGCCACGTACTGGGTGCGCTGGGCAATGCGGTTGCCCAGTTCCATCGCCTTGACGCCGGTGACCGGGTCGTCCTTGGTTGACAGCATGGTCAGGCCGCTGGCGATCTGCTGGTTCAGGCGCGCGATCGCAGTCTGATTGCTCTGGATGCCGGACAGGCTGGTGTTGAAGTAGGTCATTGAATCGATGCGCATGATGTCTCCTTATCGGCTGATCAGGCGGTTAGCGCAAGACGCCGAGCAGTTCATCGAACAGGGTGGACGCGATCTGCATGGCTTTGGCGGAGGCTTGATAGGCCTGCTGGAAGCGGATCAGGTTGGCCGCTTCTTCGTCCAGGTTGACGCCGGAGACCGACTGTTGCGCCTGCACCGACAAACGGGTGAGGGTTTCATAGGCCGCGACATTGATATCCGCTTCGGAGGCCAGTGTCGCGGTGCGCGCTACAAGTTGCGCATAGGCGCTGGAAAAGGTGTCGCTGCCGTTGACGGTGTTGGGCTGGATCTGCAATTCGGCCAGCAGCAGGGCATTGGTGTTGTCGCCGGGGCTGCCGGTGGGGGTGGCGGAGGCGGCGATCAGGTTCGGGTTGGTCATGTTGGCGTGCATGGCGAACGCGGCGGCGGCGTTGGCGGGCGGGGCTGCCAGTATGGCCAGGTCGGCAAAAAAGAAATCGCCGGTCGTTCCAGTCTTGTCGAAGCCGAGCTGGTGCTGTGCATTGAACCGGGTCGCCAGTTCGAACGCCAGGGTATCGAGGTCTTCCATCGCCGGCCGCAGAACGGTATCGCGCGCCGCCAGAAGGCCGCCAAGACTGCCGCCGTTGATCAACGCCGAATCGAGCGGCAGTGTAATGCCGCCGGGCAGGTTCAATGCCGGCACGCTGAACTCGGGGTTGGTTGCGTCGGGGATGCTGCTCATTCGAATCGCGCTGGTGCCAACCAGCAGGGGCTGGCCGCTGCCGACATACAGATTGAAGGCGCCATCGGTCTGCTGCACGGGCGATACATTGATCAGCTTGTTGAGTTCCGACACCAGATTATCGCGCTGGTCGCGCAGGTCGTTGGCCGGCTGGCCGGCGCCGGTGGTGCCTTCGGCGCGAGCGATGTTGCCGCTCAGGTCGGCGATCTGGCTGGTCAAGGTGTTGATGCGCCCCACGGTCGCAGCGACCTCGCGATTGCTGTCGATGCGCATATCGCCGAATGCGGTCGCAAGGTTGTTGAAGCGTGCGGCCAGATTGCGGCCGGAAGACAGCATGACCTGACGGGCTGCGTTCGAGGTCGGGTCGCTGGCGACGGTCTGGCCGGCGCTGAAGAATGCATCCAGCGCCGAGGTCAGACCGCTGTCGGCGTCACCGGCAAGTTCGTCGATCTGGCTGGCCTGGCCGGCAAAGGCCTGGTTGCGCGACAGTTGCGCCTGATTGAGCAGAACCTGGCTGTCCTGGAACTGGCTGTAGAGATTGCGGATGGTGCTGACGCCGACGCCGGAACCGTAATAGCTGGAGCCGAACAAATTGGCGTTCCGCGCCGCGAAATCCACTTCCTGACGGCGAAATCCGGCCGTATTGATATTGGAAATATTGTGCTGCGTTGTGCTGATGCCGGCCTGAGCAGCGGCCAGCCCACTGAGTGCGATTCCGAGTAAACCAGTCGCCATGGCAACCTCCTGTTACCTGATAGACGTTACGAAACGGCTTTCTGCCGCTAGCGAATTACACACCCGCCATCGCCACGCTGGCGATGACGGCTTTCAATTTGCCGGCATAGGCCGGGTCTGTCGCATAGCCGCCGGCCGCGAGGCCGTTCGCGAATGCATCTGCATCGGCTTGCAGCGACGCGCCATGCCGCGATTTCAGCAAGTTGGCGTAGTCGGTGAAGCCGGCGCTGTAGTCGTCGTAAGCGCGGAAGCTCTGCGTCATCTTCATCGGCAAGCCCTGGCGATATTCGGTGGTCAGCGTCTGCACCGTTGCGCCATCCCAGTTGCGGCCGGCCTTGATGCCGAAAAGGTTGTGGCTGGCGCCGCCGGATGAGTCGCGAATTTCGCGCTCGCCCCAGCCCGACTCCAGCGCTGCGTGCGCCAGGATGAAACGCGCCGGGAGACCGGTGGCGGTTGCTGCAACTTCAGCATGCGGGCGCATGGTTTCGATGAACTGCTGCTTGCGGCCGGACTGGTCGGCGGCAACCGGCGCGGTTGCCACAGCCGGCATGGCCACCGCCGCCGGGCGGCTGACGGCCGAGGCCGCGAGCGGCAAGGCTGGAGCGGGCTGAGCGCCTGCCGCCGGGGTCGCTGCCGGGGTTGCGGGGGGCGATACGCCGGCAACCGCGCCACCTCGGCTCTCCATGGCCTTGGTCATCATCTCGGCAAAGCCGAGGCCGCGTCCTCCGGACAGTCTGGCGGCCCACTGCTGGTCGAGCAATTCGCGATACAGCTTCATGCTTTCGCCGCCGGTCAGCGGATCGTCTTCTTCGTTGAAGCGAGTTTCGCGCATGGTCTTCAGCATCTGCGCTATCAGCATGGATTCGAACTGGCGGGCCGCCGAACGCAACGCGTCGGGATCGCCGGATGTCGCGCGCGCCTTCAGCGCCTGGGCATCGGCGACATCGACCGCGAGGCGTTCGCTGGCGGCGATCATCAGATCACCTCAAGTTCCGCTTTCAATGCGCCGGAAGCCTTCATTGCCTGCAGGATGGCAAGCAGATCCTGCGGCGTAGCGCCGATGGCATTGAGCGCCTGCACGACGTCATTCAGGGTGGCGGAAGCGGGCAGCACCATCAGCTCGCCCTTGTCGCTCTTGATCTGGACATCGCCCTTTTCAGTGACTGCGGTCTGTCCGCCGGCGAGTGGGTTGGGCTGGGAAACCTGGCTTTCGGTGTTGATGGTGACGGACAGGTTACCGTGCGCGATGGCGCATTTCTCGACGCTGACCAGTTGGTTCATGACGATCGAACCGGTGCGCGGGTTGATGATCACGCGCGGCATTGGCGAGCCGGGATTGAGGCTGAGATTTTCCAGCTTTGACATGAACGCAACGCGCGCGCCGGATTCGGTCGGCGCCTTGACGCGCACGACGCGGCCATCAAGCGCTTGCGCCGCGCCTTTGCCGAAGTTGCGATCTATCGCTTCCATCAGGCGGCTGGCAGTGGTGAAGTCGGATTCCCGCAATTCCAGTTGCACAAATTCGCCCTGTCCGAGCGCCGACGGCACACCGCGTTCGACCGTCGCGCCGGAGGGGATGCGGCCGGCGGAAAGATGGTTGACCTGGGCGCTGGCGCCGCCGCCGGATGCACCTGCGCCGCCGACCAGCAGATTGCCCTGTGCCAGTGCGTAGATCTGGCCGTCGGCGCCTTTCAGCGGACTCAATAACAGGGTGCCGCCGCGCAGGCTCTTGGCATTGCCCAGGCTGGCGACGGTGACGTCGAGTTGCTGGCCGGGGCGGGCATAGGGCGGCATCACGGCGGTCACGGTCACCGCTGCGACGTTCTTCGATTTGATCGTATTGGCGTCCTGCTGGATGCCCAGTTGGCCGAGCAGGGTGGCCATGCTCTGGTTGGTCAGCGCCAGGCTGGAGTCGCCGGTGCCGTCGAGGCCGACCACGATGCCGTAGCCGATCAACGGGTTGGAACGCACACCGGCCAGGGTGGCGATGTCCTTGACCCGCTCGGCGAAGGTCGGTTGCGCGAGTGCGGCGAGCAGCAGGAACGGGATCAGTTTGCGTAGAGTCATGTTCATTCGCCTAGAACGGCAGCACGGTCAGGAAGAATCGCGCCAGCATGCTGCCGAGCTGCGACTTGTCGAGACTTTGCGTGTTTTTCGATTCGAACTGGGCGTTCGCCAGTTGTGTCGAGCTGATGCTGTTGGCGCTGCTGATCTGTGCGGGATTCACGATGCCGGCGAGCCGGATGTATTCGGTGTCGCTGTTGATCGCAACCTGCTTTTCACCGGCGACGACCAGATGTCCGTTGGCGAGCACTTCGACCACGCTGACGGTGATGGAGCCGGTGACGCTGTTGGAATTGGTTTCGTTGTCCTTCAGTTCCTGCGACAGGTCGCCTGATGCGGTCCAGTTGGTCGCGCCGATGCCGCGCGTGCTGCCGAGGACGTTGGGCGCCGGAACATTCAGCGCCGCCGTCGAGGTGCGCTCATCCTTGCTTTCCGATTTGCGCTTGGCTTCCGTCTTTTCGACCAGATTGACGGTCAGCGTGTCGCCGACATAGCGCGCCTTGCGATCCTCGAACAGGCTGGCGCCCGGCCGCGCCTGGCTGGGGGCGGGCTGATAGATGGCGCCGTTGTCGGCGGGCGCGGCGGCAACCGGTTGCGGGCGCATGTTGAGCGGCTGCCGGATCGCGGTGGCCGGCGGCGGTGTGGCGCAGCCGACGAGCGCGGCTGCGAGGATGAACAGGCTGATGCGGTTCATGTATGCCTCCATCAAAGCTGCGTCAGACGCTGCAACATCTGGTCGGATGTGGTGATGGCGCGCGAATTCAGCTCGAAGGCACGCTGCGCGATGATCATGTTGACCAGTTCCTCCGCGACGTTGACGTTGGAGGTTTCGATGAAGCTCTGGTTAAGCACACCAAGTCCGTTTTCCCCAGGGTTGCCGGTCTGGGGTGCGCCTGAAGCAGCGGTTTCGATGTACAGGTTCTCGCCCTGGCTTTGCAGGCCGGCGTAGTTGATGAAGGTGACCAACTGGATCTGGCCCAGTTGCGTCACCGTGTTCGGATTGCCCGGCTGCGTCACGCTGACGGTGCCGTCGCGGGCGATGC
The DNA here is from genome assembly GCA_945897955.1 of Tepidiphilus sp. J10. GTDB lineage: Bacteria > Pseudomonadota > Gammaproteobacteria > Burkholderiales > Thiobacillaceae > PFJX01. Next base: position 33,172 of record CAMDGQ010000006.1, on the reverse strand, counting down.
TGACCACCAGGGCATCCTGCGGGATCTGCATGTTGGGCACCACGTTATAGCCGCTGGCGGTGACCAGCGTGCCCTGGCTGTCAACCTGAAAGGAACCGTCGCGCGTGTAGGCCGTGCTGCCGTCGGGCAACTGAATCTGGAAGAGGCCGCGTCCGTTGATGGCGACATCGAGCGGATTCTGCGTCTGTTGCAGGCTGCCTTGCTGGTGGATGCGCTCGGTGGCCACGGTGCGCGCGCCGACGCCGAGCTGGAACCCGGATGGCAACTGGGTTTGCTGCGAGGATTGCGCGCCGGGCTGGCGGATGGTCTGGTAAAGCAGGTCTTCAAAGATGGCGCGGCTCTTCTTGAAGCCGGTGGTCGAGACGTTGGCCAGATTGTTGGAAACCACGTCGAGCTGGGTTTGCTGGGTATCGAGTCCAGTGCGGGCGATATGCAGTGAGCGGAGCATGCTTCAATCCTCGGATCAGGTGGTCGACAACACTTTGTCGGCGCTGCGGTTGTTGTCTTCGGCGGCGCGAATTACCCGCATCTGCATTTCGAACTGACGCGCCAGGCTGACCATGCTGACCATCGCTTCGGCGGGGTTCACATTGCTGGTTTCGAGCGCGCCCGATATCAGTGTGACATTGGCGTCGGCCTCGGCCGGCTGGCCGGACTTGAGCCGGAACAGACCATCTTCGCCGCGCACCAGATCGGTTTCGTTCGGATTGGTCAGCTTGATGCGTCCGGCGATTGCCACCGCGTTGAGGCCAATGCCGATCGGAACGCTGGAAACGGTGCCATCCCTGGCGATGAGGATGTCCTGATCGGGCGGCGTGGCCAGAGGGCCGGCGTCGCCGAGGACGTTGAGACCATTGGTGGTTTGCAGGATGCCGTTCTGGCTGACCTGCAAATGTCCCATGCGGGTATAGGCTTCCTGGCCGCTGGCGTCCTGCACGGCAATCCAGCCGGGTCCGCGCAGGGCGACATCGAGCGGCCGGCCGGTCTGTTGAATCGTACCCGGCGTGAAATCGGTGCGCGGTGTCGTTTCCAGCACGAAAGCGCGTGTCTTCGCGCCTTCGCCGACGACCGGAAGGGCGCGGAAGACGTTGAGTTCCTGGCGAAAGCCATGCGTCGAGATGTTGGCCAGGTTGTGCGACACCGCCGCCTGCTGCCGCGTTACTTCGCGAGCGCCGGTCATGGCGATGTAGATCACGCGGTCCATTCAGATTTCTCCGTGTCTTGCGTTTAACGCAGGTTGACCAGGGTTTGCAGAATCTGGTCCTGCGCCCGGATGGTCTGGGCGTTGGCCTGATACATGCGCTGCGCGATGATCAGATTGACCAGTTCGGCGGTCAGATCGACGTTGGAGTCTTCCACTGCGCCCGATTGCACCAATCCAAGCACGCCGGAATTGGGTTGCTGGGTGTTCGCCGTGCCGGCATCCGGTGTTGCGATCCAGTGGTTGTCGCCGATGGATTGCAGGCCGTTCGGGTTGATGAAACTGCTGAGCGACAACTGGCCGATGGTCAGCGCCTCGCCATTGGTGTACTGGGCCTGCACGATGCCGTCCTTGGTCACCGCCAGGCCGGCCAGGTCGCCTTTGCCAAAGCCGTTCTGAGTCAGTGTGTTGACGCCGAACTTGCCCGAGAACATGGTGGTGTTGCCCAGTTGAACCGTGATCGGCAGCGGGGTGGCTACACCCCCGACGGAAACGTCCGCCGTGATCGCGAAGTCATTGGTTGCCGGGGTAATCTGGCCGGTTGTCACCGGGAATGTCAGGATGCTGCCGCCCGCCGCGATGCCGTCGAGAAAGGCGTTCACGTTCCAGTCAACCGTGCCGGGCAATACGGCTGCCGTGCTCTTGCTGAAATACAGGGTCATCGTGTGTTCGCTGCCGAGCGCGTCGAACACGGTGACGGAGGTATTGTGGTTGTAACTGTCGGTGTCGGCCGGATCGAATGCCACCAGGGGGGCGACTTCATCCGCGTTCAGGTTGAGCGCCATGTCGACGGTGCTGGTGACTTGCGGTTGACCGGTCGAGAACGTGACCTGCAAGTCGGCGCCTGGCGCGGTGTTGAGCACGCCATTGACTGCGGCATAGCCTTGGACGCGCGCCAGCGAGTTGTCCACCAGGAAACCCTCGCTGTCGAGATGGAACTGGCCGTTGCGGGTGTAGGAAACGACGCCGTCCTTGGATACCTGGAAGAAACCTTCGCCGGTAATCGCCAGATCGAGCGTGTTGCCGGTGGCGCTGACATTGCCCTGGGTGAACGACTGCGCGATGTCGGCGATCTTGGTGCCGATGCCGACCTGCAGGCCGCCGACGCCAAACAGCGATGAGGCATACACATCGGCAAATTGCGCCTGGCTCGACTTGAAGCCCACGGTAGCCGTGTTGGCGATGTTGTGTCCGATTACATCCAGATTTCTCGACGCGCCGTTGAGTCCGCTCAATCCTTGCTGAAAGCCCATGTCATCCGCTCCTTAGAAAATTTGCCGTATTTGATCGAGTCCGCGCGCGCCAAGTCCGGAAACCTCCACGTCCATGTCGTTGGCGTTGAGCGAAACACTGAGCACATTGCCCAGCGCATAACTGGTTGCGGCCACCCTTGTTCCCGCCGCGTTGGCTTCGACATTGAAGGTGTAGTCGCCCTCGGCCAGGCTGGCTCCGGCGTTGTCGCGGCCATCCCAGACGAAGCGAACCAGGCCGGCGTCCTGCTTGCCCAGGTCAAGCGACCGGACCGTGGCGCCATTGCCGTCAACGATATCGACCCGCAGGCTGTCCACCGCCGCATCCAGGCCGATGCCGCCCGCCGCGCCAGCCGCGCCGAGGGTCAGCGCGTCGCCTTCGGCGAGAACCTGATGGCCGACCAGCGCCGCGCCCTGCATGACCTGATTCGACTTGAACTGGGAGACCAGACCATCCAGCGTGCTGTTCAGTTTGTTGACGCCTTCCACCGTGGACATCTGGGCAAGCTGAGTGGTCAGCTCGGCGTTTTCCATCGGGTTCATCGGATCCTGGTTCCTGAGCTGCGTGACCAGCAACTTGAGGAAACGGTCGGACAACTCGCTTGTCGAGTTGCCGGTGGTGCCCGTAGCGGTTGCATTGAGGCCGGCGAAGATGCTCGCAGCGGATTCGTTCTGTACGGCGGTGATTGCCATGATTAGCGCTCCTAACTGGCGGCGACGGCCAAAGTGCGCTGCATCAGCGACTTGGTGGTGGCCATCACTTCGGCGTTGGTTTGATAGGAACGCGAGGCGGAGATCATGTTGACCATCTCTTCCACCGCATCCACGTTGGGGTAGGCGACATAGCCCTTGCCATCGGCGAGGGGGTGCTTCGGGTCGTAAACCATGCGCGGCGGCGATTTGTCCTCGACCACTTCGGTCATCCGCACGCCTTGCGCCCAGGGCGCTGCCTTGTTGGTGGCAATCGCCTGGAACATGACCTGCTTGGCCTTGTAGCCTTCGCCGGTGGAAGCGTGCGCGGAATCGGCATTGGCCAGATTCGAGGCGACGGCGTTCAGGCGCATCGATTGCGCGGTCAGCGCTGAGGCGGCGATCTGAAACACGTTGGTAAGCGACATGGACGCGACCCGGTTTATTGGTTGGACCCGAGCGCCTGGCCCATCGTCTTGAACGATGACGCGGCGCGATCGAGCAGGAACTGGTAGTGCAGCGAGTTTTCGGTGAAATGCGCCCGCTCGACATCGGGATCGACGGTGTTGCCGTCCAGACTGGGTTGCACGCTGGAGCGGTATTTGAGGTGGCCGTCAAGTGTTGCCGAGCCGCCGCCGGGGATATGCGCGCGATCGGTACGGGCCAGTTTCAAGGCGCCGCCGGCGCTGCCCATGGCGTTCTTCAAGGCGGCCGTAAAGTCCAGATCGCGCGCCTTGAAATTGGGGGTATCCGAGTTTGCGATGTTGCCCGCCAAAATTTCCTGGCGCTGCGCGCGCAGATTGAGGGCGGATTTGACGAAAGCAACTTCGTTGTCGATTTTGTTGAGCATGGTGTGGCTTATTCAGCAAGCCGCATGCCAGCCCTGGATTCACCCTCAACCCATTGATTTACCGAGCCTGGTCAGGAATCGGCAAGACCTTGCCGGCAAGCTTCGCCTGGAGCGGCAAGATCTGCCGCCGGTCTTTAGCTTACGCCCAACAGGTTTCACAGCGCCGCTGCCAATCGCAGCAAAGCGGTTTCGATCACTGCTCTCGGAGCGCCGATATTCATCCGCATGAAACCGGAACCGCCGGTGCCGAACACGGTGCCGGGGTTCATGCCGACTTTCGCCTGTTCGACGCAAAAGCGTTTCAAAGACCCGTCATCCCAGCCGCGTGCCGCGCACAAATCACGGCAATCCAGCCAGAGCAGATAGGTGCCTTCCGGCTCGATGACGCGGATGCCGGGCAGGCGTTCGCGCGCAAAGGCGATGGCGTAGTCGCGGGTCTGCGCCAGATAGGCCATGAGCGCATCCAGCCAGGCAGCGCCTTCGCGGTAACCGGCGGTGAAGGCGGCGCTGCTGAACGGGTTGTAGTTGCCGGCGTGCAGCAGGTCGAATGCGTGACTCAACGCGGCACGGCGGCCGGGGTCCGGCACGATCAGGGCGGACATGCCCAGGCCTGGAATGTTGAAGGTCTTGCTCGGCGCGACGGCGGTAACCACGCGGGCTGGATCGGCCGCCAGTTTCGCCAGCACATGATGGCGCTGGCCGGGGTAGATCAGGTCATGGTGGATTTCGTCGGACAGCACGATCAGATCATGGCGTTCGGCGATTTCCAGCACCTGCACCAGTTCGGTTTGCGTCCATACCCGGCCGACCGGGTTGTGCGGCGAACACAACAGGAGCAGACGGGCATCCGACTCGCTGGCGCAGCGCTCCAGATGCGCGAAGTCGATTTGATAGCGGCCCTCGATCAGCCGCAACGGGTTTTCTATCAGCCGGCGCCCGGTCGCGGTTGCGGCGGAGAAAAACGGAAAATAGACCGGCGGCTGCACGATGACGCCCTCGCCGGCGGCAGCAAAGGCCAGCACTGCGGCATGCAGCGAGGGGACGACGCCGGGAGTGATCAGAATCCAGTCACGTTCGATCCGCCAGCCGTGCCGCTGCCACATCCAGCCGATCAGGGCTTCGAAGAGTGCTTCGGGGTGGCGGCTGTAGCCATATATCGGGTGCGCTGCTCGCAGCAGCAGGGCCTGGGTGATTGCTTCCGGCGCGGCGAAGTCCATGTCGGCCACCCACAGCGGCAAGACATCCGCAGTGCCGAAATAGTCGGCGCGGCCGTCATGCTTGATCGAGTCGGTGCCGTCGCGCGGAATCGGGAGATCGAAGTCCATCCTGCTGCCTGGCGCGCGCCAGAGCCCGCCTATTGCGCGCCCGGACGGGCGGGCAGGGTTTCGATCAGGATGTTGCGATTGGTGTAGATGCAGATGTCGGCGGCGATGCCGATGGATTCACGCACGATGCGCTCGGGGTCCAGGTCGCTATGCTCCAGCAGCGCACGCGCTGCCGATTGCGCATAGGCGCCGCCGCTGCCGATGGCGGCGATGCCCTGCTCGGGCTCCAGCACGTCACCGGCGCCGGTGATGATCAGCGTGCTGCTGTTGTCGGCCACCGCCAGCATGGCTTCGAGGCGGCGCAGGATGCGGTCGGTGCGCCAGTCCTTGGCGAGTTCCACGGCGCTGCGGACCAGATGTCCCTGATGTTTTTCCAGCTTGGCTTCGAACCGCTCGAACAGAGTGAATGCATCCGCCGTGCCGCCGGCGAATCCGGCCAGAATGCGTTCCTGATAGATGCGGCGGATCTTGCGGGCGCTGGCCTTGATGACGATGTTGCCCAGCGTGACCTGGCCGTCGCCGCCCATGGCGACGGATTCTCCGCGCCGAACCGAAAGTATGGTGGTGCCGTGAAATTGTTCCATGCGCGTGGTGCCGGAAAGAGAAGGGAAGCGCTAGGCGCGGGTGCGGCCCAGAACTGCGGCGAACTGGCTGGCGCCGACGATGTGCAGCAATGTGTTGACCAGTTCGTTGCCTTCCTTGAACAGAATCTTGCCGCCAGCGCCGGAAATGCCGATCAGGGTTTCCAGCAGCAGTCCGACCACGGAAAAGTCGATTCGGGAAACCTGGCTCAGGTCGATTTCAATCTGCTTGCGGCCTTGCGCGAATTGCTTGAGATCCTGGAATTGCATCTCGGTGCCGGGGCCGATCTGGCCGACCAGCTTGAAACACGCTTCCGGTGATTGGGAGACCTGCTTTTTCTGCACTCCGTTCTTGATCGGCAACGGACGCGGTTGCGAATAGGAGGGAGGGGAAACCTCGAACAAGGTGGCGTAGTCCACCGCCGCATTGTCGAAATCCTCTTCACGGCCAAGGATCTGCAATACCGCGAGGTAGAGAAACCAGCCCGATTCTGTCAGGCGCTCGCCCTGGCGGGCGGCATCCAGCCTGACCGCGAATCCCGGTCCGCCGATCAGCTCGACGGGTTTGAGCATTTCATGCAGGCGGAGAATGTCGCTCAGGATTGCGCGCGCGGTTTCTTCATCCGGGGCCAGCGTCTTGGAGACATCGAGCCGTACATAGGAGGCCAGACCGGCTTCCTGGAAGAAACGGCTTTGCCGGACGCGTTCCAGGCTGCCGTACTTCTCGCCGTAAGTCATCAGCGGCGCAGGCTGGTTGTTGGTCTTGGGCTTGTCATGTGGCGTCCAGGTTGGGGGCGAACGCTCGAATTTGACCGCGAAATCAACCGCCGCATCTTCAAATGGCGCCGACTGGTCGCTGACTTCGTAAAGATCAAACAACATGTACCAGGGCAGGGGGTCATGGTTGTCGCGATGATCCAGCAGGTAACGATTGAGCAATGTGGCGGTTTCGCCGATCTTGCCGTTGGCGTACAGAACGGCAGCTTCTTCCAGTTCCGGCGGCAGCCCGCCCAGCGCTTCCTGGACTTCAATTCCGCCGCTGGCATCTTCGGCCGGTTGCTTGGCGGCCGAGTAGGATGGGCCGGGGCCGAACGGATCCTGTCCTTCCTTCAGGAAAGCAAGAAAGTCATCAGGCTTTTCTTTGCGAAAAAAGGAAAACACGCAACCTCACCATGAATTTTTTAGGAGTTTTGGGAGCATAGCAGATGCATCGGCGGCCCGTGGTGAGGGAACGCACAACGAAGTGGCCGCTTGCGATTATTGCTCATGCAGATTGGATCAGGGTGCCAACGCCTTGATCAGTCATGATTTCAAGCAGCAAGGCATGCTCAACTCTGCCGTCGATGATGTGGACCGATTTGACGCCGCTGCGCGCGGCATCCAGCGCGGAGGCGATTTTCGGCAGCATGCCGCCGGATAGCGTGCCGTCGGCGACCAGTGCGTCGATCTTTTTTGGCGTCAGCCCGGTCAACAGGTTGCCGTTCTTGTCGAGTACGCCGGGGGTATTGGTGAGCAGCACCAGCTTTTCCGCTTTCAGCACTTCCGCCAGTTTGCCGGCGACCACGTCGGCATTGATGTTGTAGGTCTCGCCTTCGGAGCCGACACCGATGGGCGCGATGACCGGGATGAAATCGCCGGAATCGAGGAAAGAAATCAGGCTGGGGTCGATTTTCGTGATTTCGCCGACCTGGCCGATGTCGATCACATCACCGGGTTTGTCCTGCGATTCCATCAACAATTTCTTGGCACGGATGAACCGACCATCCTTGCCGGTCAGGCCAACCGCCTTGCCGCCGGCCTGATTGATCAGATTGACGATGTCCTTGTTGACCTGCCCGCCCAGCACCATCTCCACCAGATCCATGGTTTCCGCGTCGGTGACCCGCATGCCCTGGATGAATTCGCCCTTCTTGCCGACGCGACGCAACAAGTCCTCGATCTGCGGGCCGCCGCCATGCACCACAACCGGATTCAGGCCAACCAGCTTGAGCAGCACTACGTCGCGCGCGAAAGCCGCCTTGAGCACCGGGTCGGTCATTGCGTTGCCGCCGTACTTGATGACTACGGTTTTATCCCAGAAGCGCTGGATGTAGGGCAGCGCTTCCGCGATCACTTTGGCTTTGTCACCCGGCGAGAGATTGGCTATCGACATGTTCTTTTCCAATGGTTGAATCCTGGCAATTCTACAAAGCCGGAAACCCCGGCGGCAAAAAAAGGGGCGGTGACAACCGCCCCCTGGTTACCCAATGCAAGGTTCATTCAATGGCCAACTTCACGGCGGCGGTCGCGGCTTTCTTCGGCAGCACCAATTCAAGCACGCCGTTCTCGAATTTCGCCCGCGCGCCGGTTTCGTCCACCTCCTGGCCCAGCGCGAGACTGCGATAGACCTTGCCGTAATAGCGCTCGCTGCGCAGCACCTTGTCGCCTTCCTTCTCTTCGCTGTTTTTCTTGACTTCGGCGCTGACCGCAACCGTGTTGCCTTCCAGCGTGACATGAATATCGTCCTTGCCGACGCCCGGCAACTCGGCATGCAGCATGTAATCCTTGTCGCCTTCCTTCACATCCATCCTGATCATCCGCATCTCGGGCATTTCTCCCGCAAAACGCATCGGACGCACGAAATAGCCCTTGAACAGATCATCCAGCATGTCATCGAGTGCGAAGGGTTCGCGCCTGACAATGTTGCTCATGATTTGCTCCTTTCTGTGAGGAAAACCGGAAATCCATCCGGCTGGCAATACCTATATTGACCCGAAAAAATTCAATTCAAGAGTTGGCTATCTTGTTGACTTTTATAAAGAACTTGCTGTTTTGAAGAACTCCGCATAGATTGCCGCGACCGATGAAAACTCATTGGTTATGCAGGAAAAACGAGTCCGCATTTGCTTGTTCTTTCCGCTGCCGAACTTGGCTTTTCCAGGCTGGGCAAAGCAGATCCGCCAGTGCAAACAATTTCAAATTTTGAATATTCAGGAGATACAACATGGCTTCGAAAAAAACCGCTCTGACCCTGGCTCTGGGTTCCGCAATCGCTTTGTCGTTGACTTCCGCGCCGGCGTTCTCTGCCGAGAACCCGTTTGCGGCCCAGACCCTGGGCAAGGGATACATGGTTGCGGCCGACAAGGCACCTGAAGGCAAGTGCGGCCAGGCCAAGTGCGGCGAAGGCAAGTGTGGCGATGCAGCCAAGGCCAAGGCGAAGGAAGGCAAGTGTGGCGATGCCGCCAAGGCCAAGGAAGGCAAGTGTGGTGATGCCGCCAAGGCGAAAGCCAAGGAAGGCAAGTGCGGCGAAGGCAAGTGTGGCGATGCAGCCAAGGCCAAGGCCAAGGAAGGCAAGTGCGGCGACGCAGCCAAGGCGAAGGCCAAGGAAGGCAAGTGCGGCCAGGGCAAGTGCGGCGCCAGCAAGTAATCGCCGAACGGACAACTGCATGAAAACCCCGCGTCTCTCCGGCGCGGGACTCGGTTTTCGGCGCGACCTTCTGCCTGAGCTCAAGGCCGCGCTGAACACGGGGTTTCCCGAAAGCATCGAATTTTTCGAACTGGCGCCGGAAAACTGGATCGATCTGGGCGGACGTTACGCGCGTGATCTGCGCCTGTTCACGGAGCGCTTCCCCTTTGTCTGCCATGGCCTGTCGCTCTCTCTGGGCGGCCCGACGCCACTCGACGAAGTGCTGTTGCGCAAGATCAAGGCCTTCATGGCCGAACATCGAATTTCGCTCTACACCGAACACCTTTCCTACTGTTCCGACCACGGTCATCTCTACGACCTGATGCCGATTCCGCCGACCGAGGCGGCGGTGAAACATGTCGCTGCCCGCATACGCCGGGCGCAGGACATCCTTGAACAGAAAATCGCCATCGAAAACGCCAGTTATTACGTCGCCGCGCCGATCGCCGAGATGGACGAGCCGACCTTCATCCAAGCCGTGCTGGCCGAGGCCGACTGCCTGCTGCATCTGGACGTCAACAACATCTACGTCAACAGCGTGAACTTCAACTTCGATCCGGTTGATTACCTGCGCCGGTTGCAAGCCGATGTACCGGCCGAGCGCATTGTTTACATGCACATGGCGGGCCACCACAGGCAAGCGCCGGATCTGATCATCGACACCCACGGCGCCGAGGTCATCGACCCGGTCTGGCAATTGCTCGATACCGCATACGGCCTGCTGGGCGTACATCCGACCTGTCTGGAACGCGATTTCAACATTCCGCCATTGCAGGAATTGATGCCGGAAGTGGCGCGTATCGCGCGGATTCAGTCGAATCACCGGCAAAGCATCGCGCGGGCCGCCTGAACATGGATTTTCAACAACCGGATTTCCAGCAATACCAGCGCGAGTTCACCGCCCATATCCGCGATCCGCGCAATGTCAGCCGCCCCAAGGGCGTGCCGGCGCGGCGCATGAAGGTTTACAACAGCCTGCTGTTCAACAATGTCGAAAGTTTTCTGCTGTCCTGTTTTCCGGTCTGCCGCCGGATTCTGGGCAAGCGGCGCTGGGACAGGCTGGCGCGGGCCTTCTTTCGCGACCACGTCAGCCATACGCCTTACTTTCGGCAGATTCCGGAGGAGTTTCTGAGCTATCTCCAGACGGAATGGGAACCGGCCGACGACATGCCCGCCTTCCTGCCCGAATTGGCGCATTACGAATGGATCGAACTGGAACTGGATACCTCGAATCGCGACGCACATCTGCCGGCGCATGATCCGGCCGGCGATCTTCTGACGGGGCGGCCGCTGCTCAATCCGGTCTTGCGCGTACTGGCCTATCGCTGGCCGGTGCATCGATTGTCGCCGCGCTACAAGCCAAGTGAACCGCCCGTGCAACCGACGTTCACGCTGGCTTTTCGCGATGCCGACCTCAACGTCCGCTTCATCCTGCTCAACGCGGCCAGCGCCCGCCTGATCAGTCTGATTCAGAACAACCCCCGCCTGAGCGGACGCCAGGCCGTCACCGAGCTGGCGCGGGAAATGGGCCAGACGCCGGATGCCTTGTTCGGCTTTGCGCAAACGTTGCTCAAAGAGATGCACGAACAGGGCGTTTTTCTCGGGGTTCTGGTTTGAATATTGATCCGGCCGGATTTATCCATGAAACCGTAGGGTGCGCCATGCGCACTGAGCGGCTGAGAGGTGCGCATGGCGCACCCTACGCCCCGGCAGGCAATCTTGGTTAAATCGGGCCGAACCAATCGCATCCACGGCCAAGCAATGCGAAAGGTAAGCGCCAAACAGGTTCAGACGCGGCATCGGGTGGCTGGCGCTCGACAAGCAGTGCTAAATTGCCGCCGCCAAGCAAATTCAATATCAAGGGCGCGCAAGATGCCCGAAACCGCAAGAATGGGAGTCGCCCACCGTGATTTCAGTTTTTTTTAATCCAGCCCAGCCAAGCCAAGCGGTAGATTCTTTCCAGGCCATTTTCCCCGCGCTTGTCTAGCAGCCAGTTATCTCGCCCTGGCCGGCCTGTGGAAAACTTGCTGGCAATTCACAGGCTGTAGCTCCATCCTCGGGCTAACACATAATCATGTGTTAATCTGGCCCGGTCATTCATCAGCTAAGGAAGCGCCATGTCCACTACTGTCAACTTCACCGGTTCCGTTGACCGCGATCTGCTCAAGCGCGCCAAGGTGGTGGCGGCGCAGGCGGATACCTCGATCAATGCCTTGTTCAATGCCGAGTTGCGCTATCTGGTGGAGACCTTTGAGGCTGCGGAGGCGGGCGGGAATCAGAACTTCCGGGCTTTGCTGGACTTTTCGCTGGGCCGCGCGGATGACCGGGCGACGCTGGCGCGTCTGGGAATCGGCAGTGAGGAAGATCTGTTCTTGCTGATGGCGCAGGCGCATCTGCCCATGCCGCGCCTGCCGGCGGTCGCCACGCGGGGGATGGTGGAGAGCCTTGACGCACTGGCCGACTGAGAGCCTGTGACTGATATCGCGCTGCTGCCCGATGCCGGGCCATTGATTACGCTGGCGTATGCGGATGCGCTGGACTTGTTGTTGAAGCCGGGTTGGTCGGTGGAAATCGTCGATATGGTGTTGCATGAAGTGACCCGCAACGAAACCCCGACCAGCCGCGCCATTGGCGAATGGGTCGCGGCCAGGCATTTGCCAGTTCGCGCCACTCAGTTGTTCCGGCAATACCAGGCTGTGCTGGCCGAGGCGGCTTCGCCTCCGGTAAAAGCCAACCTGGGTGAATTTGCCATCCAGGAGACCATGAACCAGTTTGCTGTCCTGAGTCCGCCGCGCACCGGGGTCTTTCTGTTCGAGGACCACAAGATTGCGCGGGCCGGCTTTTTGCTGCCGGGGAACGCCCGCAAGGTGAGTACTCGCGCTTTTCTGTTATTCCTTGAACAGCGCGGCTGGCTGGATTCCGCCGCCGAGGTCGAGCGTCGAGCGATCCTGAATGGACGCAGCTTCTCGCAATTGCGGTTTCCGCCAGGCTGATTTCAAGACGAGGTGATTTCCTGTGAAATCTGGATTCCGGCATTCGCCGGAATGACGAATTTTCGGATTGAACAAATTTGCCGTGGAATTGGCCAAACCTGCGGTTGAACTGATCCGGGGTTGAAAGTAGTATCGTCCGCCGGTTTTGTACAAATTCGCCTGAATATTCATTGCCCGATCCGGTGTCGGGCTGGCCGCGCCAGACACCCTCGGTTTGGCGCGCGCGCAGTGGTTAGTCGAGGGATGGACAGGTTAAGCGGTAATGCCAGCAAGACAGGGTTTATATAATCCGGCGCACGAACATGATGCGTGCGGGGTCGGTTTCGTAGCACATATAAAAGGCGAGAAAAGCCACGCCATCGTGCGTCAGGGCTTGCAGATTCTGAAGAATCTGACCCATCGCGGCGCCACCGGATACGACCCGAAACTGGGGGACGGTGCCGGCATTCTGATTCAGTTGCCTGATGCGTTTCTGCGCCATGAAGCCGCCAAACTGGCGATCACCTTGCCGGCAGTCGGCGAATACGCCTGCGGCACGGTGTTTTTGCCGCAATCCGGCAATGGCCGCGTCGCCTGCGAATCCGCCATCGCCCGCATCGTGCATGAAGAAGGCCAGAACTGCCTGGGCTGGCGCGATGTGCCGCGCGACAACCGCGATATCGCCGCCGCCGCGCAGGCCATCGAGCCGATCATGCGCCAGGTGTTTATTGGCAAAAGCGCCGAATGTGCCGACCAGAATGTGTTCGAGCGCAAATTGTTCGTCATTCGCAAACGCGTCGAACATGCCGTGCGCGCGTTGAAACTGGATGACGGTTCGCAATTCTATATTCCGTCGCTGTCGTCCCGTACCCTGGTTTACAAGGGCATGCTGCTGGCCGAGGAAGTGGGCACGTATTACCTGGATTTGCAGGATGAGCGCATGGAGTCGGCGCTCGCACTGGTGCATCAGCGCTTCTCCACCAACACCTTCCCGGCCTGGGATCTGGCGCATCCGTTCCGCATGATCGCGCACAACGGCGAGATCAACACGCTGCGCGGCAACGTCAACTGGATGGCGGCGCGGCATGGCGCGATGAAATCCGCCGTTTTGGGCGACGATCTGGAAAAACTCTGGCCGCTGATCGCGGAAGGCCAGTCCGATTCGGCTTCCTTCGACAACGCGCTTGAATTGCTGGTCGCCGGCGGCTACTCGCTGCCGCACGCGATGATGTTGCTGATCCCGGAAGCCTGGTCGAACAATCCGTTGATGGATGAGGATCGCCGCGCCTTCTACGAATACAACGCCGCGCTGATGGAACCGTGGGACGGTCCCGCCGCCGTCGCCTTTACCGATGGCCGCGTGATCGGCGCCACGCTGGACCGCAACGGCCTGCGTCCGGCGCGCTATCTGGTCACCGACGACGGCTTCGTGATGATGGCCTCCGAAATGGGCGTGCTCACCTTCCCGGAAGAAAAGATCGTCAAGAAATGGCGTCTGCAACCGGGCAAGATGCTGCTGATCGACATGGAACAGGGCCGCATACTGTCCGATGAGGAGGTCAAGCATTCGCTTGCGCAAGCCAGGCCTTATCGCGAGTGGATCGAGAAGTCGCGCTATTTCATCGGCGACCTGCCCAAGGTCGAGGTCAAACTCGATCTGCCCGCATCCGTGCTCGACGCACAGCAGGCCTTCGGCTACACGCAGGAAGACCTCAAGTTCATCATGTTGCCGATGGCGACCAATGGCGAAGAGGCCACGGGTTCAATGGGCAACGACGCCGCGCTGCCGGTGCTGTCCGACAAGACCAAGCCGTTCTATCACTACTTCAAGCAACTGTTCGCGCAGGTCACCAATCCGCCGATCGACCCGATCCGCGAGGAACTGGTGATGTCGCTGGTGACCTTCATCGGGCCAAAACCGAACCTGCTTGGCCTGGATGACGCCACCGATGTCTCCGATCCGCCGCTGCGCCTGGAAGCCAGTCAGCCGGTGTTGATGCCGGACGAACTGGCCAAGCTGAAGGTTATCGACAGCCTGACGCAAAGCCGTTTCAGGGCGCTGGTTGCCGACATCACCTATCCGGTGAGCCTGGGCGCCAAAGGCATGCGCGACGCAATCGCCGCGCTGTGCGAAGCCGCAGAAAAATCGGTGCATGACGGTTACAACGTGCTGATTCTGTCAGATCGCGCGGTTAGCCCTGATCGTCTGGCCATTCCGGCCTTGCTGGCCTGCGCCGCCGTGCATCACCACCTGGTCAGCGCCGGTCTGCGCACCAATACCGGCCTGGTCATTGATACCGGTTCGGCGCGCGAGACGCATCATTTCGCGTTGCTGGCCGGCTATGGCGCGGAAGCCGTGTGCCCGTGGCTGGCGTTCGAAACCATCGCCGGATTCGGTCTGCCGGATAGCAAGGAAGCGCAGAAGAAGTTCGTCAAGGCGGTCGGCAAGGGCTTGTACAAGGTGATGTCCAAGATGGGCATCTCGACTTACCAGTCCTATTGTGGCGCGCAGATATTCGACGCCATCGGCCTCAACAGCGGCTTCATCGACGCATATTTCCCAGGCACGTCGAGCAACGTCGAAGGCATCGGCCTGCTCGAAGTGGCGGAAGAGGCGCTGCGCCAGCATCTGGCCGCGTTCGGCCTGGACCCGGTGCTGGCCAACGCGCTCGAAGCCGGTGGCGAATACGCCTTCCGCGTGCGCGGTGAAGATCATTTGTGGACGCCGGATTCCATCGCCAAATTGCAAAACGCGACGCGCACCAACAAATACGAGACTTACAAGGAATACGCCCGCCTGATCAACGATCAGAGCAAGCGTCACCTGACCCTGCGCGGCCTGTTCGAGATCAAATCGGCCGGCGCGCCGGTGCCGCTGGAAGAAGTCGAATCGGCGGCCAGCATCGTGACCCGCTTTGCCACTGGCGCGATGTCGCTCGGTTCGATTTCCACCGAGGCGCATACCGTGCTGGCGCTGGCGATGAACCGCATCGGCGGCAAGTCGAATACCGGCGAAGGCGGCGAAGACGCCGTGCGCTTCCAGCCGGTGAAGACCGACACCACCTTGTCCGAATTGATCGGCAAGAGCCGTGTCGTCGCCGACATCCCGCTGAAAGCGGGCGATTCGATGCGATCGAAGATCAAGCAGGTGGCGTCCGGCCGTTTCGGCGTGACCGCTGAATACCTGGCCAACGCCGACCAGATCCAGATCAAGATGGCGCAAGGCGCCAAGCCCGGCGAGGGTGGTCAACTGCCCGGCGGCAAGGTGTCCGAATACATCGCCAAGCTGCGTTTCTCGGTACCTGGCGTCGGCCTGATTTCGCCGCCGCCGCACCACGACATCTATTCCATCGAAGACCTGGCGCAGCTCATTCACGACCTGAAGAACGCCAATCCAAAAGCCTCGATCTCGGTCAAGCTGGTGTCGGAAACCGGCGTCGGCACGGTTGCGGCGGGTGTGGCCAAGGCCAAGTCCGACCATATCGTGATCGCCGGCTATGACGGCGGCACCGGCGCTTCGCCGCTGTCGTCGATCAAGCACGCCGGCAGCCCGTGGGAAATCGGTCTCGCCGAAACCCAGCAGACCCTGGTGCTGAACCAGTTGCGCGGTCGCGTCGCGGTACAGGTGGATGGCCAGATGAAGACCGGTCGCGATGTGGTCATCGGCGCGTTGCTGGGGGCGGACGAATTCGGTTTTGCCACCGCGCCGCTGGTCGTCGAAGGCTGCATCATGATGCGCAAATGCCATCTGAATACCTGCCCGGTCGGTGTCGCCACACAAGACCCGGTGCTGCGCCGGAAATTCACCGGCCAGCCCGAGCATGTGGTGAATTACTTCTTCTTCGTCGCTGAAGAAGCGCGCGAGTTGATGGCCAGGATGGGCATCCGCAAATTCTCCGACCTGACCGGTCGTTCCGACTTGCTCGACATGCGCGCCGGTATCGACCACTGGAAAGCCAGCGGGCTCGACTTCAGCCGCATCTTCTACCAGCCCAAGGTGGCCGCGAATGTCGCTCGGCATCATTGCGAAACGCAAGACCACGGCCTGGAACACGCGCTCGACAACACGCTGATCCAGCAGGCGCTGCCGGCGCTGGAAGGTGGCGAAAACGTGGTCATCGAAACGCGGATCAGCAACGTCAATCGCACCGTCGGCGCCATGCTGTCGAATCAGGTCGCCAGCCGTTACGGCCATGCCGGTCTGCCGAACGACAGCATCACGGTCAAACTCACCGGCACCGCCGGCCAGAGCTTCGCCGCTTTCCTGGCACATGGCATCACGTTCGAACTGACCGGCGAAGGCAACGACTATGTCGGCAAGGGACTCTGTGGCGGCCGCATCGTCATCAGGCCGCCGGCGGCATTCGGCGCCACGCCGTCGGAAAACATCATCGTCGGCAATACCGTCATGTATGGCGCGACCACCGGCGAGAGCTATTTCCGCGGCGTCGCCGGCGAGCGTTTCTGCGTGCGCAACTCGGGCGCCAGCGCGGTGGTTGAGGGCGTCGGCGATCATGGTTGCGAATACATGACTGGCGGCACGGTGGTTGTGCTGGGCCAGACCGGGCGCAACTTCGCCGCCGGCATGTCGGGCGGCGTCGCCTATGTGCTGGACGAGGACGGCCTGTTTGGCAAACGCTGCAATCTGTCCATGGTGTCGCTGGAGAAGGTCGAACCGGCCGATGCCGTCGGCAACAGCGCAACGCAGCACAAGGGCCAGGCCGATGAAGTGACGCTGAAGGGCTTGATCGAGAAGCATGCCGCCTACACCGGCAGCGTCAGCGCCAGGACCATCCTGGACAACTGGAATGAATATCGTGGCAAGTTCGTCAAGGTGATGCCGAATGAATACAAGCGCGCCCTGATCGAAATGGCCGAACAGAAATTGCTGGAGGCCGCGTAATGGGCAAAATCACCGGGTTCCTCGAATACGCGCGGCTGTCGGAAGGCAGCCTGCCGGTAGCCGAGCGGCTGACCAACTACAACGAGTTCGTCCTGCACCTGTCCGATGACGAGGCCAAGGTGCAAGGCGCGCGCTGCATGGACTGCGGCATCCCGTTCTGCATGAGCGGCTGCCCGATCAACAACATCATTCCGGACTGGAATGATCTGGTGTTTAGGAACACCCCTCAGAACTGGCGCCAGGCCAGCGAGGTGCTGCACTCGACCAACAACTTCCCCGAGTTCACCGGCCGCATCTGTCCGGCGCCGTGCGAAGCGGCCTGCACGTTGAACATCAACAACGACGCGGTCGGCATCAAGTCGATCGAACACGCGATCATCGACAAGGCCTGGGAAATGGGTTGGGTGCAAGCGCAACCCCCCGTTCGCAAGACCGGCAGGAAGGTCGCCGTGGTCGGCTCCGGCCCGGCCGGCATGGCGGCGGCGCAGCAACTGGCGCGCGCCGGGCATGCCGTCGTGTTGCTGGAAAAGAATGACCGCATCGGCGGCCTGTTGCGCTACGGCATTCCCGATTTCAAGTTCGAGAAGCGCCATATCGACCGCCGCATGGCGCAGATGGCGGCGGAAGGTGTCGAATTCCGGGTCAATCAGCATGTCGGAGAGAATGTTTCCGCAGAATCTCTGCTGGCCGAGTTCG
Source organism: Tepidiphilus sp. J10 (assembly GCA_945897955.1). GTDB lineage: Bacteria > Pseudomonadota > Gammaproteobacteria > Burkholderiales > Thiobacillaceae > PFJX01. Next base: position 15,259 of record CAMDGQ010000006.1, on the reverse strand, counting down.
ATGCCGTCGTGCTTTCCGGCGGCGCCGAGCAGCCGCGCGATCTGCCGGTGCCCGGTCGGGAACTGGCCGGCGTGCATTTCGCGATGGAATTCCTCAGCCAGAACAACAAATTCGTCGCCGGCGACAGCCTGCCCGACCAGATCCGTGCCACCGGCAAGCATGTCGTCGTGATCGGTGGCGGTGATACCGGCTCCGACTGTGTCGGCACCTCGAACCGGCATGGCGCCGCGTCGGTCAGCCAGTTCGAACTGATGCCGAAACCGCCGCAACAGGAAAACCGCCCGCTGACCTGGCCGAACTGGCCACTCAAGATGCGCACTTCCAGCTCACACGACGAAGGTTGCGCCCGCGACTGGTCGATCGCCACCAAGTCATTTGTCGGCGAGGGTGGAAAAGTCACCGGATTGAAAGCCGTTCGGCTGGACTGGAAGGACGGCAGGATGGCCGAAATCCCCGGTTCCGAGTTCGAGATGAAAGCCGATCTGGTTCTGCTGGCGATGGGCTTCGTCAGCCCGGTGCAGAAACTGCTCGATGCGTTCGGCGTCGAGAAGGATGCGCGTGGCAACGCCAGGGCGGATACCGAAGGCAATAACAGCTATGCCACCAGCAAAGCCAAGGTCTTCGCCGCCGGCGACCTGCGCCGCGGCCAGTCCCTGGTGGTCTGGGCGATCCGCGAAGGCCGCCAGTGCGCGCGGGCTGTGGATGCGTTCCTGATGGGAAGCAGTACCCTGCCGCGCTGAACCTTGCCAGCAGGGCAAGACAGACTGTCCAGCAGTCTGTCGGAATTGAAATCAACGGGGCGCTGAAAACAGCGCCCCGTTTTGCGTCTTGTTCGACTGCTTTTTCCAGATTCGATATTGATGGCTCAGTGCTATCCGGCGGGAAACAGGAAGCCCGCCTGGTACCAGAGATAGAGCAGGGCGAGCATCTCCTGGCCTTGCTCCTGTCCGCATTCGCCGGGCAACAGAAAGCGTTTGTCTGCCAGCGTTTTCAGGGTTGGCTGCATGACCGTCGAGGCTTCAACGCGCTCGCCATTCAAGAAGAAGGCCTCTCCCCTGAACAGCATCTGGCTGCGGGCATCAAGGGCCAGGCCGGTCTTCTGGACGGCTTTGGTGAAGGCGGTGAGGGATTTGGGCCTGTATGGCGGATCAAAATAAACATGCGGTTTTGGTTCGCTGAGATAGCGGCCGAGAAAGTCGGCAATATCCGATTTGTTCCAGCGTGCCGCAGCTTTGATGGTTTTCTCGGCCCAGTCGAGCATCGCGGCGGGTATTTCGGCGACATGTTTTTGCTGTTTCAGATCGGGGTCGGAGTACATGCCGGGCAGTTCGAGTTTGTCCTGCAGGTAGGTCAGAAACTGGCCGACGATTTCCTCCGCTTTAGGGGCTCGGAATCCTACCGACCAGGTCATGCAATCGGTCAGCGCGACGCCGTTATGCGCGAGTTGCGGGGGGAGATACAGCATGTCGCCCGGATCAAGTTCCCAGGATTCATCGACGCGAAAATTTTGCAGAATGCGAAGCGGCGCGCCATCGACGACAGTTAGGTCATCTTGCGTGCTGATTTCCCAGCGGCGACGTCCTTGGCCCTGGATCAGAAATACATCGTAGGAGTCGAAATGCGGGCCGACGCCGCCGCCTGGCGGCGCAAAGCTGACCATCAGATCGTCGAGGCGGGCGGCGGGGATGAAGTCGAAGCGATGCAGCAACCAGTCGGCCTCGGGCAGCAGATGATTGACGCCGGAGACGAGCAGGCTCCAGTCGCGTTTGGGTAGAGTCCGCAAAGTCTCGGGATCGAACGGGCCGTATTCGAGCAGGCACTTGCCGCGCTTGAATTGCACCAGGCGACCTTCCGAATTGTCCTGGCAGGCCAGTTCGGTCAGGCTCTCACGATTCAGCCAGTTGCCGAAACCGGGCAAGGCCTGTCGTATCAGAAGGGGTTTCTTGTGCCAGTGATCCGCAAGAAATTTTTCTACCGACATGCCGCCAAGCAGGGTTTGCAGGGAATAATCCGCATCCGTGAATGGCTTGTCCGGTTGGTTCCGGCTGGCGTGAGCGGGTTTGATCAAGGGTTTGTTCATATAATGTTTTTGATCTGTCACGAGGAGTGGAAGATATGCTGAACATGGGCGAGCGCGCGCCGCATTTCGAATTACCCGACGCGGATATGACCATCGCCAGACTGACGGATTACCAGGCCAAGCCGCTCGTGCTGTTTTTTTACGTGCGGGATGATACGCCCGGCTGCACGACGGAAGCGATCGAGTTCAGCGATCTTGAGAACGACTTCACGCGACTCGACTGCGCTGTGGTGGGGGTCTCGCGCGATGACTGTATTCGACACGGCGCGTTTCGCGACAAGCATGGCATCACGGTACGTCTGTTGGCCGACAAGGACGGTATCGCTTGCCGGGACTATGGTGTTCTGGTCAACCGTGAAGTCGATGGCGTGATGCGCGAGGGCGTCAATCGCACTACTTTTATCATTGATGGGCAGGGCATGATTGCGCATGTTCTGTCAGGCGTGACGCCGAAGGGGCACGCCGCCGAAGTTTTCAAACTTGTTAAGGAGCTTTAATTGCAAATAGCAAAAGACACCGTAGTCGCATTGACCTATAGACTCAGCACCCTGGATGGCGAGTTGCTTGAGGAGGCATTGGCCGAGTCGCCGGCGGTCTATCTTCAGGGCGGCTATGACGGAATTTTTCCGCGTGTCGAAGCTGCGCTTGAAGGCCGGTCAGCCGGCGCCGAACTTGATCTGGTGCTGGAGCCTGAAGATGCGTTTGGCGAGTACGACGCTGAACTGGTGCGGATCGAACCCATCGATGTTTTCCCGGAAGAAGTGAAGGTCGGCATGCAGCTTGAAGGCGCCAGCGAAGATGGCCAGCATGTCATGCTCTACACCGTTACCGACGTGGCAGATGGCAAGGTGGTCGTTGATGGCAACCACCCGCTGGCAGGCCAGAGCCTGCGTTTGCAATGCGTGGTGCAATCGGTGCGATTGGCCTTGGCGGAAGAAATCGAGCATGGTCACGTTCATGGTCCGCACGGCCATCATCATTGATCCTTGATTCCGCTTTCGACCGCTCCTGTAGAATTCGCCCCCTTTCTGGCAAGCCGATCACGACATGAAGCTGACTTTTCTCGACTTCGAACAGCCCATCGCCGAACTGGAGGCGAAGATTGAAGAGTTGTCCGAGGTGCAGAACGACCCCGCGCTCGATATCTCGGAAGAAATCGAGCGCTTGCGCAAGAAGAGCGCTGCATTGACCAAACAGATCTACGGCAAGCTCAATGCCTGGCAGATTTCGCAAGTGGCACGTCATCCGCAACGGCCTTACACGCTGGACTATGTGCAGGGGCTGTTCACGGAGTTCGAGGAACTGCATGGCGATCGCGCGTTTGCCGATGATGCCGCCATCGTTGGCGGTCTGGCGCGCTTCCAGGGCGAGACGGTCATGGTTATCGGGCACCAGAAAGGCCGTGATACCAAGGAACGCCAGTACCGCAACTTCGGCATGCCGCGTCCCGAGGGGTATCGCAAGGCATTGCGGTTGATGCGCCTGGCGGAAAAATTCCGCATCCCGGTTTTCACCTTCATCGATACACCGGGGGCTTATCCCGGCATCGACGCTGAGGAGCGCGGCCAGTCCGAAGCCATCGCGCGCAATCTGTATGTCATGACCGAGTTGAAGACGCCGGTGATCTGCACCGTAATCGGCGAAGGAGGCTCCGGCGGCGCTTTGGCCATCGGTGTCGGCGATGCGTTGATCATGTTGCAGTACGCCACCTACTCGGTGATTTCACCTGAAGGTTGCGCGTCGATACTCTGGAAGAGCGCCGACAAGGCCTCCACCGCAGCGGAAGCGCTGGGCATTACCGCACCGAAGCTGAAAACACTGGGCCTGATCGACCAGATCGTCAACGAACCCTTGGGCGGCGCGCATCGCGACCCGGAGGCCATGATGGAATCGTTGCGCAAGACCTTGTCCGAGACGCTGATCAACGTGCGCGAACGGCCCCTCAATGCGCTGCTCAATACGCGCTATGCCCGTCTGATGGGCTATGGCAAGTTCAAGGAAGGGCGCGCCTGATCGATGCCATGGCTGCCAGCCGGGATCGGTTGACTCGCCTGCTCGCAGCCAGCCTGAGACGCCAGGTCAAGCCCGGTAGCAGGCTGACAGTCGGCTACTCCGGTGGTATCGATTCCAGTGTTCTGCTGAATCTGCTGGCTGATCTGCGCCAGTCCGCCGGTTTTACGCTTGCCGCTGTACATGTTCATCATGGCCTGTCGCCTGATGCCGACGCCTGGGCGCTGCATTGCGCCGAGATTTGCCGTTGTCTGGCCGTGCCGCTGGAGACTCGCCGGGTCGAGGTTCGCCCATCCGGCGAGGGACTGGAAGCGGCCGCGCGGGCTGCTCGATATCGAGTTTTTGCGCAACTCGATACGGATTATCTGCTTCTGGCGCATCACCGCGACGATCAGGCCGAGACCGTCATGCTGCAACTTCTGCGTGGTTCAGGCTTGAAAGGTTTGGCCGCGATGCCCGAGGTGCGGCCGCTGACGGATCAACTGAAATTGCTGCGACCGCTCCTGGCGGCGACACGGTTGCAGATCGAGACTTGTGCGGCAGAGCTTGGACTGGTCTGGATCGATGACGCCAGCAATGCCGATCCGGGTCTGGCGCGCAATGCCTTACGGCATCGCGTGTTTCCCGGCTTGATCGAGCATTTCCCCGATGCGCTGAAAAGCCTGGCCCAGGCCGCCAGCCAGTTCGCCGAGGCCGCGGCCCTGATTGATACGCTGGCGGAACTGGATGGACGCAACGCAATTTCAGACAGCGGACTGGATATGGACGCGCTGCATGCTTTGCCGGAACCGCGCGCGCGCAACCTTCTGCGTCGTTTTCTGGAGAGATCGGGAGCGGAATTGCAGCAGCAGCACATCCGTGAAGCGCTCCGCCAGTTGCTTGCCGCGCGGCCAGATGCGCAACTGCGCATCGTGTTTGATGCGGGTTTCGGCAAAGTGATACTGCGCAGGCACCAGCGGTGGGCTGTGTTGACGCATGAGCAACCCATGCCGGAAAGTAAAGCCGCCGGAGTCGTTACCTGGCATGGCGAAGCCTGCCTCAAGCTGGGCGAAGCGGGATATTTGCAGTTTCAGGCAACGACAGGGGCGGGTCTGAGACTTGTACCGGGCGAGGTCTCCATCCGGTTTCGCCAGGGCGGTGAAAGGATGCGCACCCAGCCTGGAAGGCCGCGTCGCACGCTGAAAAACCTGCTGCGCGAAGCAGCGATCCCGCCCTGGCAGCGCGAGATGTTGCCGCTGGTTTATGTCGGAACTGAACTGGCCTGGGCCGCAGGTATCGGCGCCGACCATGATTTTCTGGTCAAGGCCGATGCGACGGGCTGGCTTATTTCATGGCAGGAACTGCCGCATACGGCAGGGTAAGCAGTGCGTTGAAGCCGAGTTTACGCATCTCGCTCTGCGCTTTTTCCGCTTCGGCGCGATTCAGGAACGGCCCTAATTGCACGCGTGCTTCCATGTGTGCCCGAACGCCCAGCTTTTGCAAGCGGGTCACCAGTTCGTGGGCATTCTCGGGATTGCTGAATACGCCCAGTTGCACCACATAGCCTTTGCCGGGGCTGGGCGTAACCTGGGGTGAAGGCTGCGGCGTCCTCTCGGGTTGGGCTGGAGCTGCCGGTCTGGCAGACGATGTGGCGTCAAGGTGCGGTGGCTGCTTGATTGCCTGGGCCGTCGGCAGTGTTCTGGGGAGGGCGGCTGGCGCGTTGCTGACTCGCGGCGGAGGCGGCGTATCGGCGGGATGGTCGCTGTCGCCAGGAGTGTCGGCAACCGGGGTTTGTTCCGGCTGCGCCGAGTCGGGTGGGAGAGCCGACTCCGGCGAGGGAGCCGTCTCCGGTGAGGCGACTTCAGGTTGCGGCGCGGCGACGATGGGCGAGGGCGCCGATTCAGGACGTTTCTTCTGATCCCCGCCGGTCTGATCAAGCCACCACAAGCCTCCCAGCGCGGCGGCAGTCACTACGCCCGCCACAGCCAGACGCAGAAGAGCCTTTTTTCTGACATCATCGTTTTCCGGCATCCCGTTTTCGGCTGGCATTCAGGTCTCCTGATGGCGCGCCGGATCGGCCTCCGGACCAGCGCATCGCCTTTATTTTAGGGGCGTTTCATGGTAACTTGCGCGCGCTTTTTTGCATGTATTCAATCCTTTGCCGCCCCCATTCTGGCCCAGCCGGCATTCCTTTCGATTTTCGCTATTCCCTGTCCTTTCGGAGAAAAACAAATGGCTGTTGAACGCACCCTGTCCATCATCAAACCTGACGCTGTCGCCAAAAACGTGATTGGCAAGATCTACTCCCGTTTCGAATCCAACGGTCTGAAAGTCATCGCCGTCCGCATGGCGCACCTTTCTCGCACCGAAGCCGAAGGTTTCTATGCCGTTCACAAGGGCCGTCCCTTCTTTAATGATCTGGTCGAATTCATGACTTCCGGCCCGGTCATGATCCAGGCGCTGGAAGGCGAGAACGCGATCGCCAAGAACCGTGAACTGATGGGCGCCACCGACCCGAAAAAGGCCGATCCGGGCACCATCCGTGCGGATTTCGCCAGCAGCATCGATGCCAACGCCGTGCATGGCTCCGACGCGCCGGAAACCGCCGCAGTCGAAATCGCCTATTTCTTCCCCGCCAGCCAGATCTACTCGCGCTGAGTTATCTTGAACCGCCATTGTTTTGACACGCGCTAATCTGCTCGATTTCGATCTGCCAGGCCTCGTCGCTTTCTTCGAAAGCATCGGCGAGAAGCCATTCCGCGCACGCCAGGTGCTGCAATGGCTGCATCAGCGCGGCGCCGACGACTTCGAGCAAATGACCGACCTGGCCAAGTCGCTGCGCAGCCGCTTGCCCGAAGTGGCCGAGATTCGGCCGCCAGTGCTGGGGCATGAACAGTGTTCCAGCGACGGCACGCGCAAATGGCTGCTTGAAGTGGGGCCGAACAACCGGGTCGAAACGGTGTTCATCCCGGAAGACGATCGCGGCACCTTGTGCGTATCGTCGCAGGTCGGCTGCGCGCTCGATTGCGCGTTCTGCTCGACCGGCAAGCAGGGCTTCAACCGCAATCTTTCTGCGGCGGAAATCATCGGCCAGTTGTGGTGGGCGAACCGCGCCCTGGCAAACAAGGCTTTGCCGCACGGCTTCGACAGCAAGGGCGACCGTATCATTTCCAACGTGGTCTTGATGGGCATGGGCGAGCCGCTGCTCAACTTCGACAACACCGTGACGGCGGTTTCGCTGATGCTGGACGACCATGCCTATGGCTTGTCGCGGCGTCGCGTCACCATTTCCACTTCCGGCATCGTGCCGGCGATGGACCGCCTGCGCGAGAGGCTGCCGGTAGCGCTGGCGGTTTCGCTGCACGCGCCGAACGACGCGCTGCGCGACCAACTGGTGCCGGTGAATCGGAAATACCCGCTAGCGGATCTGATGGCGGCGTGCAAGCGCTATGTCGTCGATGGGCCGCGCGACTTCATCACCTTCGAATATGTCATGCTGGACGGCGTCAACGACCAACCCGAGCATGTCGAGCAACTGCTGCATCTGACGCGCGACATTTCCTGCAAATTCAACTTGATTCCGTTCAATCCCTTTCCCAATTCCGGCTTCAAGCGCTCACCGTCCGAACGGGTGCGTCAATTCGCCCATCAACTGATGGATGCCGGCAAAGTCACCACCACGCGCAAGACGCGCGGCGATGATATCGATGCCGCCTGCGGCCAACTGGCCGGGCAGGTCGAAGACAAATCAAGGCGAACCGGAAAGCACGCCTTGAATCGCATGGAACTGGCGGCATGAAGCAACCGGGCCTGTTTCTGCTGTTGCTGCTGGCTGGATGCGCTACATCTCCCATGAACAGCAGCAGTCCCGAGGCCTTCGGTCGCGGCGATGACAACCCAAGCGCTCGTCTGCACACCGAACTGGGTTCGCGATACTACGCCCGAGGTCAATATGCCATCGCCATGCAGGAGCTTCGCATCGCGCTGGCTTCCGATAGCGCCTACGCGCCAGCCTACAACATACTCGGCCTGGTACATGCCGAGCTGCGCGAGGATGGTCAGGCGGAAGGCCATTTCAAACGCTCTCTGGACCTGTCTCCCAATTATTCGGAAGCGCACAACAACTATGGTGTGTTCCTTTGCCAGCGCGCCCGCGTGCCGGAAGCCATGAGCCATTTCGAGTCTGCCCTGAGCAACCCGCTTTATGCGACGCCGGACAAGGCGCTCGCGAATGCCGGCAATTGCGCGCTCGAAAAATCGAGCGATCCGACGCGCGCCGAGACTTACTTCGTGCGCGCTTTGAAGCGGGCTCCCGGCCAGACGACGGCACTGCTTGGCATGGCCGAAACGCATTTTCGCCAGGGGCGCTGGCTGGCCGCGCGCAGCGTGCTGCGACAGTACAGTGCGCAGGTCGGCGATGCGGCGATGGGGCCGCAAGCGCTCTGGCTGGGCGTGCGAGCTGAACGCAAACTCGGCGATCGCGAGGCGGAAGCGAATTACGGCGCGCAATTACGCCGCGAGCATCCCGAGTCGATGCAAGCGCAATGGCTGATTTCCGGTGACTACGAGCAAGCGGGGAGCCTGTTATGAAGGATGTGTTTCAGGCCGGATATGGCGCCAGTCTGAAGGCCGCACGTGAGGCCAGGAATCTGACGGTTGCCGATGTCGCCGCCAAGCTCAAACTGACCTCTCGTCAAGTCGAGGCCCTGGAGGAAGCACAATTCGAACATTTACCCAGCGAAGTGTTTGTGCGCGGTTTTGTCCGCAACTACGCACGTCTGGTCGGTGTTGAACCGGATAGCCTGATCGTTCCGGTGGACGTGGGGACCGAGGTGGCGGATGTCATTACTGCTCCCAGCGCCGGTGTTGATGTGGATTCGAACAATCTACGTCGCTGGCTGGTTTACCCGATGATTGCAGCGATAGTTTTCCTGATTTTGGTCGCGGCTTTGTATCACTGGCTGCGGCAGGGGGAAGACACCTTGCTGCCGGCCCAGCCCGAATCGTCCTCGCAGGCGGATCCCCTGAATCCGGCCAGTGCCGGCATTTCTCCCGCGCCCGCCGCTCAGGAAGTGTTGCCCGCTCCGACACCTGTGCCCACTCCAGTGACCCTGCCGGCAGCCTTGCCTGAAGCCGGTCAGACACCGGCTGCCGGGATGACTGCCACGCCTGTCGCTCCGCCGACGCCGGTGGTTGCGGCAACCCCGCCAGCGGTCAAACCGGCTGCTCCGGAAACCGATGCCAATGCGCTGAATGCCGACATCAATGTGAAAGCGGGGGCGCGCAGCATGCGTTTCGAACCCGCGCAGGACTCCTGGATACAAGTGGTCGATGGCAAGGGCAACCGGTTTTCCAAACTGGTGCGCGCCGGTACCGCCGAGTCTTTTTCCGGCGAACCGCCGTTTCGCCTGGTGGTCGGCGAAGCCGCGCTGGTCAAGTTGACCTACAACGGGCACAGCATTGATCTGACGCCATTCATCGGCCAGAAAGTGGCCCGATTGACTCTGGAATAAAAGCGAATCCCTCTATGAGTCTGAATTCATCCCCCGTTCGTCGTCCGACCCGACGCGTCCTTGTCGGCCATGTCCCGCTCGGCGGCGGCGCGCCGGTGGTGGTGCAGTCGATGACCAATACCGATACCGCCGATATCGCCGGTACCGTGGCCCAGGTGCATGCGTTGTGGCAGGCCGGTTCCGAACTGGTGCGGTTGACCGTCAATACCGAGGAAACCGCGCGCGCGGTGCCGCTGATTCGGGAAAAACTCGACGCCCTTGGCTGTTCCGTACCGCTGATCGGCGACTTTCACTTCAATGGCCACCGCCTGATCAAGGCCGTGCCGGAGTGCGCCGAGGCGCTCGCCAAACTGCGCATCAACCCCGGCAATGTCGGGCGCGGCGCCAAGAAGGACGAACAGTTCGCCATCCTGGTCGAAGCCGCGGCGCGTTACGGCAAAGCGGTACGCATTGGCGTCAACTGGGGCAGCCTGGACCAGGAATTGCTGGCGCGCATGATGGACGAGAACGCAAAACGGACGCTGCCGCAGGCGCCGGATGTGGTCATGCGCAATGCATTGATCACGTCAGCGCTTGATTCGGCCAGGCGGGCGGAGGAACTCGGCTTGTCGAGCGACCGTATTGTCCTGTCCTGCAAATTGTCGGGCGTACAGGATCTGGTCAAGGTGTATCGCGACCTGGCTGCACGCAGCGATTACGCGCTGCATCTGGGCCTGACCGAAGCCGGTATGGGCAGCAAGGGCATCGTCGCTTCGACGGCGGCGCTTTCGCTTCTGCTGCAGGAAGGCATTGGCGACACCATCCGCGTTTCGCTGACGCCGCAACCAGGCGAATCGCGCACCACCGAAGTCCAGGTCGCGCAGGAAATCCTGCAAGTCATGGGCATTCGCTCATTCACGCCGCTGGTGACCGCCTGTCCCGGCTGCGGACGCACCACCAGCACGGTGTTCCAGGAACTCGCGCAGAACATCCAGAACTGGCTGCGCGCGCAAATGCCGATCTGGCGGAGCCGGTATCCCGGTGTTGAAACCATGAACGTCGCGGTGATGGGCTGTGTGGTCAATGGCCCCGGCGAGAGCAAACATGCCAATGTCGGCATCAGCCTGCCCGGCACCGGAGAAACGCCGGTCGCGCCGGTTTATGTCGATGGCGCAAAGACGGTGACACTGAAGGGCGATCGCATCGCCGAGGAGTTTCAGGCCATTGTCGAGGACTATGTGCAACGAACCTATGGAGGTCGTGGTGTGTGAAACGTGAAACGTGAAATGTGAAACGTAAACTGTACGGACGCCTTCGACTTTTCACGTTTCACCCTTCACTTTTCACATCACCCCTAACCGCAAGATGAGCAACGCCCTCCGCGCCGTGCGCGGCATGAACGACCTGCTGCCGGCTGATGCCCCCCTGTGGGCCCATTTCGAGCAGAACATCCGTGCCTGGCTGAAAAATTATGGCTATCGCGAGATGCGTACGCCCATCCTTGAACATACCGGTCTGTTCAAGCGTGCCATTGGCGAAGTCACCGATATCGTCGAGAAGGAGATGTACACCTTTGTCGATGCACTCAACGGCGAGTCGATGACGCTTCGCCCCGAAGGCACTGCCAGTTGCGTGCGCGCGGCGATCGAACACAACCTGCTGTTCGATGGCGGCAAGCGGCTCTGGTATGCCGGCCCGATGTTCCGCCACGAACGTCCGCAGAAAGGCCGCTATCGCCAATTCCATCAGGTTGGTGTCGAGGCGCTCGGCTATGCCGGCCCCGATCTCGATATCGAACACCTGCTGATGACCGCGCGACTGTGGAAAATGCTCGGCTTGGCCGAGTTTGTGCGGCTCGAAATCAACTCCCTGGGCGGACCGGAAGCGCGCGCCAGCCATCGCCAGAAGCTGGTCGCCTATTTCGAGGCGCATGCCGAGCAACTCGATGCCGATTCGCAGCGTCGTTTGTTGACCAATCCCCTGCGCATCCTCGATTCGAAGAATCCGGCCATGCAGGCGCTGGTGGAAGCCGCGCCGCAACTGATCGACGAACTCGACGCCGACGCGCGGCAGCATTTCGACGCGGTCAGGCAAGGCCTTGACGATGCCGGCATCAGCTATCGGGTGAATCCGCGTCTGGTGCGCGGACTCGACTACTACAACTACACGGTGTTCGAGTGGGTTACCGACAAACTCGGCGCCCAGGGCACGGTATGCGCCGGCGGCCGCTATGACGGCCTCGTCGCCCAGCTTGGCGGCAAGCCGGCGCCGGCATGTGGTTTCGCGATGGGGGTGGAGCGCCTGCTGGTGATGATGTCGGAAGCAGGGCTGCTGCCCGCGCCCGACGCACCCGATGTGTATCTGGTCAATGTTGGCGAGGCGGCGGCGCGCTATGCTCCTCTGGCCGCAGAGAAGCTGCGCGATGCCGGGCTTGATGTGATCATGCATGGCGGCGGCGGCAGCTTTAAATCCCAGATGAAGAAGGCGGACGCCAGCCTCGCCCGATACGCGGTTCTGATCGGCGACGACGAGATGGCGGAAAATCAGGTGACGGTGAAACCGTTGCGTGGTGAATTTGTGCAGGAACGCGGGCAACCGCCCGAGCAACAGCGGATGGCTTTGACGGAAGCCATCGGATTTTTTCAAAGGGTAAGCAATGGCACTCGATCTTGAAGAGCAGGAACAGGTAGATGAGGCGAAAGCCTGGTGGAAACAGCATGGCAACAAGGTGATCTGGGGCGTCACGATCTTTCTGCTGGCGGCGGCCGGCTGGCGCGGCTGGGAAACCTGGCGCCACAACCAGGCGGCCGAGGCCTCCATGCTGTTCGACAAGTCGGTACAGGCGATCGGCATGAACGACATGAAAACCGCCAAGGCCGCTGCCGCCCAGATCATGGAAAACCATGCCGGCAGTGCCTATGGCACGCCGGCCGCATGGCTGGCCGGACGCATCAGTTATGAGGCGAACGACACCAAGAGCGCACGCGCGCAGTACGAATTCGCTCTTGAACACGCACGCGACGAAGGCGTTCGCCAGCTGGCGCGTCTGCGACTGGCCGCATTGCACTTCGAGGAAAACGACTTGACCGGGGCGCTGAAGCTGCTTGAAGCCAGCTTTGATCCCGCATTCCAGGGCCTGTCGGAACAACTCAAGGGGGATGTGCTGGCTGCCCAGAACAAACCGGCGGAAGCGCGCGCCGCCTACACGCTGGCGCTGGAAAAACTGGGCGAGAAGAGCCCGCTCAAGCCGCTGCTGGAAATTCGCCTGGATGGCTTGGGAGGTTGATGTGCTGAAGCGCGCCGCTGTCCTGTTCCTGCTGGCCTCTTCGCTGTCCGGTTGCGCCTGGTTGGGCGGATTGTTCGAGTCGGCCGCGCCGCGCAACAAGCCGGCGGAACTGGTCGAATTCAAGCCCGGCGCGGAGATGCTCAAATCCTGGGATGCCAATGTCGGCTCCGGCAGCCCGTTCGCTTTCTCGCCGGGCACGGATGGCGAGGCGGTTTACGCTGCCGGCCGCGAAGGCAAGGTGGTGAAGCTGGATCTGGCCTCCGGCCGCGAAATCTGGCGCATTGAAGCTGGCCAGACCTTGTCCGCCGGTGTCGGCGTCGGCGATGGTCTGGTGCTGGTGGGTACGCCGAAGGGCATGTTGCTGGCCTTCCGGAGTGCGGATGGCGAGCCGGCCTGGAGCGCCAGACTTTCGGGTGAAATCCTGACCCCGCCGGTGGCGGAAAATGGCGTCGTCGTGGCGCGCTCGAATGACGGCAAGGTTTACTTGCTCGAAAGCGCCGGCGGCAAGCAACGCTGGAGTTACAGCCGCAATCTGCCCTCGCTGACTCTGCGCGAACAGGGGCATCTGATGCTGACCGGCAACGCCGTGTTCGCCGGCCATGCCGGGGGCAAGCTGACCGCGCTGGCGCTCAACAACGGCGCGCCGCTGTGGGAAGCCAACGTCGCGCTGGCGCGCGGCGCTACCGAACTCGAGCGGATTGCGGATGTCGTCGGCCCGCTCGCAGGAGATGATCGGCTGATCTGCGCCGCCGCCTTCCAGGGGCGAGTCGCATGTTTCGACCAGATTTCCGGCAACGCGGCCTGGGCGCGTGATTTCTCCGCTATGCGCGGGGTGTCGATGGACGATCGCTTTGTTTACACCGCCGATGAACAGGGCAATGTTGCCGCTTTCGACAAGGCGCGGGGCGCCAATCCGTGGAAGCAGGACAAGTTGCGTGACCGCAGGCTGTCCAGCCCGGTCGCGGTGGCCGAGCGTTTCGTCGCGCTGGGCGATTTTCAAGGTCAGATCCACCTGATCAATGCCGAGGATGGCGCCTTCGCCGCTCGCGTCGCCACCGATGGCAGCCCGATCAATGGCGTCATGATCCCGCTCAAGTCCGGCCTCGTCGTGCAGACCGCCAACGGCGGTGTGTACGCGCTGAAAATCCAGTAGCAGCCTGATGCCGCAAACTATGCAGCACGTTGATCTCGCCATTGTCGGCGGCGGCCCGGTCGGCGCTGCGTTGGCGGCCGGGTTGGCCGATTCCGGCCTGGCGGTTGCGGTCCTGGAAGCGCAGGCCGCGCCGCAAGGAGGGCAGCCCGCAACGCGTGATCCGCGTGCGCTCGCGTTGTCACAGGGTGCGCATCTGATCCTGCAACGACTGGGCGCCTGGGATGCTCTGGCGGGCCGCGCCACCCCGATTGAAAGCATTCATGTTTCACAGCGCGGTGGTCTCGGGCGCGCCGTGTTGACCGCGCACGATGTCGGTGCGCCGGCGCTGGGCTATGTCGCGGAATACGGCGATCTGCATGCCGCGCTGATGGAGCGCATGGCCGCCAGCGGTGCGACCTTGCTGACCGGCGCGCGCGTCACCGCCGTGCGGGCGACGGCCGGCTACAGCATGCTGACTTACCAGCACGCTGGCGCCGAGCACATGCTTACCGCCGCGCTGGTGGTGTTGTCGGAAGGCGGCAAGAGCCTGCCGGCGGCGATGCGCCAGGAGAAGGACTACGGCCAGTCCGCAGTGGTCTGCACGGTGCAAACGGAACAGGTCCACGCCAGCCGCGCCTATGAGCGGTTCACGCCGGATGGCCCGATCGCGCTGCTGCCGTTGGGTGATCACTACGCCCTGGTGTGGACGACGCCGAATGCCCAGCTCGAAGCCCGTCTGGCGCTGTCGGATGCCGATTTCCTGGCCAGCTTGCAGACCGCCTTCGGCGACCGCCAGGGCCGTTTTCTCGCCGCCAGTCGCCGCGCCACATACCCGCTCAAGCTGGCGCTGGCGGCGGCCTCGCCGGCTTCCCGCATCCTGCGCATCGGCAATGCCGCGCACACCCTGCACCCGGTCGCCGGGCAAGGCTTCAACCTGGGCGTGCGCGATGCCTGGAAACTGGCCGAGGCCATCCTCTGCACACCGCGCGAGCGTCTGGGTGAAGCCGCGTTCACGCGGCGATTCGAGCAGGCCCGCCACTTCGACATCGCCGGCGGCAGCCTGATGACCGACATCCTGGTCGAAGCGTTCTCGAACGACAGATTTCTGCTCAAGCACGCGCGCGGCGCGGCGCTGCTCATGCTCGATCTGATGCCGCCGCTGAAAACGCTGTTCGCGCGCAAGATGATGTTCGGCGCCCAGGCCTGGTAGACGTCAAGGATCAAACACGGTTGGTGAAGTGGTACTCCGGCGGCAGGCCCAGCGTATCCGCCCAGATGTT
>CAMDGQ010000005.1 GCA_945897955.1 Tepidiphilus sp. J10 | reverse complement strand
TGAAGGAAGTCGGCCAGGACGAAGGCCGCATCATCCTGTTCATCGACGAACTGCACACCATGGTCGGCGCCGGCAAGGCGGAAGGCGCGATGGATGCCGGCAACATGCTGAAACCGGCGCTGGCACGCGGCGAACTGCACTGCATCGGCGCCACCACGCTGGACGAATATCGCAAGTACATCGAGAAGGACGCCGCGCTGGAACGTCGTTTCCAGAAGGTGCTAGTCGATGAGCCCAGTGTCGAGGCCACCGTCGCCATTCTGCGCGGCCTGAAGGAGAAGTACGAACTGCACCATGGTGTCGACATCACCGACCCGGCGCTGGTGGCTGCCGCCGAACTGAGCCATCGCTACATCACCGACCGTTTCCTGCCGGACAAGGCGATCGACCTGATCGACGAAGCCGCCAGCCGCATCAAGATGGAAATCGACTCCAAGCCGGAAGTCATGGACAAGCTCGACCGCCGCCTGATCCAGCTCAAGATCGAGCGAGAAGCGGTGAAGCGCGAGAAGGACGAGGCCTCGAAGAAGCGGCTGAGCCTGATCGAGGATGAAATCCGCAAGCTGGAAAAGGAATATTCCGACCTGGAGGAAATCTGGAAAGCCGAGAAGGCGACAGTGCAGGGCAGCGCGCACGTCAAGGAAGAGATCGACCATTTGCGTGCCGAAATGGCCGACCTGCAACGGCGCGGCCAGTTCGACAAGGTCGCCGAGATTCAGTACGGCAAGCTGCCGGCGCTGGAAGCGCGGATGAAGCAGGCCGAGGCCGGCGAGGGCAAGCTGGAGTTCAAATTGCTGCGTACCGAAGTCGGCACCGAGGAAATCGCCGAAGTCGTCTCGCGTGCCACCGGCATTCCGGTTTCGAAACTGGTGCAGGGCGAGCGCGACAAACTGCTGGCGATGGAAGGCCGCATCCACAACCGCGTGGTCGGTCAGGACGAAGCCGTGCGCCTGGTCAGCGATGCCATTCGCCGCTCGCGCGCCGGCCTGTCCGATCCGAATCGACCCTACGGTTCCTTCCTGTTCCTCGGCCCCACCGGCGTCGGCAAGACCGAGTTGTGCAAAGCGCTGGCCGATTTCCTGTTCGACAGCCAGGACCACCTGATCCGCATCGACATGAGCGAGTTTATGGAGAAACACTCCGTCGCCCGCCTGATCGGCGCGCCGCCCGGCTATGTCGGTTACGAGGAAGGCGGCTATCTGACCGAAGCCGTGCGGCGCAAACCGTACAGCGTGATCCTGCTCGACGAAGTCGAAAAAGCGCATCCGGACGTGTTCAACGTGCTGCTGCAAGTGCTCGACGACGGCCGCATGACCGACGGCCAGGGCCGCACCGTCGACTTCAAGAACACCGTCATCGTGATGACCAGCAACCTCGGTAGCCAGATGATCCAGCAGATGAGCGGTGACGATTACCAGGTGATCAAGCTGGCGGTGATGGCCGAAGTGAAAACCTACTTCCGCCCCGAATTCATCAACCGTATCGATGAAGTCGTGGTGTTCCACGCTCTGGACGAGAACAACATCGCCAGCATCGCCCGCATCCAGCTCAACTATCTGGAAAAACGCGTCGCGCAGATGGAGATGAAGCTGGAAGTCAGCGACGCCGCGTTAATGGAATTGGCCCGCGAAGGCTTCGACCCGCTCTACGGAGCGCGGCCGCTGAAGCGCGCCATCCAGCAACAGATCGAAAATCCGCTGGCGAAGGAAATCCTGTCCGGCCGCTTCGGCCCGAAGGACATCATCCACGTCGATGTGGAAGATGGGCGGATTGTGTTCGAGCAGGTGATGGAGGCGGAGGTGGTTTGACCATGCTGCCGCTGGGCGGCTGAGGGCTTGGACTGCTATCCTACAGCCGCCTACTTGCCTGTGTTCATTGAGGTACTGCCATGCAAATCCTTGTCGAAGTTCCGCCCAACCTGCCCGACGCCATGCAGCGTACCCCTATGGAGTTTGCTCAAGAGGCCAAGATGGCCATGGCGATCAAGCTTTATGAAATGAAGCGCCTGTCCTCGGGCATGGCGGCGTCGCTGGCCGGCGTAAGCCGCGTGACTTTTCTGGGAGAACTCCATCGTTATGGTGTGCCGATGATCGACTTGAGCGAGGAGGAATTGCTGGCGGATGTCGCCAATGCCTGACACACGGCAGGCCATTGTCACCAACACCACACCACTTATTGCTCTGGCGGTTGTAATCGGCAATCTGGAAATCCTCAGATCGTTGTATTCGCGAGTGGTCGTCCCACTCGAAGTTGCCGAAGAATTACATGGCACGGGAATTGAAGCAGCCGGCGTATCGGCTTTCGAACAAGCCGATTGGTTGGAAAGACTCGACAAACCCAGCGTGATTACCCCGTATCTTGGCAACACCCTGGATCGTGGAGAAGCCTCGGTCATCCAGACAGCGCTTGACCTGAATATTCCGTTGGTCTGTATTGACGAGACAGCGGGAAGGCGGGTTGCAAGGTTATCTGGGCTGACTCTTACCGGTTCTATCGGTGTGTTGATCAAGGCGCGTCAACAGGGGTATCCCGTATCCATACCACTGGCCATCAATCGCATGCGTGAGCATGGAATCTGGCTGAGCGATGAAGTGGTGCGGTTTGCTTTAGCTCATCAGAACTGAACTTCGCCAGATAGTCCGCATTGGCTTTGCTGGAGCTGACCAGGAATCCCGTTCTGCGTGTTTCTGCCTGTCGGCTGGAATATTCAGCCGTGCAGGTCATCCATGTCGCAATCAAGTGCGTCGGCCAGTTTTCCGAGCAGGTCGGCCGATGGCCTGGCCTTGCCATGTTCGATCATCGACAGCATCTGGCGCGTCACACCGCAGGCCTCCGCCAGCGACTGCAAGGTCAGACCACGATAGTCGCGCCAGACTCTCAGCGGCGATTCGCCGGATAGCAAACGATCGGCAAATTCGGCGGGAAAGCTTTCGTCATCCCGTGCCGCCTTGGCGTCGGTGATGTCCTGCACCTCTTCCAGGCGGGCGAGCAAAGCATTCCATTCAGCTACAGGCACCACCGCGAAAGTGGGCACTCCGTTTAGTTCGATGATTTGTGCGCTCATTTGTATGCGTCTCCTCGAGGGGCGATCTTGACCACCAGTAACACCAGTTCTCCGTCGCGCACGTCGCAGATCGCGCGCCAGTCTCCAACCCGCAAACGCCAGAGATCCGAACCTTGCAGGGTTTTCCAGTCACCGCGATAGGCGGACGGATCGGCAGCGACGGCATCAAGTTCCGCGCGCATCCGCTTGCCAATGCCGGCTGGCATTTTGAGTAGCGCCTTCAGGGCGGGCTTGGCGAAGCGCAGCGTGAACATGGGGGTGATGTTAAATTCAGGTGTTAAATATGTTAAGTATTATTTGACGTATGGATGTGTTGTTGGAGCAAGAGCAAATGACAGAGACCTGGAAAGATTGCCGTCGATGGCGGTTGTCAATGTGTGGTTGACAACTGAAACCGAGGCCAACCACCCATCTGGGTTGCTCTTTCACCGGTGGGAGAGGCGGCTTCCATCATGGCAAATCCGCCAATTCCCGTTCAATCTGCTCGATGCTGGGTAGGCTGGGGCGCGCGCCAAGTCCTGGTCGATCAGGCGAGTGCGGGTTTGTTGCTCTGTGCTGGCTTGCTGATTCACTGGTTGTATTGGCTCCGTCTCTGTCTGGCGGATTTATTGCGCGCCAGTGAGTACTTCAACCCATGAATCTTGGTGTGCGGTGTGTGTGTCTATAGTTCTCAGCCCAGAGTTTCGATTTCAACTACCTGGAACAACGCGTCGCCCAGATGGAAACGAAGCTGGAAGTCTCCGATGACGTGCTGATGGAACTCGCCCGCGAAGGCTTCAACCCGGTCTACGGCGTCCGCCCGCTGAAACGCTTGAACCAGCAAAATCCGCTGGTCAAGGAAATCCTGTCCGGCCGCTTCGGCCCGAAGGACATTATCCATGTCGATGTTGAAGATGGGCGGATTGTGTTCAAGCAGGTGGTGGAGGTGGTGTAAATCGGCTTCGGTAGCTTCAGTCCAGCCACTTCTGCATGAAGCGCGCTTCGCCCAGCGCCGGGTCAAGACGGTAATCGTCGAAGCCGAGTTTTTCGTAAAGCTTGCGGGCGCCGGTATTGCCGTGCAGGACTTCCAGCGTCAGTTTGCAGGCGCCGCGCGCGCGGGCGATGGCTTCGATTTCGGCAAACATGGCTTTGGCGACGCCCTGTCCGCGATGGCTGTTCGACACGATGACATCGTGGATGTTGATCAGCGGTTTGCAGGCGAAGGTGGAGAAACCTTCTATGGCGTTGATCAGGCCGACGGGTTGGTCAGCGTCGAACGCCAGCACGCTGAACATGAAGGGCCGCGCTGCCAGTTCACTGACCAGATGGGTGCGGACATAGTCCGACAGCGGCGCGCCGCCGCCCGCCGGGTCGCATGCATAGTGGTCGAGCAGTTCGATCAGGGCTTCGGCGTGTGCAGGGAGGCTGTAATCCGCGCGGAGGATGTGCAACATGGTTCAAGTCCGGCCAAGTTCTTGCAATATCGCTTGCAGCAGCCGCCAGCACCGCTCCACCGATTGGATTTCCACGGCTTCGCCCGGTGCATGCGCGCCACGAATGTCGGGGCCGAAGGAGAGCATGTCCAAGTCCGGGTGGCTGGCCGCCAGCAGGCCGCATTCGAGGCCGGCGTGGATCACCTGGAGTCCCGGCTCGGTGTTGAATTCCCTCACATGAACCCGTCGTGCCAGCGCCAGCAAGGCGGATTCCGGATTCGGTTTCCAGCCCGGATAGGGGCCGCGCTTGACGGCCTGAAAACCCTGGGCGGCAGCTCGTTTCAGGAGTTGGTCGGCGAGTTCATCAGCCGCCTGATCCACCAGGGAGCGGACCATGAACACGGCCTCGCAGCCTTGTCCGGACAGGTTCAGGACCCCCAGGTTGAGCGAGGTTTCCACCACGCCGGGGAAATCCGGGCTCCAGGCCGTAACCCCTTGTGGCGCGCCAACAAGAAAACTCAGCACGGCGGCCTGGTCCGGGCGGGTCAACGCCTGACAGTCGGTGAGTTCAACGGCTTGCCAGACAAGGTGGACGCCGGGGTCCACCCCGGCCAGCGTCTCACGCCAGGCAGACAGATGGCGTTCCAGCAACGAAGAAGGATCGAACTGCGCCGGCAGCGCGATGGTGGCCTGTGCTTCACGCGGAATGGCATTGCGTGCGGTGCCGCCTGCCATGTCCACCAGACGGGCATCCCCTTCCTCTGCCAATGTCGCAACACTCTCCAGCAGCAAACGCAGCGCATGGCCACGGCCGCGATGGATGTCGATGCCGGAATGGCCGCCGATCAGACCTTCCACGCGGATTTGCCAGAGGACGCAGCCGGGAGGCAGCGCCTCCCGCTGACACGCGCGGTGCGATTCCACATCCATGCCGCCGGCGCAGCCCAGATAAAACTGCCCCCATTCCTCGGTATCCAGATTGATCAGTCGGCGTCCATTCAGACTGCCGGGCGCCAGCGATCTGGCGCCGCCCATGCCGGCTTCTTCGTCCACGGTGAGCAGTACTTCCAGCGCCGGGTGAACCAGATCGTGCGCTTCCAGTGCGGCCAGTGCGAGCGCTACGCCGATGCCGTTGTCGGCGCCCAGTGTGGTGTCCGGCGTGCGCAGCCAGCCGGCTTCCAGCACCGGCCGGATCGGATCGCGCTGGAAATCGTGGGCGGTGCGGGTGTTCTTCTGGCAGACCATGTCCAGATGACCTTGCAGCACCACCCCGGGTGCTTGCTCACAGCCCGGACTGGCGGGTTTGCTCAGAATCAGATTGCCGGCGCTGTCCACCTGGCTGGACAGGCCTTGCTCATTTGCCCAGGCAAGCAGGTTGTCACGCAGCGCGGCTTCCTGCTTGGAGGGGCGTGGAATGGCGCAGAGGCGGTCGAAGTGCGCCCAGACAGAGCGCGGTTCCAGGCTGGAGATGAAAGTAGGGTGCATGACCGAACAAGCTCGCTATAGATTGAATTCCTGAACCAGCAATTTACGTTGTATAGGAAGGCTCCACTTGCGAGAGCCAAATCTGGATGAGGTTTCTCGTCCTCAAAATCCGTGAATTGAAGCAATTGGTCAAGGGGGGCAAATCATGAACCGATCCTTCATCGTTGTGCTTTCCAGCTTGATACAACTGCTATGAGCGTTGCCCGCGCAAGGTGCCGGTCACGCATCTGTTGGCATGGGGCTGCTCAAGTCCGGTCGCTTGAACCCGCTGGAAGTGGTAGGCGGCGGCCACAAATGCAAGGACATCAAAGGCATCCACGCGATGCTGGACAAGGCAAAGGAACTGGAAGCCCAGCGCAAGGAAGAACGTTCGAAAGCCAGGTGAGTTCATCGGTTGGCCGACTTGTTAACCCACTTGCCGGCAATTCGCGGAAAATGCCGGCTCTTCCGAATTGAATAACGAGAACTAGCTCATGAAAACCGATATGCCACAGCCCATCTATCTGAAAAACTACACTGCACCCGCGTTTCTGATCGACAGCGTCGAGCTTGATTTCAATATTGAAGCTGGCGGCACGACGGTGACTGCCACGTTGGCGATGCGCCGCAACCCTGAGGTGGATGCGAAGTTCGCAACTCAGCCGCTGGTGCTGGATGGCGAGGCGCTGGATACGCTGGCGGTGCGGGTGGATGGCATCGATCGTACATACGCAGAAACGCCGACGACGCTGACGATCGAAGACCTGCCGGATGCCTTCGTGCTGCATACCGTGGTGCGCATCAAGCCGGATGACAACACCACGCTGTCCGGTTTGTACCGTTCCAAGGACGGCTATTTCACCCAATGCGAGGCGCAGGGCTTCCGCCGTATCACCTGGTTCCTTGATCGTCCCGACGTGATGTCGATCTACACCGTCACGCTGCATGCCGACCGGGATGCGTTGCCCGTGCTTCTGGCGAATGGAAACCCCGCCGCAGCGGGCGAGGAGGGCGATGGCCGGCATTGGGCGCGCTGGGTCGATCCGTTCCGCAAGCCGGCTTACCTGTTTGCCGTCGTTGCCGGCAAGCTGGATGTGCTGCGCGACACCTTCGTCACCGCTTCCGGCCGCAGTGTGCAACTCGCGATTTACGTCGAACCGGGCAAGCTCGACCATTGCCCGCATGCGATGGCGGCGTTGAAGAAATCGATGCGCTGGGATGAAGAGCGCTTTGGCCTGGAATGCGATCTCGACCATTACATGATCGTCGCGGTGGGCGACTTCAACATGGGTGCGATGGAGAACAAGGGCCTCAACATCTTCAACACCAAGTACGTGCTGGCGCGCGCCGATGTCGCCACCGACATCGATTTCGAGAATATCGACCGCGTCGTCGCCCACGAGTATTTCCACAACTGGACCGGCAACCGCGTTACCTGCCGCGACTGGTTTCAACTCTCGCTGAAGGAAGGCCTGACCGTGTTCCGCGATCAGGAGTTCGGCGCCGATCTGCATAACCGCCAGACCGCCCGCATCCGCGAAGTGCGCGGCCTGCGCGCCGGCCAATTCCCGGAAGATGCCGGCCCGATGGCGCATCCGGTGCGGCCGGCCAGTTTTGTTGAAATCAACAATTTCTATACCTCGACTGTGTATGAAAAGGGCGCCGAAGTCGTGCGCATGATCCAGACGCTGATCGGCCGTGACGGCTTTCGGCGCGGCATCGACGAATACTTCCGCCGCCACGACGGGCAAGCGGTGACCTGCGAGGATTTCGTCGCCGCCATGGCCGCAGCCTCCGGTTTCGACTTCGCGCCGTTCATGCGTTGGTACGAGCAGCCCGGCACGCCGCATGTTTCGGCCGACAGCGCCTACGACGCGGCGGCGCAGCGCTATCGCCTGAGCTTCCGACAAGCCAACCCGCGCGCCAGCGACGCGACGCCGTATCTGATTCCGATCCGGATCGCGCTGTTCGATACCGCCGGCAACCTGCTTGCCGGCAGCGAGCAGACTTTGCTGTTGACCGAAACGAAGCAGGAATTTTTCTTCGATGGCATCGCGGCCGAGCCGGTGCCGTCATTGCTGCGCGACTTTTCCGCGCCGGTGATCCTCGATTACGCCTACACATCGGCGCAATTGGCGTTGTTGCTGGCGCATGAATCCGATCCGTTCAATGCCTGGGAAGCTGGCCAGCGCCTGGCCTCAAAACTGATTCTGGATGCGACCAGCGCCATCGCGGCGGGGAATGAGCCGGTCTGGCCGGACAGCATTATCGCGGCCGCGCGCCGCCTGTTGCAGTCGTACGCCGAGCGTGGCGCGGCATTCGTTGCCGAAGCGCTGACCTTGCCCGGGGAAGGCACGCTGGCCGAGGCCTTGGACGTGGTCAACCCGGAAGCGCTGCATGCCGCTCGCATCGGCCTGCGCCGCTATCTCGCTGAGCAACTCGCCGGCGAACTTAATGAACTCTATGTCGCGCTGGCGCCGACTCAGCCTTACACGCCAAGCAGCGCTGAAGCCGGCCGGCGTGCGCTGCGCAACCTTTGCCTGGGGTATCTGCTGGAACTCGGCAATCAGCCTGAGCGTGAACTGGCGATGCAACAGTTCCGCAGCGCCGACAACATGACCGACCAGTTCGCGGCGCTGTCTGCGCTGGCCCAGACCGCCTGTCTGGAACGTGAAACCGCGCTGGGCGAGTTTTACCAGCGTTGGCAACATGAGGCGCTGGTGGTGGATAAATGGCTGGCGGCGCAATCCGGCAGCGGCTTGCCAGACACGCTGAAGACAGTCAAACGCCTGACAGAACATCCGGCATTCGACGCCGGCAACCCGAACAAGGTGTATGCGTTGATCCGCAACTTTGGCGCCAATCTGGTGCGCTTCAATACGGCTGAAGGTTATGCCTTCCTCGCCGAGCAGATTCGCACCATCGATGCCCGCAATCCGCAAGTCGCGTCTCGCCTGGCACGCTGCTTCGACCGCTGGAAGAAGTTCGATGCCGATCACCAACATCACGCCAGATTGGCGTTGATCAGTATCCGCGAGCATCCGGGGCTGTCGCGCAATGTCTCCGAGGTGGTGCAGCGGTCGTTGAGCGAGGGCTAGCCGCCTGTCAAAGGAGGGAATCGCTGTCGCTGGTTGTTCTGCGCAACCCGCGCGCAATTGAATGCATCTGCGACAGCTCGATTAAGGCCTTTGAAAACCGGTCGTATGGGATGATTCGTGCCTCGAATCTCCATGAAAGCTTGGTCAGTCATGAATCAAACCAGACGAAATATGTTGCGCGGCGCCGTCTCCGGCGGCGTGCTCGCGGTGGCGCTCGGCGCCGGCTTGTTGCGCGCCGGCAGCACCTCGGCCGCTGTTGTTGATACCAGTCTGTTGCAAGTGCTGCGTCAGCTGAAGTCCAGCAGTCCGACTCTGTCGGATGCCGTGAAATTGAAAGCCCCCGCGATTGCGGTTGATGGCGCGTCGTTCTTTATTGAGTTTTCCACCGACTTGCCAGATGTCGATACGTTGGTCGTGCTGGTCGAAGAAAATCCGCAGCCTTTGATTGCGGCATTCCATATCACGCCTGAGATCGAGCCGGCTATCGTGACCCGAATCAAGCTGTTCAGAACCGGCAATATCCGGGTGGTCGTGCGTAGCGCCGGTCAGTTTTTCATGACTGAAAGCATGGTCAAGGTGACGGTTGGCGGTTGCGGGGCCGGTCTGAATTGAGCCTTCTGCGGTGCGACCCCGAACCTTGAATCAGCGCCGCCGCTGCCAGTCAACCCCACTGGCAGCCAATACATACCTCTGGAATTCGCATGACTACTGAAAGTTTCATCGCCGGCAAAGATGCCTCGCTGGAATCCTCCATCCAATCCATGCAGGACAAACTGGCCGACCTCGGCTTCAACATCGAGGAGCGCTCCTGGTTGAATCCGGTCGCCAATGCCTGGTCGGTGCATATCCGCGATCAGGATTGCCCGCTGCTGTTCACCAACGGCAAGGGCGCAACCGAACTGGCGGCGCGGGCGAGTGCGCTGGGCGAGTTTTTCGAACGCCTGGGCTGCAATTACTTCTGGTCACATTACTACCTGGGCGAAACCATCGCGCAGCGCGAATTCGTGCATTACCCGCAGGAAAAATGGTTTCCGTTGACTGAAGATGAATCCTGGCCCGCCGGCTTGTTGGACGACGAACTGCGTGCCTTCTACAACCCGGATGGCGCGGTGCCGGCGAGCGCGCTGGTCGACCGCAATTCCGGCAACGCCGCGCGCGGCATCTGCGCCTTGCCCTATCAACGCCAGCGCGATGGCGAAACCCTCTGGTTTCCGGTCAACCTGATTGGCAACCTGTATGTCAGCAACGGCATGTCGGCCGGCAATACGGCGTCGGAGGCGCGCGTACAGGCGCTGTCGGAAATCTTCGAGCGCTACGTCAAATTCAAGATCATCGGCGAAGGCATTTGCCTGCCGGATGTGCCGGAAGACGTGATCGTGCGCTTTCCGAAGATCGAAGCCGGCATCCGCGATCTGCGCGCCGCCGGCTTCGGCATTCTGGTCAAGGACGCCTCGCTCGGCGGTCAGTATCCGGTAATGAACGTGACGCTGCTCAATCCGCACGATCAAGGCTGTTTCTCCAGTTTTGGCGCGCATCCGCGCTTTGAAGTGGCGCTGGAACGCGCATTGACCGAGTTGCTGCAAGGCCGCGCGCTGGACGCGCTGGGCGACTTCCCGGAGCCGGGTTTCGACCTCGAAGAAATCGCCGACTCACCGAATCTGGAGATTCATTTTGTCGATTCCAGCGGCATCATCAGCTGGGAATTCCTGCGCTCAACGCCGGATTTTGAGTTTGCCGACTGGGATTTTTCCGGCACCACCGAGGAAGAATTCACCTGGCTATGCGAAGCGATCCACACCGGCGGGCGCGATATCTACATCGCCGATTTCCCGCATCTGGGTGTCTACGCCTGCCGCATCCTGGTGCCCAGCATGTCGGAGATTTATCCGATCGACGATCTGGAATGGAACAACAACAGCGTTGGCAACCAACTGCATCAAAGCCTGTTGCACCTGCCGCAACAGGATGACGATGCATTGCGCGAACTTCTGAATACGCTGGATGCACTTGGCCTCGACGACCAACGCCCAGTGCCGGCACTGATCGGCCTGGCGGAAGATGCCTGGTCGCTCTGGCACGACTTGCGCGTCGGTGAACTGAAACTGCTGCTGGCGCTGGCGATACAGGACCGCGAGGCGGTGGATGAGGGTTGCCAGTGGGTGCGCCAGTTCGACCAGTTGGACCCGGATCGGCGTCTGGTTTATCGCTGTGTCGAAACCCTACTGCAGATGGACGAACCCGACGCCTATCACGCCAGCCTGCTCAGCCTGTTCGGAAACACCACGCTGACCACCGCGCAAGCGATGCTGCGCGGCGAGGAACGCTTCTTCGGTCTCGATGCACCGGGTATGGACCTGTCCGCTTGCGTTACGCACCAGCGTCTGTTGCGGGCGTATCAGAAACTGGTTTTTTAGGGTGCCGAACCCGGGCTGAAATGTTTCAGGCAAACCGCGGCATTTAAGCGACGCTTAAGCCGGATTTCTCAAAGTGGATGCATATCCACTTTTGAAGTAAGGGAAGCGTCAATGACATCGCGGAAATCTCAGGTAGCGGGTGCAGCCAAGGGCCGTTGGGTGCCGGGTCTGGTTTGCAATACCGCCTGCATCGGGCTGCTGCTGGGGTTGTCCGCCTGCAGTGGCGGTGGCGGCGATGCGGGTGGCAGCAGCAGCACGACGCCCGTCAGCGGCGTTGATCTGGTGGCGACCTTCATCGATTCCCCCGTCACCGGGCTTGAGTTCGAATCCACTTCCGGCAGCGGTTTGACCGATGCCAACGGCAATTTCAGCTATACCGGCGGCGAGTCGGTGACCTTCAAGATCGGCAACCTTTATTTGGGCGCAGCCACGCCGGCGAACGGCAAGGTGACGCCGCTCGATCTGATCGGCGTCAGCGACAGTGGCAATGCCAAGGTGCTGCGCATCCTGCGTACCTTGCAAAGCCTGGATGAAGATGGCGATGCCAACAACGGCATCTCGATTTCCGCCGCGCTGCGCGAGACTTTGCAATTGCAATCCGCAGTGCATCTGGACAGCGATGCTGCGACTGACGAGATGGTGACCGGCCTGATCGGCACTTTCCGGGTGAGCCCGGCCGAGGCGCAGGCGCACTTCGATCGTTACCGCAACACTGCTTCCAACAGCGCGCAGGGCTATGTCTCCGACGTTGCCAGCATCCCGGTCTCCGGTGGCAGCAGCAGCTACGCATTGATTGCCTGGAACGATCTGGGCATGCATTGCATGGATGGTAAGGATTTCTCGGTTTTCACCATCCTGCCGCCTTACAACAACCTGCATGCGCAACTGGTGCGGCGCACGACCGGCGAACTGGTGACCTCGGGCGTGACCCTGAGCTATGAAGCGACGCACGATGCCAACGGTTCCATCAACACCAGCAGCGCTGACAAGACCAATTTCTGGGACTGGGCACAGCAACTGTTCGGCGCCAGCCCCACTGCCAACAGGGGCCTGAATCTCAGCCAGCCCTCGGTGAGCAATCCGACGCCTTCCGCCACACCGGCCGCGCTGAGCTTCAATGCCACCCATGGTTGGTGGGAAGCGGAAGGCATTCCGGTCACGCCCTATGACGATCAGGCGGTGAAGACCTACTATCCGATGGTCAAGGTGGTGGCGCGTGACAGCAGCGGCGCCGTGCTGGCTTCCACCCGCGTGGTGTTGCCGGTGTCCGATGAAATGAGTTGCAAATCCTGTCACGCCTCGGCAACCAGCGGCAACGCGGCCAAGCCGGCCGCCGGCTGGGTTGCGGACGCCGATGAGGAAAAGGACTGGAAGAAGAACATCCTGCGCCTGCATGACGAACAACATCCCAATGCCATCGCCACCGCCGGCATGCAGGGCACACTCACCGGCGGTACGCTGGAGGCCACTGCGGCCGGCGGGAAACCGATTCTGTGCGCCGCGTGCCATCAATCGAATGCGTTGGGCACCGCCCGGGTCGGTTCTATCAAACCGCTGACCGAGTCGCTGCATGCCAAACATGCCAGCGTCAACATGCCCGGCACCAGCACCTCCCTGGATGCCAGCAGCAATCGTGATTCCTGCTACCTGTGCCATCCCGGTTCCAGCACCAAGTGTCTGCGCGGCGTGATGGGCAACGCCAAAACCAGCAATGGAGACAACGCCATCGACTGCCAGAGCTGCCACGGCAATATGAGCAAGGTCGGCGCGGCGAGTCGGGAAGGCTGGCTGGATGAACCCGGCTGTCAACATTGCCATGACCGAAGCAGCAGCGGCGCGGCATTCACCCGCTATACCAGCGTGTTCAATTCGAGCGGCCTGCTGCGCAGCGTGATCGACAACACGTTTGCCGGCAATGCCAACACACCGGCCAGCGGAAAATCGCTCTACCGTTTCAGTTCCGGCCACGGCGGATTGCAATGCGAGGCCTGTCATGGCGCAACCCACGCCGAGTACCCCAGTAGCCACGCCAACGACAACATCCAGAGCCTGGACCTGCAAGGCCACGTCGGTACGTTGGCGGAATGCACGCTGTGCCATGCCACTGTGCCAACCACCAGCACGGGCGGTCCGCACGGGCTGCACACGGTCGGTCAGGCCTGGGTGAAGCGGCATGGCGATGTGGCGGAGCGCAATGCGACAGCCTGCAAGGTCTGCCACGGTGATGACTATCGCGGCGGCATCTTGTCGAAGACGTCTTCTGCACGCAGTTTCAGCGCCGAGCGCCGCACGGTGACTTACACTGCCGGCCAGAAAGTGGGCTGTTACGATTGCCACGATGGCCCTGACGGAGACGATTGAGTTCGACCGGTAATTCCGGGGCCATGCGAGTCAATGCGGAGTCGAAGGTCGATGCCTGAGTCGATGCCTGAGTCGATGCCTGAGTCGATGCCTGAGTCGATGCCTGTTTCGCATCTTCGATTCGGTGACAGATCTCTGTATTGAACTTTGCCTTGAGAACCGAAGAGAAATATGAGCACCCGAATACTGTTATTTTTTGGCCTGTTTGCAGGCGCTGTCGTCGCCCATGCCGGAGTGCTCGAATGCAATGCGGAAATGAAGGCGAAAGTGCTTGCTGCCGCCAAGCCGGAGAGCAAAAACCTCCTGCTTGATTGCAATCTCCGGCTCAGCCGAAACGATGTGGTCAGCAAACATTTGATATTCAGTGGCGCGGCTGCCTCGAATCTGACCCTGGATTGCAATGGTGCAACCTTGCGCGCGGTGCCCGGCATGGATGCCGGTACGCGGATCACGGTGCAATCAAGCGGTCCGGTCAGGCAAGCGGCCGGAGATCGATGGACGCCGCCGCAGAATATCGTCATCAAGAATTGCGTCATTGATGGTGCCGTCAGGGTGCGCGGCATGGCTGTCAACGGCGAAGATGCGACGCTGACCGCCAGTTCGCGGCTTCCCGGACATACCGAGCGGGTGCGGGCGAATGCGCCCAGCGGCATCGTCTTCAGTAACAACACCATCGTCGGCCACGGTCCGATTCCGATCTACTTTGCGCCGGGAGTTCACGATTCGATGATTCTGGACTCGAAGATCGGCGGACATTCCACCAGCGTCGCGATTTATCTGGATGCCGAGAGTGGCGACAACATCATCAAGGGCAATCGGATCGATACCGAAACGACGTTGCCGCAAACAACCACGAGCAAGGCCAAGAATCTGTTGTTCGGTCTTTACAAGAAGGCGGTCGGGGCGACGAATGCGCCATCTTTGACCGGCCGCGAGCTGATCGCGGTTGACGCTTCCGCGCGCAACAAGATTGTCGGCAATGAATTTTCAAACCTGGACAACGGCGGCATCTTTCTTTATCGCAACTGCGGCGAGGGCGGCAACATCCGGCATCAGACGCCGCAAGGCAATGTGATCGTCAACAATGTTTTTTACTACGACAAATTCGATGGCCGCACGCCGGCAATCTGGTTGGGGTCACGCAATGGCAACCGATCCTATTGCGATCTGGATCGAGGTTATCCACTTGGCAGCAGCAGTAGCGATCTTGACCATGCCTCGGATAATTTTGTTGCCCAGAATCAGTTTTATAAATTCGAACCGTCCCGCATTGTTCGCGACGATAGCGGCGGCAATATCCTGCTCGACAACGCCAGAATCGAGCGGCCGATCAAGCGAAATGCCGGCTGCCTGGATAACCGCGCGGCGAAGCCCGTGCTTCAGGCCGATGGCGTCGCGATCAGGCAGACGATCAACGCCGGTGAGCCGGGGTGTGAGATGCGCGAGTGGCTTTGCAGCGATGGCCTGGTGAGCGAGCGCCGGCTGCCTTGTGTTTCGTCGCAATGACGCGGAGCGGCAGCCTGGCAGAGTTGCGTTAATGATGTAGGTGCGAATTCATTCGCACGCAAGCGGTTGATTATGCGAATAAATTCGCACCTACAGTCCGGTTAACTGCGATCATCAGCCCGCTGGAAACAAGTACCCCGCCTGATACCAAAGGTGCAGCAGGGTGATCATTTCCGAACTTTGTTCATGAATGCAATCACCCGGTTCCAGGTAACGTTTGTCAGCCAGCTTGCAAAGCATGCTGGTGAGGCCCGGTGAGGCTTCCAGACGTTCGCCATTGATGAAAAAAGCATTGCCGCGGAACAGCATCTGGCTGCGTGCATCAAGCGCGACGCCTTGCTTCTGGATGGCTTTGGCAAACGCCGCAACTGATTTTGGCCGTGTCGGTGGGTCGAAATAAACATGCGATTTCGGCTCGCTCAAGTAGCGGCCGAGAAAATCGGTGATGTCGGTTTTGTCCCAGCGCGCGGCGGCCCGGATGGTTTTTTCGGCCCAATCAAGCATCGCGCTGGGGATTTCGGCGACATGCTTTTGTCGCTTCAGCGTCGGATCTGAATACATGCCGGGCAATTCCAGCTTGTCTTGCAGATAGGTCAGAAACTGGTTGACGATCTCTTCCGCCTTCGGTGCGCGGAAGCCAATCGACCAGGTCATGCAATCGGTCAGCGCGACGCCGTTGTGGGCGAGTTGCGGTGGCAGGTAAAGCATATCGCCGGGTTCCAGTTCCCATGTTTCGTCGACGCGGAATTCCCGCAGGATGCGAAGTGGTGCGCCTTCGACCACGGTCAGGTCGTCCTGTGCGCTGATTTCCCAGCGGCGGCGGCCCTGGCCTTGAATCAGGAATACGTCATAGGAGTCGAAATGCGGCCCGACACCGCCGCCGGGTGGCGCGAAGCTGACCATCAGGTCATCCAGGCGGGCTGCGGGAATGAAGTCGAACCGATGCAGCAGCCAATCGCCTTCCGGCATCAGGTGATTGACGCCGGATACCAGCAAGCTCCAGTTCTTTTTCGGCAAGGCAGCCAGCGCTTCCGCTTCGAACGGACCGAACTCAAGTTGACACTGGCCGCGCTTGAATTGGACCAGGCGACCTTCGGAATTGTCCTGGCAAGCTAGTTCGGACAAGCTGTCGCGATCCAGCCAGTCGCCGAAGTTGGGCAAAGCCTGTCTGACCAGAAGCGGTTTCTTGTGCCAATGCTCGGCAAGAAATTTTTCAACCGACATGCCGCCAAGCAGTGTTTGCAGGGAATAATCCGCCTCCGTGAATGGCTTGTTGTCCTGCATCGAGGTGGCAGGGAATGATTTTTCCCCGGACTTTTTGACAGGGTGATTCACGGAGTTCTTCATATAATGCTTTCGACTATTCGCGAGGAGTGGAATACATGCTGAACAATGGCGACCGAGCGCCAGATTTTGAATTGCCCGATGCGGACATGACGATCGCCAAACTGGCGGATTACCAAGGTAAACCGCTCGTTCTGTTCTTCTACCTGCGCGATGATACGCCCGGCTGTACGACTGAAGCGATCGAGTTCAGTGATCTTGAGCATGACTTTTTGCGTCTGAATTGCACCGTGGTCGGCATCTCGCGCGACGATTGCATACGGCATGGCGCGTTTCGCGATAAACATGGCATCACGGTGCGTTTGCTGGCCGACAAGGACGGAATTGCCTGCCGCGACTATGGGGTTCTGGTAAACCGCGAAGTCGATGGCGTCATGCGTGAAGGCGTCAATCGCACTACTTTTATCATCAATGGCCAGGGCGATATTGCGCATGTCCTGCCTGGCGTGACGCCGAAAGGCCACGCCGCCGAAGTTTTCAAACTTGTTAAGGAGCTTTAATTGCAAATCGGAAAAGACACCGTTGTCGCGCTGACCTATCGGCTCACCACCCTGGATGGTGAAATGCTGGAAGAAGCGCTTGTCGAGTCGCCGGCGGTCTACTTGCAGGGGGGTTACGATGGCATCTTCCCGCGCGTTGAAGCGGCGCTGGAAGGCCAGGGTGCGGGAGCGGAACTCGATCTGGTGCTGGAGCCGGAAGATGCGTTTGGTGAATACGATGCCGAACTGGTTCGGATCGAACCGATCGACGCATTCCCGGAAGAAGTGAAGATCGGCATGCAGTTGGAAGGCGCCAGCGAAGATGGCGAACACGTCATGCTTTACACCGTGACCGATGTTGCCGATGGCAAAGTGGTGGTGGATGGCAATCATCCTCTCGCCGGCCAGAGCCTGCGCCTGCAATGCGTGGTGCAGTCGGTGCGTGTAGCCTCGGCGGAAGAAATCGAACATGGCCACGTTCATGGCCAGCATGGTCATCAACATTGATGGTGTGTTGCCCCTGCGGGAGCGGCATTGCTGCTCCTGTAGAATCCTTCCCCTTTCTGTTAAGCCGATAACGACATGAAGCTGACTTTTCTCGACTTCGAACAGCCCATCGCCGAACTTGAGGCGAAGATCGAAGAGTTGTCCGAGGTGCAGAACGATCCCGCACTCGACATCTCGGAGGAGATCGAGCGTTTACGCAAGAAGAGCGCGGCACTGACCAAGCAGATCTACGGCAAGCTCAACGCCTGGCAGATTTCGCAGGTTGCGCGCCACCCACAACGGCCTTACACGCTCGACTATGTCGCCGGCCTGTTCACCGAGTTCCAGGAATTGCATGGCGATCGGGCGTTTGCCGACGACCCGGCAATTGTTGGTGGCCTGGCGCGCTTCCAGGGTGAGCCGGTGATGGTGATCGGCCATCAGAAGGGTCGCGACACCAAGGAACGCCAGTATCGCAACTTCGGTATGCCGCGCCCTGAGGGTTACCGCAAGGCGTTGCGCCTGATGCGTCTGGCGGAAAAATTTCGCATTCCCGTTTTTACCTTCATCGACACCCCGGGCGCCTACCCTGGCATCGACGCGGAGGAACGCGGTCAATCGGAAGCCATTGCGCGCAATTTGTATGTGATGGCGGAACTGAAGACGCCGATCATCTGTACGGTGATCGGCGAGGGTGGTTCCGGCGGCGCGCTGGCGATCGGTGTTGGGGATGCGTTGATCATGCTGCAATACTCGACTTATTCGGTGATTTCGCCGGAAGGTTGCGCTTCGATTCTGTGGAAGAGCGCCGACAAGGCCTCTTTGGCGGCGGAAGCGTTGAGTATTACCGCGCCCAAGTTGAAAACTCTGGGTCTGATCGACCAGATCATCAGCGAACCGCTGGGTGGCGCGCATCGTGAGCCGGACGTGATGATGGAATCATTGCGCAAGGCCTTGTCCGAAACGCTGCTGAATCTGCGTGAACGGCCGCTGAATGCCTTGCTGAATAGCCGCTATGCCCGTTTGATGGGTTACGGCAAGTTCAAGGAAGCTCGCACCTGACGCTTGGGGGTGCGTTGACTCCCGGGGTTATGTTGACTCTCGGCTGCAGCCCGGGCTGGGCAAGTTTGATGCT
The DNA here is from genome assembly GCA_945897955.1 of Tepidiphilus sp. J10. Taxonomy (GTDB): domain Bacteria; phylum Pseudomonadota; class Gammaproteobacteria; order Burkholderiales; family Thiobacillaceae; genus PFJX01. The sequence continues at coordinate 63,852 of CAMDGQ010000005.1, read as the reverse complement.
CCAGCTTGTTGTCTGCCTAAAACGCCATATTAAGTCCGATACAGGGTGCGTTGGCGCGACCAGCCGGCTTTGTGTCGGTTACTCGGGCGGTCTTGATTCCAGCCTGTTGCTGCATCTGTTGGCCGAGGCCAGGCAAAGGCTGGGTTTCAGTCTTACCGCAGTCCATGTGCATCATGGTCTGTCGAATCAGGCGGATGTCTGGGCGCAGCATTGCATGCAGGTTTGTGCCGCCCTTGATGTGCCATTGGCGATTCATCGGGTCAATGTTCAGCTTGCTGGAGAAGGCCTGGAGGCGGCTGCGCGCGCCGCACGGTATCGGATTTTTTGCCAGCTGGATGCCGATTTTCTGGTGTTGGCGCATCACCGCGACGACCAGGCCGAGACAGTATTGTTGCAACTTCTTCGAGGCGCCAGTTTGAAAGGCCTGGCGGCGATGCCGGAGGTGCGGCCACTGACGGAAAAACTCATGCTGCTGCGGCCATTGCTGGCGATGACGCGGGCTGAAATTGCGGCAGGTGCGGCTGAAATGGGCTTGTCCTGGGTCGAGGATGCAAGCAATGCCGATCTCCGGCTGGCGCGCAACGCGTTACGGCAGGATGTGCTTCCCCGCCTGAACCTGCATTTCCCACATGCGCCGAAAGCGCTGGCGCAAGCCGCCGTTCAATTCACTGAAGCCGCCTTGTTGCTGGATGCGCTGGCGGATCAGGATGGCCACGCGGCAATCGGTCAACACGGTTTGGCTGTTGCAGCTTTGCAAGCTTTGCCTGAATCGCGTGCACGCAATCTTCTGCGCCGCTTTCTTGAGCGTGCCGGTGCGGAAATGCATCCCGAGGCTGTGCGTGAGGCGTTGCGGCAATTGTGCGACGCTCGCCCGGATGCGCAGGTGCGCGTCGATTTTGGGCAACATAGCTTGCGTCGCTATCGGGGTTGGGCAGTGGTGGAGGCGGCGTTGCCGGAGATCAGCCAGGACGCAACCTCGATACGGATCTGGCAGGGCGAAAAGTGCCTTGATCTCGGCGAGGCTGGCAGTTTGCAATTTCAGTCTGCACAGGGCGAAGGTGTGCGGCTTGCTCCGGGGGTGGTCAGCATTCGCAAGCGTCTGGGTGGGGAGCGAATCAAGCCGGGGCCGGGACGGCCGCGACGCACCTTGAAGAACCTGCTGCGCGAAGCGGGAATACCAGCCTGGCAGCGTGGCGTGATGCCGCTGATCTATCTTGACGATGATCTGGTCTGGTCAGCCGGGGTAGGTGCGGACAGCGACTTTCTGACCAAACCGGAAGAAGCCGGCTGGATCATTTCGTGGCAGGCGAAAACGCATCAGGTGTGACGGAATAGGGCAGGGCAAGCAGCGCGTTGTAACCCAGCTTGCGCATTTCCATCTGCGCCTTTTCTGCTTCCTGGCGGTTCAGGAATGGGCCCATTTGCACGCGTGCTTCCATTTGCGCTCGGATGCCTTGCTTGTTCAACTTGTTGACCAACTCACGCGCATTGTCGGGATTGCTGAATACGCCCAGTTGTACGACGTAGCCTTTGCCTGTTACCTCTTGCGGCAGCGGCTTGGCGGCGGGGGGCGCTGGCGTTGGGCGGGGCGTCGTCACGGATGGGAAAGCAGGTTGCGGCGAAGTTTGCGGGCGCGGCTGCAGCCCGTTGTTGCTGACCTTGGGCGGCGGTGGCGACGAATCGAAAGACAATGCTTCCGCCTGTGCTGCTTGATCACTGTCAGGTTCGGTAGCGACTTCGGTACTGTCCTTTGCTGGCGGTATATCAGTCTCGGGTTCGAGTGCTTCAGTTTGTGGAGCGGCAACTTCAGTCGGTGGCGCGGAAACGATGGGTGTCGGCGGTGCTTCTGCGACAGGCGGTTTTTTGCTGTCGGACTGGTCGAGCCACCAAAGCCCGCCCAACGCGGTGGCGGTCACGACGCCGGCAACAGCGAGACGCAGCAGTGCTTTTTTCCGGACATCTTCATTTTCCGACATCCCATTTTCAGCTTGCATTCAGGTCTCCAGAGGGCGCACGGGAGCGGCGCATCGCCTTTATTTTAGGGGCGTTTCATGGTAACTTGCGCGCGCTTTTTCGCTTGTATTCAATCCTTTGCCATGCCATTTCTGGCGCCGACTTGAGCCTGGTTGGCGGGCATCGCATTGATCGTTGCTTATTCCGCTTGTCCTTTTCCCAATTTCATTGTTTTTCTTCGGAGCATAAAAAATGGCTGTTGAACGTACCCTGTCCATCATCAAACCTGACGCTGTCGCCAAAAACGTGATTGGCAAGATCTATTCCCGCTTTGAATCCAACGGCTTGAAGATCATCGCTGCGCGCATGGCGCATCTGTCGCGCGCTGAAGCGGAAGGTTTTTACGCCGTGCACAAAGGCCGTCCTTTCTTCAACGATCTGGTCGAGTTCATGACCTCCGGCCCGGTGATGATCCAGGCGCTGGAAGGCGAAAACGCGATTGCCAAGAATCGTGAACTGATGGGTGCTACCGATCCGAAAAAAGCTGACGCCGGTACCATCCGCGCCGATTTTGCCGAAAGCATTGATGCCAATGCCGTGCATGGTTCCGATGCCGCTGAAACCGCTGCTGTCGAAATTTCTTATTTCTTCCCCGCTAGCCAGGTTTATTCACGTTGATTTGTCGCTGCTAAAGCATTTCTGAAGTGAACCGAGTCAATCTGCTCGATTTCGATCTGCCTGGCCTTGTCGCTTTCTTTGAAAGTATCGGCGAGAAGCCTTTCCGCGCCCGCCAGGTGCTGCAATGGTTGCATCAGCGAGGGGCGGATGATTTTGAACAGATGACCGATCTGGCCAAGTCATTGCGGATTCGGCTGCCCGAGGTGGCCGAGATTCGGCCACCTGTACTCGGTCATGAACAATGCTCCAGCGATGGCACCCGCAAGTGGTTGCTCGAAGTCGGGCCGAACAATCGGGTCGAAACCGTGTTCATCCCGGAGGATGATCGCGGTACCTTATGCGTTTCCTCCCAAGTGGGTTGCGCGCTCGACTGCGCCTTCTGTTCCACCGGCAAGCAAGGTTTCAACCGCAATCTGTCGGCGGCGGAAATCATCGGCCAGCTATGGTGGGCAAACAGGGCTTTGGCAAACAAGGTTTTGGCGAATCAAACCTTGGCGCACGGATTCGATAGCAAGAATGAACGCATCATTTCCAACGTGGTGTTGATGGGCATGGGCGAACCGCTGCTCAACTTTGAAAACACGGTGACGGCGGTTTCCCTGATGCTGGATGACCATGCATATGGCTTGTCGCGGCGTCGGGTCACCATTTCAACCTCCGGCATCGTGCCGGCGATGGATCGTTTGCGGGAACGGCTGCCGGTAGCGCTGGCTGTTTCACTGCATGCGCCTAACGATGCGTTGCGCGATCAGTTGGTGCCGGTGAATCGCAAATACCCATTGAAGGAACTGATGTCGGCCTGCAAGCGCTACATCGTCGATGGGCCGCGTGATTTCATTACCTTCGAATATGTCATGCTGGATGGGGTCAATGACCAACCCGAGCATGTTGAGCAACTGCTGCATCTGACACGCGATATTTCCTGCAAATTCAATTTGATACCGTTCAATCCCTTCCCCAATTCAGGTTTCAAGCGTTCTCCGTCTGAACGTGTTCGCAAATTTGCTTCCCAGCTGATTGAAGCCGGCAAGGTTGCCACCACGCGCAAAACGCGGGGTGACGATATCGATGCCGCTTGTGGCCAACTTGCGGGCCAGGTGGAAGACAAATCAAAGCGTGTCATCAAACGCATGGAGTTGGCGGCATGAAGCAAGCTGCATTGTTGCGTTTCAGATTGGGTCTTTCGATCAGTCTGCTCGTGTTGCTGGCGGGGTGCGCAACCTCGCAGCCGTCGGGCGGTGGCGGCAGTATGGAAGCCCGCGCGGCGAGTGAAGATAACCCCAGTGCGCGGCTGCATACCGAACTCGGCGCCAGCTACTTTCAGCGTGGTCAGTACGCGGTGGCATTACAGGAGTTGCGCATCGCGCTCGCCTCGGATGGTCGCTACGCTCCGGCTTACAGCATTCTGGGGCTGGTGCATGCTCAGTTGCGGGAAGACAAGGAGGCGGAAAGCCATTTTCGGCGAGCGATCGAGTTGTCGCCCAATTATTCCGAAGCGCATAACAACTTTGCGTTATTTCTGTGCCAACGTGGCCGAGTGGCGGAGTCTTTGAAGCATTCCGAGTTGGCTTTGACCAATTCCTTGTATTCGACGCCGGAAATGGCCCTCGCCAATGCAGGTAATTGCGCGCTTGAAAAGGGTGACAGGGCGCAGGCTGAGATTTATTTCACGCGCGCGCTGAAACGGGTGCCGAACCAATCCACCGCGCTGCTGGGCATGGCGGAATTGCATTTCCGGCAGGATCGCTGGCTTGCTGCACGCACGCTGTTGCGTCAGTACAGCGCCCAATTCAGCGAACTCGCTGCACTCGGACCGCAAGCACTTTGGTTGGGTGTGCGCGCCGAACGCAAACTTGGCGACCATGAGGCCGAGGCCAACTTTGGCGCCTTGTTGCGGCGTCGTTATCCCGAAGCAATCCAGGCGCAATGGTTGCTCAACGGGCAGTATGATCAAGCCGGGAGCCTGTTATGAGAGAGGTGTTTCAGGCCAATTTCGGCGGCAGTTTGAAAGCCGCTCGTGAAGCCAGAAATCTTACGCAGTCGGATGTCGCCGCCAAGCTCAAGTTGACCGCGCGTCAGATTGAGGCGCTGGAGCAGGAAGATTTCGGCCATTTGCCAAGTGAAGTCTTTGTGCGTGGATTTGTCCGCAACTATGCCCGTTTGGTCGGTATTGAACCGGATAGCTTGATCGCGCCGGTCGATGCTCAGGCCGAAGTTTCGGAGACGATTACCGCGCCCAACGCCGGCTTGACTGTCGGGTCCAGTGGTATTCGTATCTGGCTGGTGTATCCGGTCATCGCGTTGACGTTTTTCCTGTTGCTGGTGGTTGCGCTCTATTACTGGTTGCGCCAGGGTGAAGATGCTTTGATCACGACCCCACCAGCGATCGGCCTGAGCGAACCTTCCAGCGTGGTTGCTGGCTTGGATGATCAACCCGGGGGGACTCTTATAGCACCCAGCATCACACCGCTACCTGATGCAAGCGCACCAAACTCGGATGTCAATCAAGTGCCTGGGCAAACGGCTGCGCTGCCTGCACCGGTGCCAATAATGCCGAATGATTCCGCTGCAACAGGTTCGCCGGAAGCCGTCACCAGGACGCCGCCGGTTCAACCCATGGCTCCGGAAGCGATCAGTCCGGCGGTCAACGTTAATGCCGACACCAAAGCGGCTACCCGCAGCATGCGTTTCGAACCGGTCACAGATGCCTGGATTCAGGTTGTCGATGCCAAGGGCGCGCGTTTTTCGAAATTGGTACTTGCCGGTACGGCGGAAGCTTTTTCCGGTATGCCGCCGTTTCGCCTGGTGGTTGGCGAAGCCGCACTGGTCAAGCTGACTTATAACGGTCACAGCATTGATCTGGCCCCTTTCATCGGCCAGAAAGTGGCACGGCTGACCCTTGAATGATCGGAGTTTCCGCATGAGCTTGATTACATCCATCGTTCGTCGTCCCACCCGCCGCGTGCTGGTGGGGCATGTGCCGGTTGGCGGTGGTGCGCCGGTGGTGGTGCAGTCGATGACCAATACCGATACCGCCGATATCGCCGGCACGGTCGCCCAGGTGCATGCACTCTGGCAGGCTGGTTCGGAACTGGTCCGGCTGACTGTCAATACCGAGGAAACCGCGCGCGCGGTGCCGGTGATCCGGGAAAAGCTGGATGCGCTTGGCTGCAATGTGCCGCTGATCGGTGACTTCCATTTCAATGGCCATCGTTTGATCAAGGCGGTGCCGGAATGCGCCGAAGCGCTGGCCAAGCTGCGCATCAATCCGGGCAATGTCGGCCGTGGCGCCAAGAAAGACGAGCAATTCGCGGTTCTGGTCGAAGCTGCCGCTCGATATGGCAAGGCGGTGCGCATCGGCGTCAACTGGGGCAGTCTGGATCAGGAATTGCTGGCCCGGATGATGGACGAGAATGCCAAGCGACCGCAGCCGCACACGCCGGAATATGTTATGCGCAATGCGCTGATCACCTCCGCGCTGGACTCCGCCCGTCGCGCCGAGGAACTCGGTTTGCCAGGCGATCGCATCATCCTGTCCTGCAAGTTGTCGGGCGTGCAGGATCTGGTCAAGGTGTATCTCGATCTCGCCTCACGCAGCGATTACGCACTGCATCTCGGCCTGACCGAAGCAGGCATGGGCAGCAAGGGTATCGTCGCCTCGTCGGCGGCGCTGGCTTTGCTGCTGCAGGAAGGCATCGGCGACACCATCCGTGTTTCGCTGACGCCGCAACCAAGTGAGTCTCGCACCACTGAAGTCCAGGTGGCGCAGGAAATCCTGCAGGTTCTCGGCATTCGTTCGTTTACGCCGCTGGTCACCGCCTGTCCAGGTTGCGGCCGCACCACCAGCACGGTATTCCAGGAGCTGGCGCAGAACATCCAGAACTGGCTGCGCAGCCAGATGCCAATCTGGCGCAAGCAGTATCCCGGTGTCGAGACAATGAACGTCGCGGTGATGGGGTGCGTGGTCAACGGCCCCGGCGAAAGCAAGCATGCCAACATCGGCATCAGCCTGCCCGGTACCGGCGAAACCCCGGTGGCGCCGGTGTATGTCGATGGCCACAAGACGGTGACGCTGAAGGGCGACCGCATCGCCGAAGAGTTCCAGGCCATCGTCGATGATTATGTTCAACGAACCTATGGAGGAAAGGCGTGAAAAGTGAAAAGTGAAAAGTGAAATCTGAAAGGTGAAGCCGCGCGCTTTCACGTTTCACGTTTCACGTTTCACATTTCACCCTTCACCCTTCACCGCAAGATGAGCAACCAATTGCGCGCCGTGCGCGGCATGAATGACCTGCTGCCGGTCGATGCGCCGCTGTGGGCCTATTTCGAGCAGACCATCCGCGATTGGCTGAAAAGCTATGGTTATCGCGAGATGCGTACTCCTATCCTGGAACATACCGGTTTGTTCAAGCGTGCCATTGGTGAAGTGACCGACATCGTCGAGAAGGAGATGTACACCTTCGTCGATGCGCTGAATGGCGAATCCATGACCCTGCGTCCGGAAGGCACCGCCAGCTGCGTACGCGCGGCGATCGAGCACAATTTGCTGTTCGATGGCGGCAAGCGGCTCTGGTACAGCGGCCCGATGTTCCGGCATGAACGGCCACAGAAAGGCCGTTATCGCCAGTTTCATCAGGTCGGCGTTGAAGCGCTCGGTTTCGCTGGCCCGGATCTCGATGTCGAACATCTGCTGATGACCGCCCGGCTATGGAAAAAACTCGGTCTGGCCGACTTCATCCAGTTGGAAATCAACTCGCTTGGCGGTCCCGAGTCCCGCGCCAGCCATCGCCAGAAGCTGGTCGAGTACTTCACCGCGCATGCCGATGAACTCGATGCCGACTCGCAGCGCCGCCTGCAGACCAATCCACTACGTATCCTCGATTCGAAGAATCCGGCCATGCAGGCGTTGGTTGAGGCTGCGCCGAAATTGATGGATGAGCTCGATGAAGCCGCGCTGGGGCATTTTGCTGCCGTCAAAGGAGGCCTTGAAGCCGCCGGGATTGCGTATCGGGTCAATCCGCGACTGGTGCGTGGACTCGACTATTACAACTACACCGTATTTGAATGGGTGACCGACAAGCTCGGCGCCCAGGGCACGGTCTGCGCCGGCGGTCGCTACGATAGTCTGGTCGCGCAGTTGGGTGGCAAACCGGCGTCCGCCTGTGGCTTTGCCATGGGTGTTGAACGGTTGCTGGTGATGCTGACCGAAGCCGGCCTGGCCCCGTCGCCGGATGCGCCTGATATCTATCTGGTCAATGTGGGTGAGGCAGCAGAACGTATTGCCATGCAGACTGCTGAAACACTGCGCGACGCCGGACTCAGCGTGGTGCTGCATGGCGGTGGTGGCAGTTTCAAATCACAAATGAAAAAAGCCGACGCCAGCCAGGCTAGTTACGCAGTCTTGATCGGTGACGACGAGGCTGCGGCGAATCAGGTGACACTGAAGGCGTTGCGCGGCGAATTTGGCAAACAACCTGAACAACAGAGGTTGGCGTTGTCGGAAGTCATCGAATTATTGAAAACGGATCTTTGAAAGGGATAGGCAATGGCGCTCGATCTTGAAGAACAGGAACAGGTAGATGAGGCGAAAGCCTGGTGGAAACAGAATGGCAGCAAGGTTATCTGGGGGGTCACTGTTTTCCTGCTGGTTGTCGCCGGCTGGCGTGCCTGGCAGACCTGGACCCACACTCAGGCGGCGGAAGCTTCCATGCTGTTTGATCAGTCGATTCAGGCGGCCAGCATGAATGATCTGAAAACGGCCAAGGCAGTCACCGCCCAAATCATGGAGAAGCATGCTGGCAGTGCCTATGGCGCTCCTGCCGCCTGGCTTGCCGGGCGGATCAATATGGAGGCTGGCGACAGCAAGAGCGCGCGTGCGCAATACGAATTCGCGCTCGATCATGCGCGTGATGATGGCGTCAAGCAGTTGGCGCGTTTGCGTTTGGCGACACTGTTGTTTGAAGAAAAGGATTTGCCTGGCGCATTGAAATTGCTGGAAGACGCATTCGATCCCGCCTTCCAGGGCCTTGCCGAACAACTCAAGGGCGATGTCCTGGCCGCGCAGGGCAAGGATGCCGAGGCGCGTACGGCCTACAAGCTGGCTTTGGAGAAGCTGGGCGATACAAGTTCGCTCAAACCGTTGGTAGAAATTCGCCTCGATAGCCTGGGAGGCTGATGTGCTGAAACTCGCTTCTGTTCTGATCGCGCTCGCGGCTCTGCTGTCTGGCTGCTCGACCATCGGCGGTTGGTTCGGATCAGATGCACCGCTGATCAAACCGGCCGAACTGGTTGAGTTCAAGCCCAGTGTCACGTTGGTCAAGGCTTGGGATGCCAATGTCGGCGCCGGTAGTCCATTCGCCTTCTCGCCGGAAAGCGATGGTCAAGCAGTCTATGCCGCCGGCCGGGAAGGCAAGATCGTCAAACTCGACCTGGCTTCTGGGCGCGAAATATGGCGCATCGATGCCGACCAGATGTTGTCGGCGGGGGTCGGCATTGGCGACGAACTAGTGCTGGTGGGAACGCCAAAAGGCATGTTGCTGGCGTTCAAGAGCAGCGATGGCGCGCCAGTTTGGAGCACCAAACTTTCAGGTGAAATTCTGACGCCGCCGATTGCCGAAAATGGTGTTGTAGTGGCACGTTCGAATGACGGCAAGGTGTTTCTGCTTGAAAGCGCCACCGGCAAACAACGCTGGAGCTATAACCGCACTTTGCCGGTATTGATGCTGCGCGAACAAAGCCATCTGCTGCTGGCCAGCAATGCCGTATTTGCCGGTCATGCCGGCGGCAAACTGACTGCGCTGGCGCTGAACAATGGCGCACCGTTATGGGAAGCCAATGTGGCATTGCCTCGCGGCGCCACCGAACTGGAACGGATCGCAGATGTTGTCGGGCCGCTTGCGCTGGATGATGGGCTGATCTGTGCCGGCGCGTTCCAGGGCCGTGTTGGCTGCATTGGTCAGGTTTCCGGCGAAGTTGCCTGGGTTCGCGATTTTTCCGCTCCGCGTGGTGTCGCGATGGACGAACGTTATGTCTTTGCTGCCGATGAACACGGCGCTGTGTCGGCATTTGACAAGGCACGCGGTACGAATCCCTGGAAACAGGACAAACTGCGCGATCGCAAGTTGTCCAGCCCGGTTGCCGTGGCTGAACGCTTTGTCGCAGTGGGCGATTTTCAGGGCCAGATACATCTGCTCAATACCGAAGACGGTAGTTTTGCCGCCCGCGTGGCGAGTGACGGCAGCCCGATCAACAGTGTCATGCTTCCGCTCAAATCCGGCCTGCTCGTGCAGACTGCGAATGGCGGCTTATTCGCCTACCGTCTCCAGTAAAGACGACGTGGTCTGCTGCTTGGCAGCCACGCTACAACACCTAACCTGCAATTATGAAACCCACCCTCGTATTGGTCGGCCGACCCAATGTCGGCAAATCCACGTTGTTCAATCGTCTGACCAAGACGCGGGATGCGCTGGTGCATGATTTACCGGGCCTCACCCGCGATCGCCATTATGGCCACGGCCGCATTGGTTCAAAGCCGTATCTGGTGGTTGATACCGGCGGCTTTGAACCGGTTGCCGAGTCCGGCATCCTGGCCGAAATGGCGAAGCAGACCATGCAGGCCGTAGCCGAAGGCGATGCGGTCATCTTCCTGGTCGATGGCCGTTCCGGTATTACGCCGCAGGACATGATCATCGCCGACAAACTGCGTCGTAGCGGGCGGCCGGTATTGCTAGCGGTGAACAAGACCGAGGGCATGAACGCCGGCGTGGTGACGGCCGAATTCCATGAACTCGGCCTCGGCCAGCCGGTTGCCGTGTCCGGTGCGCATGGTGAAGGCGTGCGCGAGTTGATCGATCTGGTGATGGAGCCATTCCCGGATGCCGCCGAAGACGCCGAAGTCCAGCACCCGAAGATCGCCATCGTCGGTCGTCCCAACGTCGGCAAGTCGACGCTGGTCAACACCTTCGTCGGCGAAGAGCGGGTCATCGCCTTCGACCAGCCTGGCACGACGCGCGACTCGATCTATGTTGATTTCGAACGCAACGGCAAGCCGTATACGCTGATCGACACCGCCGGTGTGCGGCGCAAAGGGCGGGTCACCGAGGCGATCGAAAAGTTTTCCGTGATCAAGACCCTGCAAGCCATTGAAGACGCCAACGTGGTGGTGCTGGTGCTCGATGCACAGCAGGAAATCTCGGATCAGGATGCGCACCTCGCCGGCTTTGTGCTGGAAGCCGGCCGCGCGCTGGTGGTGGCGGTCAACAAGTGGGACGGCATGGACAGTTATGACCGCGAGCAGATCAAGCGTGAACTGACCCGGCGCATGGAATTCCTGTCGTTTGCCCGCTTTCACTTCATTTCCGCATTGCGCGCACAGGGCATCACGGAAGTGTTGAAGTCGGTTGATGAAGCCTATGCCGCCGCGATGGCGAAACTGGCGACACCGCGCCTGACCCGCGTCTTGCTCGATGCGGTCGCGCAGCACACGCCGCCCAAGTCCGGCCTGTTCCGGCCGAAGCCGAAATACGCCCACCAAGGCGGCAGCAATCCACCCATCATCATCATTCACGGCAACCATCTGGAAGGCATCTCGCAAAGCTATAAACGCTATCTGGAGAACATCTTCCGTACCACCTTCAGCCTGCAAGGCACGCCGTTGCGGGTCGAGTTCAAATCAGGCCACAACCCGTTCGAGGCGCGTGATGTCAAACCCCTGACACCGCGTCAGGAACGCACCGCGCAGCGCGACAGCAAGCGGCGGCCGCAGCACCTCAAACGTTGATCCTATATCCGGCAGTTGTCCGCGTGGTAGGAGCGACCGCTTGCGGCGCGAGCGTTGCGGGAGCGCAGTATCCAGGAGGCTTCACGGAGAAAAATCCGCGCTCAACTGAGTTTGCCAGGTTGATTCTGCTGATCAGATCAGCAGCCAGCCGACAACCAGCCCAACCGCCACCGCAGCCATGCCAGGCAGCACACGACGGGCCAGCGCGGCACCGCCGATGACGCTGGCCAGCCCGCTTTTGAACGCGATATTCGAGACGATCGCGAGCAGGATGGCAGTGGCGGTTTGGTCGCTTGCCAGGTTGCCTAGATTGAACAATCGCAAACTGGACAGGGTGATGGCATCAACATCGGTCAACCCGGAAACCAGCGCCACGGCATAAACCCCCTGGCTGCCGACCAGATCCGACAACCAGGCGGCAGCAAACAGCACGCCGGCATAGAGCAGGCCAAAGCTCAACGCGGCGCGGATTTCGGTCGGGTTTTTCATTTCCAGTACCGGCGCGTCGTTCTGTCGGCCGAGCCGCCGCCAGGCAAGGTAAATCATCACCAATCCGGCCAGCGCGCCGCTACCCAGCAGCGGCAGCATTGACTGCAGCATATTCGGTGCCAACAACGCGACCAGAACGCTCAGGCGGATCAGCAATACCCAATTGGCCAGCAGGATCACCAGCGCCGCCATGCCGGCCAGTTGTGGCGAGTCGCGGCCATGTCGGGAAAACGCCAGCGTGGTTGCCGTGCTTGATGCGATGCCGCCGAAGAGGCCAGTCAGCAACGTTCCCTGGCGTTGGCCGGCGACGCGAAGGGCGGCATAGCCGGCCAGCGACAGACCTGAGATCAGCACTACCATCCACCAGATTTGATACGGGTTGAGCGCGTCGTAAGGGCCATAATCCTGATTCGGCAGAATCGGCAGGATGACGAACGACAGCACCGAGAATTGCAGGATGGAAACCAGATCAAGGCGGGTGAGATTGCGCGACACACCGCGCAGCTCCGGCTTGAAGTAGAGCAGGGCGGTGGTCAGGATCGCCAGTGTCACCGCGAGTTGCTCCAGATCGAACCAGACCATCGCCCCGAGCGCGTAACACACGACGACGGCAGCAACTGTTGTGGTGCCGGGGTCGTCCACCTCGGAGTCCTTGAAATAGGCCGCCACCATCATGCCGCCCATCACCATCAACCCGGCGCCAAGAAGCCAAGGCGCGCCGGTTTTTTCCGACAACAATGCACCCAGCGTGCCGGCCAGCGCGACCAGCGAAAAAGTGCGTAATCCGGCGCGGGCAGCCGGCGAACGTTCGCGTTCCAGGCCGATAAGCAGGCCGATGGCAAGGCTGGTCAGGAAGGGATACAGGGTGGCGAGTTGATCGGTGGGCATGCACTGATTATGGACAATTCGCGCTTGTATGCGGGTAACAAGAAAATTTTGGCTGCGAAATCCATATGGGCCTGATATCGAAGATAGGAAGCCTCCTCCTTGAACAGGTAATAGAAGTTGAAGTTGCGTGCTTAAAAAGTGACGGCGCGTCCTTGCATGAGATGCGCTATCGCTGTTGCCATTCCCTGGATCTGAACGCCCGGGCGGCGGGTAAACGTCTTTTCCTGGCTGCCGTTGGCGTGGCAAAGGGATTGATTGCAGGTTGAACAGACGGCCAGATTTCCACCCAGGTCGACAAAGCTTCCCAGTAACTCATCCAATGCCGGAAAACCGTCTACCTGAATGCAATCGGCATGCCCCTGGTAGGCCCAGATACTGCCCGCGCCGACCAGGAAAAGATGTGTTGTCAAGTTCATGGAGAGTGCCGTGCAAGCCATGGAAAGGGCCAGAGTGGCACGTTTGCCGCCATCTTCCGTGCCGCTGGCCAGAATCACCGTATAGATGCTTTCAGCATGGGAAATGCTTGATTCCTCGCTGGCGCCGAATTCGGAAACGTTCGTTGCCGCATACATGGGCCAGGCTCCGAAAGCCGCTGTCTTTGTGGGAATAAGGGTGAGTGACATGAACTTTCCCCTTTCGATGTGAATGTGGCGGTTGGAGGGTGCAGTCAGGCCAATTGCTGCACAGCTGGTTGATCAATGAAGTCTGGATAAACGCATCAAAGCGGTTTGCGCGCCCAATTTCGGACATGGTTTGATGCTCGCCCGCACAACAAAAGCGCCTTGTTGTTCACTCCAGACCTTCTGTTCGTGGTAGTCCCGCAACTTGGCCATATAGGCCATGGCGACAGGCACGAAATCGGTGTAGTGATCGCTTCAGACCAAGCGTTCCAGAAAGATGTCCGGCTTCAGCGTGGGCGCTACCACATAGTTGTCGTACTCCTCGTTCCACAGCAGTTCGGAGCGACTCCAATTGTTTTCGTCAAAATTGGCCTTGACGGGTAATACGGTTGCGATTTCGATCAAGGCGAATGCCAGGGTAGTGAGTTTCATGATGGTCTCCTTTACATTGTCTAAGAGTAACTATCCCCGATTTGACGTTATGGACACGTCTTGCTTACAGATAACCTACCGATTCGCCAAGGTATTCGGGGCATGCTTCGAGGCGGCCCAGACCAGGGCTTGAGGGGGGCGCGATCAGCCTTCGCGCGAAAGCCGGATGAGGGATTCAATCTCGGCCGATGGCGCAACGCCGAGAACGATTGAAAGCAGTTCCCGGCAACGTCGATAGACACTGACCTTGCCCCTGAATTCCGGACTCCATAGGCTGACCATTATGCTGACTTTCTGCCTTGTTGCTAGGCCGCAAACCAGCGTTGCTCAAACGTCATGGGGCTGACATACTCCAGCGTCGAGTGCAATCTTTTGTGGTTGTAGAACGTCAGCCAGTCCATGACCTCATCCATGGCCTCTCGCCGGGTTGCAAACTTCCTGCCGTACAGCCTGCCGACCTTCAACCGGCCCCACAAATTTTCGGTTGGCGCATTGTCCCAGCAGTTTCCCTTGCGGCTCATCGAGGATTGCATTCCATAGCCCTTGAGCGCGCCCTGAAACCCATGACTGCAATATTGGCTGCCGCGATCCGAATGGAAGATCAGCCCAGGCTCCGGCTGTCGCCTGAACCAGGCCATGCGTAACACATCGGTACCTGCGAAGACAATTCGTAGACGCTGCCGAACAGTGTATTCAGATTTTCATAAACGACTCCTGCACCACCCTGGCCAAAGGATGCCACGCCCCTGGCGCAGTCTGAGCCTTTCGGCCGGCGCACATGGCCGAAGCCGCCGACTGGAATGAAACGGTTGGACACGGACGTGTCGCCGGCGATTGCCGAATGGGTGCCGCCAAGCGCCACCCATTCGGCGCCGTAGCCGATCAGGTTGAGGCCGTTACTGGCTTGCGCCGCGAGTGGAAATAGCCAGATCAGCCCTATTTGACGAGCGAGCAACTGCACTATCAGCTCCCCCATGACAGTTTCTCAATGCAACAGGAAAAACGTTGCGATTTGTCTTGTCGGGAACCAATTAGCTCTTTGGGAAGCTGAAATAACCTTGATTCGAGTCAATTTGAGCGGTTGCCCACTTAACTTGATTTCGCTGGTGCGACGGATTTTTCGTGGTGTCCGCTATCGGTTCATTTCGAATCCGTGCAAGTCGGGCTGAGGCGTGAAGCTCACGCTTTGGCGCGGCTTGCCGCACCCCGGTTTACGGTTCACGCCACCGGCACCGTCTCCTTGAACGCCGGGCGCTGCATCAAACGGTCGAACAGTTCGGACAGGTTGGGGTGGGCGCGACGCCAGTCGATCTCCGGGAAGCGGAATTCTAGGTAACCGAGCGCACAGCCGACCGCGACATCGGCCAGACAGAAGAATTCTCCGGTGCACCAGTTTTGGTTGCCGAGGTCGTCACTCATCATTTTCAGGCCGGCTTCGACTTTGGCCATCTGGCGTTTGATCCAGTCTGAATCCTGCTTGTCGGTAACACGTTTACGCTCGATGAAGATCAGCGCGGCAGCGTCGCAGACCCCATCGGCGAGGGCTTCCCAGCGCTTCACCGCGATACGTGGGCGTGCGTCTTTCGGCAACAGGTGGCCGACCGGGCTGACGTGTTCGAGGTATTCGACTATGACCCGCGAATCAAACAGTGTTTTGCCATCCTCCTGCACCCAGACCGGTACTTTGCCGAGCGGGTTGAATTCAGGAACGCGCGTGTCCTCGCTCCACGGGGTCTCAATGACGAGTTCGTATTCGATGAACTTTTCCGCTGCGACGATGCGAACCTTGCGCACAAACGGGCTGGTCAGCGAACCAATGAGTTGCATTTTTTGAGGCATGAATACGTGCTTGAGTTCGTTATGTGTTGATGACGCAATTTCTGACCGCGAGGCGCGATTTTACCGGTCGTGCCAAGGTTTACTCCACTACCAGCAAAATATGCGGCCAGGCAGATTCAAATCGACGTAGGGTTTCGTCGCGGCCAAGCAGGGCAAGCACTTGGTCGATGGCGGGAGTCTGGGCAGTGCCGAACAGGATCAGGCGCAGTGGCATGCCGATCTGGCCCATCTTCAGGCCGAAGGCTTGCGCGGTGTCCTTCAACAACTGGCTCAGAGCCGGGGCTTCCCAGGCCACCGTAGCGAAATCCTGTTTCAGTTGCTCGAAAGCGGGCAGCGCGGTGCGCGGTAATTTTGCCCGCAAGTCATCGGCGCTGGCCAGGTTTTGCTTGAAATAGATGTGAAGACCATCGGCCAGCTCTGCGACGGTGTTGACGCGTTCCTTGACCAGGCCGATCAGGCCGGCGAGGTTGTCGTTGCTGCCGGTGTCGATGTTCTGCGCGTGCAGAAAGGGTTGCACCAACTCGGCCAGTCGCGTGTTGTCGGCTTCCTTTAGATATTGCTGGTTGAGCCAGGCCAGTTTGCTGCCGTCGAAACGGGCGGCAGAGTGGCTGACGTGGCCCAGATCGAACCATTCGACGAATTGGTCGAGGCTGAATTTCTCTTCATCGCCGTGACTCCAGCCAAGTCGCGCCAGATAGTTGAGCAGGGCTTCCGGCAGGACACCTTCATCCCGATATTGCAGCACCGACACCGCGCCATGCCGCTTCGACAGCCGTTCGCCGTCGTTGCCGAGAATCATCGGCACATGCGCGTAGGTCGGAATCGGCGCACCCAGCGCGTTCAGGATGTTGATCTGGCGCGGTGTGTTGTTGACGTGGTCATCGCCGCGAATGACGTGGCTGATGCGCATGTCCCAATCATCGACGACGACGCCGAAGTTATAGGTCGGCACGCCATCGCCGCGCACGATGACTAAATCGTCGAGTTCGGCATTGGCCACGCTGATCGGGCCCTTGATCATGTCATTGAAGGTGACTACGCCATCCTGTGGCGTCTTGAACCGGATCACCGGCATCACACCAGGCGGCGGTACGGGCAGGGCTTTGCCGGTTTCCGGCCGCCAGCGACCGTCATATCGCGGTTTGTCGCCGCGCGCCTTTTGCGCCTCGCGCATCACATCAAGCTCATCCTTGCTGGCGTAGCAATAGTAGGCGTGGCCTTCTTCCAGCAACTGATCGACGACTTCCTTGTAACGTTCCATGCGCTGCATCTGGTAGTACGGACCTTCATCCCAATCGATGCCGAGCCAGGCCATGCCATCCAGAATGGCCTGCACGGAAGCCTGGGTGGAACGTTCGAGGTCGGTGTCTTCGATACGCAGAATGAATTCGCCGCCCATCTTGCGGGCGTAGGCCCAGGAAAACAGAGCAGTGCGAGCGCCGCCGATATGCAGATAACCGGTAGGAGAAGGAGCGAAACGAGTGCGGACCATGATCTTGGCGGTAAGACGAAAGCTTGTGATTTTACCCGGCGCTCATCGCTTTCGCCGCCGGAAAAAAGCTTTGACCCTGTATCTCCGCATCATTAGAATGCGCGCCTCTTTGAACGCAACGTTCAAGGGCAGTTAGCTCAGTGGTAGAGCACCGCCTTCACACGGCGGGGGTCACAGGTTCGAACCCCGTACTGCCCACCAGAACTATCCATTGGATTCAGTTGGTTACGGCGACAACTATAGTCGCCGTTTTTGCTTCTGCGTTTCGCGGTAAGCACATGGTAAGCGATTGAAACAATCTGCAGTCGTGGTGGTCTGCCGCATCTGCTCTGTTGCCCAAACCCGGTGGAGAGCATGATCAGACATCAGAGCGATTATAGGGGACGCTGTTTTGTCCGCGTTACCTTGTTACCCGCATTGTTACCCTCGAAAATTTTGGAGGCTGTAAGCCTATGTAACCCCGCAATGGTTGAAAAAGGCATAAAAAAACCGGCACTTAGGCCGGTTTAAGGATGTTGCTGGATGTTGTTGGATGGGTAAATGGTGGAGGCGGCGGGAATCGAACCCGCGTCCGAAAGTCCTCTACAGCAAGTTCTACATACTTAGTCTGGTCATTTGGTTTTAACCTGAACCCCGCCGGCCAGACAGGCTGAGTTCAAGCGAGCTACCTTAATTTAACCTTGATTCAAGTAGCCCGAATCTAGGCGAGTCCATGTTAATGACTCCACTGCTGGTTTCCCAGCCCGGCCCATGGACCAACCGGTGTGGAGTCTAGCCGTCAAGCGGCCAGAGCGTAGGTTTCGTCGTTGGCGACTACTAGATTCCAGATGTATTTACGAGGTAACTGGTCCTCGGTATGCCCTTGTCTGCTTCGCGACCCCCGTCGAAGCCAGGTCGCCCCCTTTGTTCGTCTTAAATGGAGATCTACTCTGAAAATACAAGCAGCGCTGTTGAATCTACGTGGCGCATCTGGCGCAGTCAAGCGATTCTCTGACAGCAGGAGGTGACGTTCGGCACCTATCCGATAGATATGATCCTGAACGCCATTAGGAAGCTTCCAGTTTCCATGGTTGTTCAACTGATCATTGCGAGGGCAGATTCAATCTGCCCATTTTCCTGACACCTTGTATTCGATTAACGGCACAATCCGCCTCGCTCGCTTTGCGAGATAAACATAAGCAGTTGTTAATATTGAATTTTATTGGAGATCAGGATGAATGCCACTCGCACTATTCTCGCAATTGCACTTGCTTCATACAGTATGGCGAGTCTGTCCGCAGATGCCCCAGCACAAGCCACTACGCAAACTGCCGCTGTGCCTGTAAGTACAACTGAATGGGTCAGTTATTTGTCTGATTTCACCCGCAATGGCGACATGTTGGCCGACCCGAAAAAATTCATCGCGGCGCTGGCAACTGTGTCCGAGCCCGAGTTTCTGATGGCCGCCAGCAAAGCTATGCTGGACCCCAATCTGTACTTGCAATCCACTTCCAGCTTGATGGACCCCCGCGCCTATTCCAATTTTGCCAAGGCGATGGATCCGGTGGTACTTGCAAATTGGTCGCAGGCCTTGATGGACCCTCAGTTTATTGCAGCGGCGACCACGGTGATGACCGATCCCAACAAACTGATGCGCTGGATGATGGCGCCGATGGATCCGCGTGCGTTGGGGCTGCTTCTCAATGCGTTGAATCCGAACACCTACCTCAAATTTGCTGGTGCGGCGCTTGATCCGCGTACCCTTGGCATGGCGACTGCGCCGATCAATCCAAATTGGTATGGTCAATGGATGGGTAGCGTGGCAAGCCCCCAATCTTATGGGCCGACCATGAATAGCATGATGCAGATGCCTTCTTTTGGCGGTCAGACAGGCGCCATGGTTCCTTCTTATCCGCAGGCGTTTCCATCCATACCCATGATTGATCCGCGCATGTTTGGCGGCATCGTTCCCATGGTTCCGCGCTAATGTTGATGGCGTAGCGCTGCGTGGGATTGGCGTCATTTTTTTCTACCAATCTGATTTTTTGCTGATGCTGCGGTTTCTCCGGCAAAAATCAGCAGATTTTCTGTGTTTCTATGCGTTACGCCCCTTCTCTGAACTCGGCTTCTCGCTTACGCTAGCGGTGTGGTTCACCCGTAAGGGGGCATTTACCCGCCACCGCCAGGTTGATCAGATGTAGCCGATCCTATCGGTGAAATATCAACAGAGTTCGCCGATGGTGAAGTTGATGAAAATAACACCACAAAAAATTGCTTTTACCCGCCCATATCATTGTCAGGAGACATGCATGAACAAGACCGAACTGATCGACATCGTTGCTGAAAAGGCTGGTACTTCCAAAGTCACTGCCGGTGACGTTGTCAGTGCCGCAATCGACGCTATCACTGAAGCCGTGGCCAAAGGGGATAGCGTGCAGTTCATCGGATTTGGCACATTCAGCGTTCAACAACGCGAGGCTCGCACTGGCCGCAATCCGCAAACCGGCAAGGAAATGAAAATTGAAGCCAAGAAAGTTGTTCGTTTCAAGGCTGGCGCCAAGCTTACCGCTGCTGCCAATCCAGTGAAGCCGGCTGCCAAAGGCAAGAAAAAGTAATCTGATTGCATACGACGCCTGGGCTTCCAGGCGTCGCCGGTTCACAACTGGCCAGAATTCCGAATTATCCCGGTACGTTCGTTACCGGATCATCCCGTCTCAAATAATGCAGCAAGCCGGTGAAAGCGCATCCGAGCGGTAATGCCTTCGCACTTGCTGGTGAACGACCCATACGCATTTGCCGGCCGGGATGATTACCAGATCGCCTTTTTCGACGATGACTTCAACACCATCCTGCATACTCAGCATGGCGGATCCGTCGAGCAGATAGCTTTTCTCCGCCGCGTCATAGTCCAGTTGACGCGTTCCGGTGCCATCTTTCCAGGTTGGCCAGCCATGCACGCCAAGTTCTGTCTGGCGGGCGATGCTGATCTGCCGCTCGACAATGATCGAGTCACTCATTTGGCGACACTCTCCTTCTCCATCAGCAGGTAAGCGTTGTAAGCATTGCGCCGATTGGCTTCGAAGAATGCGGGCATGCTTGCATAGCGCGACCAGTCGGTTCTTTCGTAGGCTTCATCGAATGGAACCATTTCGTTGACCGCCCGCCCCATTTCGGTTCGCAAAAACATCAGGTAGTCGCGGGTAAGGGTCAGATCCTGCATTGGCGTGTCTGAGGCGCCGCCATGGCCGGGGACGAGCAACCTTGGATTCAACACCATCAATTTATCCAGCGCCTTCAGCCAGAGTCTCGAGTCGGCGTCGCCGACGTAGGGCACCCGGCCTTTGAAAACCAGGTCACCGGCAAACAGCACGCCGTCTTCCACCACAAGCATGGCAAGGTCTTCTTCGGAATGAGCGGGACCGACATGGCGCAACCGGAAGTGGATGCCGCCCAGTTCGAAATCGGTATCTCCGGATAACCAGAGATCGGGTTCTACAAAGCGCTGGGTTTGATCATTGATCCATGTTCCGAGTATCTCCTTGCGTTGCTCGAACCGGTGCCTGGCGGCATCGGAGCCAACCACGCCTTTGCCGCCCTGGTGCGCCCATATTTCCGCGCCAAGTTCCTTGAATACCTGCATGCCGTAATAGTGATCGGCATGATAGTGGCTGAGGATGACGCGCTTGATCGGCAACCTGGTCTGTTCGCGTATCCGCTTGACCATCTCCTGGGCCAGGGATGGCGAAGCCAGGGTATCGAACACCACGACACCGGCCGGCGTGATGACAAAGCCGGCATTCGACATGAAGCCTTCATTGCGGGCGCTCGCAGCACCGTCCAGTCCGGGGATGTAATAACTGTGCGGCGCGACCTTTTCTGCGCGCACATTGACCGAGACGGGGGGGTATATCGCTTCTGCACAAGCAGCCGCGCTTAACCAGAGGGAAATTAGAACAAGCAGGATGGCGCGCATGGAAAATCCTTCTTTGCATGAAAGGGAGGGTGCTCGAAGATTATAGGAAGCCAGCCAACAGAGCATCTGTAGTATCTTCGACAGGTCTTTTTTAGTCAGTCTAGTCACGTGAATCTGAAGAAGTTCCTGCCCGGCATCACCCCATTTCTGCTCGCCTTCGTCTTGCCCCTGCTGCTGGTATACATCTGGTGGGGTGGTTTCAACCCGGTGCAGATAGAAGCATCTGTTGCGGGTCCGTATAGCTATGCCTACCTGGAAAGTCGAGGCGATTATTCGAAACTGCCGGACAAGGCGGTGGAGGCCCGTGAAGTCCTGCAGGCGGCTGGCATTGCCATTGGGAATCCGATCACGGTGTTGTTTTCCAATCCCGACCTGGTGGATGTCGGTCAGCGACAGGCGCGTACCGGCTATCTGGTGACGCCAGGGGTGACGGTCCCGTTGCCCTTGGAAGTAGCCACCATTCCGGCACGGCAGGTTCTGGTTGCCCGCGTGCGCGCCGGCAGCATGCTTGCGCCGGGGCGCGCCTACGCGGCGCTGGATGGCTATCTGCAAGCGCGAGGCGAGGGCATACGCATGCCCACGGTGGAAATCTATGAAGTGTCGGACTCGGTATTGCGCATGGGACAACTCAGTGTCGAGGTCGAGCGTCCATGAGGTCGGTAACATGAGTCTGTTTGCACCGCTTGCCGCGCTGGCCTGGCAGCATTACCGGCCGCAGGTGCCGGAATGGCCGCTGCGCGAAATCGCGCGCGGCCATCGCTGGCTGCTGGACAACTTCAATGCCGGCGGCGAGCAGCATGGCCTGCTGGCATGGAGCCTGGGCGCGCTGTTGCCGGCGCTGCTGGTGGGGCTGGCCGTGGCTGGTCTGGGGGGCGGCGAGACAATTTCGGGCTGGGCGGTCGAGGTCGTGCTGCTGTATTTCATGTTCGGCTTTCGTGTCGCGTCCTACCAGGCCGCCAGCATCGCGCGCGCTTTGGTGGCGGGCGACCGTGCGCACGCGAGTGACAGCTTGTTGAAGTGGCATCCGGGCTTGGCGCCCGGCGACAGTGATGACGATCTGGTCCGACAAACACTGGAAGAAACACTGAAATCGGCGCTGACGACCCTGTTTGGCATCCTGTTCTGGTATTGGCTGGCTGGACCCGCAGGCGCGGCGTTGTATTCGCTGAGCCATTCCTGCCGTGAACAATGGCAAAGCGAAGCAGTGTTTTCGGCCTTCTCGCAGAAAGTCGTTTACTGGATGGACTGGATGCCGGCTCGCGCGCTGGGTTTCAGTTTCGCCATTGTCGGCAATTTTCAGGACGCCACCGAATGCTGGCGCGGCCAGGCCAGGACCTGGCGTGACGACAGCGAGGGCGTGCTGCTTGCGGCAGGGGCGGGCGCCTTGGGCATTCGACTGGGCGGTCCGATATGCCTTGCCGACTGCGAGGTTTGGCGGCCGGATCTCGGCATGGAAGAAATGCCTGGGCCGGAAAGCATCGATGCCGCAGTCGCCCTGATCTGGCGCGCGGCGCTACTGTGGTTATCCATTGTCGGCCTGCTCTGGCTGGGCAGCTTGTAAGCCATGCTGAACGCGCTCTGGATCGGCTTCTTCCTGGTCGCGTTCGGCGCGGCGATTCTGCAATATCTGGGCGGCGACCAGACCATCTTCGCATTGGTGATGAAAGCCGGCTTCGACTCCGCGAAAACCGCTTTCGAAGTCGCCCTCGGCCTCACCGGTGTCATGTGCTTGTGGCTGGGGGTCATGAAAATCGGTGAACAGGCCGGCTTTCTCGGCCTTATGGGACGCTGGCTGGCGCCGTTGTTTGCGCGTCTGTTTCCCGACGTGCCGCGCGGCCATCCGGCACTGGGTTCGATCACGATGAACATGGCCGCCAACGTGCTGGGTCTGGACAACGCGGCGACGCCGATGGGACTCAAGGCGATGCGCGAATTGCAGGATCTGAACCCGGACAAGGAAACCGCCAGCAACGCGCAGATTCTGTTCCTGGTCATCAACGCGTCTTCGGTGACCTTGTTGCCGGTGGCGATCTTCACTTATCGCGCGCAACTCGGCGCGGCCGACCCGACCGATGTGTTCATCCCCATCCTGATGGCGACCTACTGCTCTACGCTGGCCGGATTTCTGTTTGTCGCCGCCGTGCAGCGCATAAGGCTCGATGCCGTGGTTCTCGCCTGGCTGGGCGGCATCACGACGCTGGTGGGCGGGCTGGCGCTGTATTTCGCCAGTCTCCCGGCCGCTCGGATGACTGCGGAGTCTTCGGTTCTGTCGAATTTTCTGCTGCTTGGGTTGCTGGTGACTTTTCTCATAGGCGCGCTGGTCAAGCGAGTGAATGCTTACGAGGCCTTCATCGAAGGCGCCAAGGAGGGTTTTCAAACGGCCGTTACGATCATTCCCTATCTGGTGGCGATGCTGGTGGCGATTGGTATGTTGCGTGCCAGCGGCGCGTTGCCGGCATTCGTCGAGGCGGTGCGCGCCCTGGTGCTGATGTCCGGCTTCGACGCGGCCTGGGTGGATGCGCTGCCGACCATGTTGATGAAGCCGCTGTCGGGTTCCGGCGCGCGCGCGATGATGATCGAAACGATGCAGGCATCCGGCGCCGATTCCTTTGCCGGACGTCTTGCCGCTATCGTGCAGGGCAGCAGTGAAACGACGTTCTATGTCCTCGCGGTATATTTTGGGTCGGTCGGCATCAAACGCGTGCGGCATGCTGTCGCCGGTGGACTGATTGCCGATCTGGGCGGCTTTGTCGCAGCGGTGCTGGCGGCGTATTTGTTTTTTGGCGCGACGCTCTGAATCGCGCTCTGCTTTCTGGAGATAAACCATGCTTGCTCGGTTGTTCGCCTTGATCCGCACCTTGTTGTTGAAAACACCGGCAAAGATCGCCGCCGGCTTGATCGCGGCCTATTTTCTGTTTGCCTGGTTCGGCTTCGAACCGCTGATCAAATGGGCAGCGCCCAAATTCATTGCCGACAAGAGCCAGCACAAATTGCAAATCGAAGCCGCGCGTTTCGATCCCCTGGCCTTGTCGCTCTCGATCAAGGGGCTGAAATTGACCGAGCCCGATGGCAAGCCGCTGCTGGCCTTTGGCGAGCTTTTCGTCGATTTCGACGCCGGCAGTCTGTTCAAGTGGGCTTATGCCTTCGATGACATCCGCCTCACCGCACCGGACGTGAAGCTGGTTCTGCTTGCCGACGGCAACCTGAACTGGACGCCGTTGATCGAGGCGCTGAAGAGCAAGGAGGAAGAGGAGGACAAGCCGTTGCCGCGTTTGCTCGTCCGTCGCATCGCCCTTGAAAAGGGCCGGTTCGATGTCGCCGATCGCAAGGTCGACTTTGAAACAGCGCTGAACCCGCTCGATCTGACCTTGAACGACATTTCCACCCTGCCCGATGACAAGGGGGCATACACCCTCGCCGCCACGCTGCAATCGGGCGCACGCATCCGCTGGAAGGGCGATGTCGGCCTGAAACCCGTCCAGGCGACGGGCGAGCTGGCGATCGAGCAGGTCGTGCTTGCGCGCTATTGGCCCTATCTCAAGGAGAAGCTGGCTATTGCACCGCCCGAGGGGATTGCCGGGTTGGCTTTGACCTATCGCGCCGCCTATGCCGACAAAAGGTTTTCCCTGCTGCTCGATAAACTCGGTTTCAGTCTGGAAGGCTTGGCCTTGACGGGTTTGGGTGCCAAGGAACCGGCAATCAAGCTGGATAAACTGAGTCTCAGCGGCGGCAGCTTCGACCTGGAAAAGCGGGAAATGAATCTTGGCGAGATTGCGCTGAATGGCGGCAAGGTCTCTCTGCGGCGGGACAAGGCGGGCCGACTGGATATTCAGGACTGGTTCCCGCAAGGCCCGGAAGCCGGAAAATCCGAAGCGAATGCAGCTGCGTCGTCAGCCCACGCCAAGTCAACGCAGTCGGTCAAACCGGCCCGGACCGCGCCATGGCATATCAATCTCGCTCGCTTTGCACTCAATGGACTCGGCATCCAGTTCAGCGACGCCGGCTTTGCCGCCCCTTTGCAGGCGGAAATCGGCAATCTCCAGATCGGTTTCACCGCCAGAGCCGAAGCCGGCGGTGCACAAACTCAGGCCATCGTGGAAGGACTCGGCATCGATGTTTCCGGTATCCGTCTGCTATCCGGCGGCGCAGCCAATCCGCTGTTCGTGCTGGGTGGAATCTCCCTGGACGAAGGTCGTATCGATCTTGCCGCCAGACAAGCCAGCGTCGGCAGCATCAGCCTGAGCAATGGCAAGGTCGAGGCGGTGCGCGACGTACATGGCGGCATTGCGCTGCTGGATGCCTTCAAGCCCGCGCCAGGCAAACCCGCCACGCGGGAGGAACCCGTCGTTAAAACCAGGGAGGAAGTCGAACAGCCAGGCTGGGGCTATCAGATCAAGCAAATCAATCTGGCGGGCTTCCAGATCGACATGCGGGAGGAGGGGGTGAAACCCGCCATCGCGCTGACGCTGGACAAGATCGAAGCGTCGGTAACCGGCGTCACGGAAAACCTGAAAACACCCTTGCCGGTGCGCCTGGGCTTTCAGATCAAACAGGGTGGCAATTTCCAGGCCGAAGGCAAAGTCATTCCCGCAACGCCTGCAGCAGATATCAAGTTCAAATTGGTCAACCTGGCGTTGTCGCCGGCGCAACCCTATCTGACCCAGGCCGCCAATCTTGTACTCGCCTCCGGCCGCGCTTCAACGCAAGGCCAGGTCAAGTTCGAGGCCAAGGCAAATGCGGCGTCCAGAATCGACTTCAAGGGCGGCTTCGAGGTCACCGACCTGCTGCTCAATGAAAGCGAAGGCGGGGCGCGCTTCCTGGCCTGGAAGCGGCTTGCCAGCGATAGCGTGCGCGCCAGTCCGGCGGCGCTGGATATCGACGAACTGCGTATGGATAAACTCGACGCCAAGCTGATCATCTTCAAGGACAAGAGCACCAATCTGAAGCGGATCATGAAATCGTCCGATGCAGCCGCCGAGCCGGTGGCGGTGTCGCCAGAGCAGGCCGATGCGGCCGCGCCGGCTGCAAAGGCCGGAAAGGCGGTTGAAGTCGGCGCAGCCGCGCCGACTCAGCCGGCGGCGAAAATGGACACCACAGCGAACCCCAATGCCTTCCGGCTGGCGATAGACCGCATCCGCATCGAAAACAGCGAGATGGAGTTCGCCGACTATTCACTGGCCCTGCCATTCGGTACTCGGGTTCACGCGCTGAAAGGCGCATTCAACGGCATATCCACCCAACCAGGCGCTTTGGCGGAACTGGAAATCGACGGTCAGGTGGATGAATTCGGCCTGGCACGCGCGGTCGGTCAGGTCGATCTGTTCAATCCGACCGGGTTCATGGACATCAAAGTGGTGTTCCGCAATGTCGAGATGACCAATCTGACGCCCTATTCGGCCACTTTCGCGGGCCGCAAGATTGCTTCCGGCAAGCTCTCGCTCGACCTTGAATACAAGATCAAGCAGCGCCAGTTGCTGGGCGAAAACCAGATCATCATGGACAAGCTGACCCTGGGCGATCGGGTTGAAACCCCGGGCGCGCTGAACCTGCCACTCGATCTGGCGATCGCCATCCTGCAAGACTCGGATGGCAAGATCGACCTGGGTTTACCGGTCTCCGGCAGCCTGGACGACCCGCAGTTCAGCTATGGAAGGATTATCTGGAAGGCCATCGGCAACATTCTCACCAAGATCGTTACCGCGCCGTTCCGCGCACTGGGTGCGTTGTTCGGCGGTGGTGGCGAGAAGCTGGAGAAGCTCGCCTTCGAAGCCGGTCAGGACGCGCTGACGCCACCTGAAAAGGAGAAGTTCAAACAGATTGCCCAGATCCTCGGCAAAAGACCCGGTCTGGCGCTGAGCATTCACGGAGTCTGGGCGGCCGAGATTGATCGCCCGGTTTTGAAGGAAAGCCGCTTGCGCCGCGCAGTCGCCGAAAAGATGGGCGTCAAGTTGGTCGCCGGCGAAGATGCCGGCCCGATATCCACCGCCAATCCCAAGAGCCAGGCCGCTCTGGAAGGTCTCTATGCGCAGCGTTTCGGCGAAGCCGACTGGCTTGCGCTCAACGCCAAATGGCGTCAGGCCAATCCGGACCTAAAGCCGGAGAAGGGGGCCGGAAAAATGATGTCGCGCCTGAAAGGCCTGTTCAAGAAAGATGAACCGTTATCCGCCGACGACCTCGCCCAACTCAAGGATGCTGATTTGCATGCTCTCCTTTACCAGCGTTTGCTGGACAAGGAAGCGGTGTCGGATGTTGACCTGGAAATTCTGGGCCAGCGGCGGGGCGAAGCCGCGTTGCAAGGACTTGTCGCCGCAGGCGCTCCGGCTGAACGCATTACGCTGGGCAAGGCAACGGTGGCGGAGGCTAATGGCCGTGAAGTCGAGGCAAAAATGGAACTCGGCGTGGCAAAGAAATAGCTCGATGGTGCGGAGGCGTCCAGGCAAGGTGGGTTTTGCCCCAAGCACGTCGGCGCAGCGACTGCCTTTCTGCGCTTCGCTCGCCTGCCGACCGATCCGGCACAAGCTGATGGCAGCCTCTGTCGGAAGGAAGATCCCGATCGAATAGGCTATCCACTTGTTAGCTAAGCGGCCAAAATACGGCATGGTCATTTATCGTTTGTCGATGAGCCTTGCCCAGGCGACTTGAACAGCTTATTTGTTACAGGAGAAACCACGATGTCAGAAGAGAAAACCGCAACAGTCAAGCGGGCCACCAAGAAGGCCGCTGTCGCACCGGAAGCAACCAAGCCGAAAAAGACGGCAGCGCCAGCCAAGGTAGAAAGTAAAGCTGCCGCAGCAGACAAGCCAGCCGGCAAGGCTGCCACAGGCGCGGCTGCATCGGCCAAGCCCAAGCAGGCCAGGGAGGCGACAAAGTCTGAGGCAACAACTACTGCAAAGGCAGCCCCAAAGGCAGCCGCAAAAGAAACCCCAAAAGCGACCCCAAAATCAGCGCCCAAAACAGTAGCTCCCAATCCTGAAGCGGTTGCAGCCAAACCCAAGAAAGCCGCTGCAACAGCCAAGGTCGCCGCCAAGGCGCCTGCCGCAAGCAAGGCCGAGCCAGCCAAGACCCCGGTAGTGGCCAAGAAGAATCCGGCAGAGCGACCAGTTCCTCCCTCTCCTGAAGAGCGTCGGCGCTGGGTTGAGACTGCCGCTTACCACCGCTGGGAAAAACGTGGATTTGCACCCGGTTTCGAGGAAGCGGACTGGCATGCAGCGGAAGCTGAAATCGATGAGTTGATTGGCAAGGCTCAGGATTAGGCTGCATGAGCCATCCGGTCTCGATGGGCAGGCACATGAAACGTACGTCGTTATTCGCGTCGGTCTCTGCCGATGATGGCCGTTTGATGCCGGCGATTCTCACTAGCTGCCGGAAGACTGCCTGAACTTTCCTCATGCACCGCCAGAAAAATCCATCAGAGATCGCGCGAGAGGCGTTGCGGCAGTTGGCCATCCGCAAGCTATCGCCCACGCCGATCAATTATCAGGAGTGTTACAACGAGATTGCCGGTATTTCGAATGCGGCGGCGTTTCCCGATGCCCATCTGCGCCAGATAGCGCTGTCCCTGTCAGCCCACACTCCAGCGCAGCAGGAGCAACTGGATCAACTCGACAGTGCGATCGGGCGCCATAGCTGGAAGAATTTCGAAACTGCACTGATTGGTTTCATCCGACTCTGCGTCGCGCCCGATCCGCTTCGCGATACAGAATCCGCAAGCGTCATGGCTGGTCAGCCCGCCGCCACCGAGTTGCTGGCGAAACTGGCGCTCATGATCGAAAGCATGCTGCCTGCCCTTGAGAGTGACGACGATCGTTTTTCCGACCAGGTGGCCGGCTTGCTGAAGACACTGCACGATCCGGCTGCGGATATCAAAGTTGCCCAGAGCGAATTGGCTATCTTCAGTCATCGCCTCTCCTTCGCTGCGGAAGAGCAGGCCGAGATCAAACAGGCTTTGCTCAAGCTGTTGCATCTGATCATCGAGAACATCAGCAAATTGACACTCGCCGACAGTTGGCTGGATGGCCAGATAGATGCCTTGTTGAACGCGATCAAGCGCCCGCTTACCTTGCGGCGTCTGGACGATGTGGAGCGCCGCATTCGGGATGTGATGGTCAAGCAGGATGCCGCGAAAGGGCGCTCGCTTGAAGCCCAGGAAGAAATGCGCCTGATGCTTTCCGCATTCATCGAACGACTGGCCAAAATGAATGATTCCAGTGCCATCTTCCAGGACAAGCTGGAAGAAAGCGCCCAGCAGATTGAACAGGTCAAGTCGATTGAAGACCTGCCGCCATTGCTGGAAAAGGTGATCGGCGCCACCCGAAGCATGGCTGACGAAACAACACATGCACGAGAGCAACTCAATTCGCTGCAAGCCAAGGTTCTGGCGACTGAAGCGGAAATCGCCAAGTTGCATCTGGACTTGCTCAACGCCAGCGCTTCGGCACGACATGATCCGCTGACCAATGTATTGAATCGCAAGGGTCTGGATGAAGCATTGGTGCGCGAGATTGCCACCATGCGACGCAAGGACACGCCACTCTCGGTAGCCCTGCTGGATATCGATAATTTCAAGACTCTGAATGACCGGCTGGGGCATGAAACAGGTGACGAAGCCTTGTTGCACCTGGTCAAGGTCGTGCGCGAATGTCTGCGCCCGCAAGACACGCTGGCACGCTATGGCGGCGAGGAATTCGTCATTCTGATGCCGGACACCCCGTTGCATGAAGCCATCAAGGCCATGACTCGCTTGCAACGTGAACTCACCAGGAATTTCTTCCTGGCCGGAAAGGAAAAGATATTGATCACGTTCAGCGCCGGCGTCGCCCAGGTCACGGCGGATGATTCCGGCGCCGACGCCATCAAGCGGGCCGATCAGGCCATGTACCTGGCCAAGCGCGCCGGTAAAAACCGCGTCATGGGAAGCTGATAACGCCTGCTTTCACGGCCAACCGGTTGCGCTGATCCGTCCCCCGGAAAGCCTCAGTTCTTCCGATCACTGCTCAGCGAATGCTTGATCATCGTCGAGATTTCCTCGATTGAGCGATGCGTCGAATCGACAACTGGAATACCTTCACTGCGCATCAGCAATTCAGCCTGCTTGAGTTCCTTTTTGCAGGTTTCCAGCGATGCGTAGGGGCTGTTCGGACGACGTTCGGAACGAATCTGCGCCAGGCGTTCGGGCGCCAGTGTAAGACCACGCAACTTGGCCCGGAAGGGATGCAACGAGCGGGGCAAGCCAGGCTGCTCGAAATTTTCCGGGGTCAACGGGTAATTGGCGACGCAGAGACCATATTGCATCGCCATATACAGCGAGGTCGGAGTTTTGCCGCTGCGCGAGACGCCGACCAGGATCAGATCGGCACGCTGGTATTTTTCCAGGCCGAGGCCGTCATCTGCCGCCAGAGCAAAATTGACCGCGTCGATACGGGTGCGGTAGGAGTTGTCGTCGGACATGCCGTGAAAGCGCCCGCGCAGGGGTTCCGGCGGATAGCCGATTTCTCCCACCATCATGTTGAGAAAGTGACCGTAAATATCCATCACAACCGCACCGCAGGCATCCAATGCTGCACGTGCGCTGGGCTCGGTAAGCGTTGAAAACACAAAGGGTTTTACGTTCGAACGTTTCCAGGCATCGCATACTTGTTGCGCTGCAATATTTGCTTTCTCCAACGAATCGACGAAGGGTAAACTCACCGGCGCGAACGCTTCGTCGGGAAATTGGGAGAGCAGGCTCTTGCCAATGATTTCGGCGGTGATGCCGGTGTGATCGGAGATGAAGTAAACCGGGCGTACAGGTGTCATGGTTGGGAAATGCCGAAAAGGAAGCGACGCTTCAGTCAATATCTATCGAGGAAACAAAATGGGCAACTCGTTTGACTATATAGCGCGCTTCGAAACACTGTCCATGCATGACGTGGATAAGGTCGGCGGCAAGAATTCTTCTCTCGGGGAGATGATCCACAATCTGACCGACAAAGGTGTGCGTGTACCTGGCGGCTTTGCAACGACGGCGGATGCTTTTCGGGAATACCTGTCGCATAACGGACTGGCCGATCGCATCGCCGCCAAACTGACTTCGCTCAATGTGGATGACACCCAGGCCCTGGCCGAAGCCGGCCGCGAGATTCGCGGCTGGATGATGCAGGCGCCCCTGCCGGCCGGACTGGAAGCCGGCATTCGCCACAATCATCGACTGATGTGCGCCGAAGCCGGGGAAGACCTGCAATTCGCGGTGCGTTCTTCCGCCACCGCCGAAGATCTGCCCGACGCATCCTTCGCCGGTCAGCAGGAGACCTACCTCAACATCCAGGGCGCCGACAACCTGATCGACGCAGTCAAACTGTGTTTTGCTTCGCTCTACAACGACCGCGCCATTTCCTACCGCGTCCACAACGGCTTCGAACATGCCGTGGTGGCACTGTCGGCCGGCATCCAGCGCATGGTGCGTTCCGACCTTGGTGTAGCCGGCGTCATGTTCACGATGGATACCGAATCCGGCTTTCGCGATGTGGTGTTCATCAATGCCGCCTACGGACTGGGTGAAACCGTCGTGCAGGGTTCGGTCAACCCGGATGAGTATTACGTCCACAAGCCCAAGCTGCGTGAAGGCAAACGTGCCGTGGTGCGCAAGAAGCTGGGCGAGAAGGCGATCCGCATGGTGTTCGGACATGAATCGGTCGCCGAACGCTCGACCATCGTTGAAGACGTGCCGATGGGCCTGCGCCACCGTTTCGCGCTGGACGACGACGAATTGCTCGAACTGTCGCGCTACGCCCTGATCATCGAAGAACATTACGGTCGCCCCATGGATATCGAGTGGGGCCGCGACGGCATCGACGGCAAGCTGTACATCCTGCAAGCGCGTCCGGAAACCGTGAAATCGCGCGACGGCAACGTGCAGACCCGTTTCAAGATGCTGGAAAAGGGTCCGGTCGTCGTGGTTGGCCGCGCCATCGGCAGCAAGATCGGCAAAGGCCGCGCTCGCGTCATCGCCAGCATTGACCAGATGCACGAGGTTGAACCCGGCGATGTGTTGATCGCCGACATGACCGACCCGGACTGGGAGCCGGTGATGAAGCGCGCCAGCGCCATCGTCACCAATCGCGGCGGACGCACCTGCCACGCGGCGATCGTTGCGCGCGAACTCGGCGTGCCTGCCGTGGTCGGCACCGGCAACGCCACCAAACTGATCAAGGAAGGCCAGGAAGTCACCGTATCCTGCGCCGAGGGCGAGGACGGCTATGTTTACGATGGACTGCTCAATTTCGAGAAGACCGAAACCGTGATGCAGGCCATGCCGGAGATTCCGGTCAAGATCATGATGAACGTTGGCAACCCGGAACAGGCCTTCCATTTCTGCACGCTGCCGCACGAAGGCGTCGGCTTGGCGCGGCTCGAATTCATCATCAACAATGCCATCGGCATCCATCCCAACGCAGCACTTGAATACCGCAAGATGCCGGAAGACGTGAAAGCAGCTATCGATGCCAAGATCTACGGCTACGGCGATCCGGTCAATTTCTATGTCGAAAAACTGGTCGAAGGCATTGCCACCATCGCCAGCGCGTTCTGGCCGAAGCGGGTCATCGTGCGCATGTCCGATTTCAAGTCGAACGAATACGCCAACCTGATCGGCGGACCGCAATACGAGCCTCACGAAGAGAACCCGATGCTCGGCTTCCGTGGCGCCGGCCGCTACGCCAGCCCGATGTTCCGCCGCGCGTTCCAGCTCGAATGCCGCGCCATCAGCCGCGTGCGCGACGACATGGGCCTGACCAACGTGGAAATCATGCTGCCCTTTGTGCGCACCCTGTTCGACGCCGACGCAGCTTTGGGCGTGCTGGCCGAAAACGGACTGGAGCGTGGCAAGGACGGACTCAAGATCGTCATGATGTGCGAGATCCCGGCCAACGTGCTGCTGGCTGACGAGTTCCTCAAGCGCTTCGACGGCTTCTCGATCGGCTCCAACGACCTCACCCAGTTGACCCTGGGAGTGGACCGCGACTCAAGCCTGGTTGCGGCCTCGTTCGACGAGCGCAACCCGGCGGTGAAGAAACTGCTCGCCGAAGCCATCGCCGCCTGCAAACGCAATGGCAAATACGTCGGCATCTGCGGCCAGGGCCCCTCCGACCACCCCGATCTGGCTGATTGGCTGATGGAGCAGGGCATCGACTCGATGTCGCTGAATCCCGATACCGTAGTCAGCACCTGGACGCGGTTGGCCGCGCGCAGCAAGTAAGCGCTGGTTGACCACCGGCCGTCGCGGCCTGATTCAGGCAAAGTGACGGTCGGTCGAGGGCCGGTTAAGTGCTGGCGTGGCTGTGGGACGGGCCTATGCTGAAAGCATGAAACTCACCTTCCTCGGCGCGTCGCGCCAAGTTACCGGCTCCTGCTTCCTGGTCGAATCGGAAAAACTCCGTTTCCTGGTCGATTGCGGCATGTTTCAGGGCGGCCGGGCGGCGGATGAACTGAATCGTCGATTTCCCGCCTTTGATCCGGAACGAATCGACTTCGTGCTGCTCACTCACGCGCATATCGACCACTCCGGCCTGCTGCCGCGCCTGTTCGCGCTGGGTTTTCGCGGGTTGGTGCATTGCACGCGCGCCAGTGCCGATCTGCTTGGGGTGTTGTTGCCGGATTCGGCCTTCATCCAGGAGAAGGAAGCCGAATGGGCCAACTATGACAAGCGCAAGACCCGCAAGCAGCACAAGAACGAACTGGCGCCGCTATATACCGTGACGCAGGCGCGGGACGTGCTGAAGCGGTTGCGCGGCGTTTCTTACGACCATGAAATACGGCCGCATCCGCGTGTCCGGGTCAGGTTTCAGGATGCCGGCCACATTCTTGGATCGGCCATTCTCGAAGTCTGGCTGGACGAGAACGGTAAGACACGAAAACTGGTATTTTCCGGCGACCTTGGCATGCCTGGACGGCCGATTCTCAATGATCCGGCTTCTATCGAAACAGCCGACGTCTTGCTGGTGGAGTCCACCTACGGCAACCGGCTGCATAAATCGCTCGCCGATACGGTGGATGAACTGGCTGATGCGGTAAACGATACGATCACACGCAAGAAAGGCAACGTCATCATTCCCGCTTTTGCGGTGGGGCGGACTCAGGACTTGCTCTACCTGTTGATGGATCTGGTGCGCCAGGGTCGCCTGCCGCGCAATCTGGCCATCTTCGTGGATTCGCCGATGGCCGGCGCCGCCACTGAAATCACGCTGAAGCATGACGAATTGATGGATGCGGAATCCCTCGATCTGTTGCGCTGGTTCCGCACCAGTCCGGATGCGCCTTATCTGCGTGTGACCGAGGATGTGGAGGATTCCATGGCGCTGAACAAGATCCGCCAGGGCGCCATCATTATTTCGGCGTCAGGCATGTGCGATGCCGGACGCATCAAGCACCACCTCAAATTCAACCTGCCGCGCGCGGAGTGCTCGGTGATCATCGCCGGCTTCCAGGCCGAAGGCACGCTCGGGCGGCGTCTGGTCGATGGAGCGAGGACGGTGCGCATATTCCGCGAAATCATTCCGGTTCGGGCCGATCTTTTCACCCTGGGCGGCCTCTCGGCGCACGCCGATCGGGATGCACTGGTGAACTGGCTTGCCCACTTCAGAATTCCGCCGGAGCGGACTTTCGTAGTGCATGGCGAGCAGGAAACCGCACTTGGCTTTGCCGAGTTGATCCGGTCAGGCCTGGGCTGGAATGTCGAGGTTCCGGAGCTGGGTGCGAGTTACGACATCGTGGCTTGAGTCCGTGGCTTGAGACACCCTTTACCCAGGATTCCGGTGTGTCGAAACTGATGCCGGAAAAAGAAAAACGCGGGCCAGGCCCACGTTTTTCAATCCGCATGGACAGCAGATCAGTGCGTCATGATCCACTTGGCCAGCGCGGCGGCGTCGCCGGCGGCCTTCGGCTGCGGCGGCATCGGGATCTTGCCGTATTTGTCCTTGCCACCCTTGGCGATCGCGGCGACCAGGGTTTTCTCGGCGTCCTTGTCGGCCTTGTTCTTGGCTGCAATATCTTTCCAGGTCGGTCCGATCTTCTTCACTGCGGCATCGTGGCAGGCGACGCAGCCGTTCTTCTTGGCGAGATCGGCACTGGCGAGGGCGGAGCCGGACATCAGAACTGCGGCGGCGAGGACTACTGCGGAGAGTGCTTTCATCAGATTTCCTTTTCAGGGTTGAACTACAAAAAAGACCGGAAAAACCGGGCCGAAGTGTATGCGAATGTTCTCACTGCGCAATGACTTAAATCAATTGCCAATATGGGGCTACCACTGCACGACATGCACGTTGCTCAGGCTGCGACCGAGAAAACGCTCGCCGATGGTCTGGAAGCGTAGCGGTACATCGGTCACCCAGAAATGGTACTCGGGCGCAGTTCTGTTCGGGTTGTGCAGGTTCAGGTCGGTGAGCAGCGCAGCGGTCTGTTCAGCCATGGCGTCGGCGGAATCGACCAGGGTGATGCCGGGGCCGACAACTTCCTGCAACAGCGATTTCAGTAATGGGTAATGCGTGCAACCCAGGACCAGGCTGTCGACCTGCTCGGCCAACACCGGTTTCAGGTACTCCTGTGCGGTCAGGCGCGTTACCTGATGATCCAGCCAGCCTTCCTCGACCAGCGGCACCAGCAGAGCGCAGGCTTGCGAGGTCAGGCGCACATCGGGTTCGATGCTGTGGATGGCGCGGGCGTAGGCGTTGCTGTTGATCGTGGTCGGCGTGCCGATGACGCCGATGCGGCGACTGCGTGTGGCGGCCAGCGCGGCCAGCGCACCGGCGTCGATGACGTCGAGTACCGGGGTCGGCGACAGGTCGCGCACGACCTGGGCGGCTACGGCAGCCATCGTGTTGCAGGCGATGATCAGAACCTTGACGCGTTTTTCAAGCAGAAATTCGGCGATTTGCGTCGTGTAATGCGCAATGGTCTGTACAGACTTGACGCCGTAAGGCACACGCGCGGTGTCGCCAAAATAATGAATCGACTCGAACGGCAGGCGCTCCATCAGCGCACGCACAACGGTGAGACCGCCGACGCCGGAATCGAAGACACCAATCGGGCTGCGCGGATCAAGTTCGGTCGGCATTGTTTCTGCTCTGCTGGGAAAGCGCCCATTGTAGATGCTCACGCAACTGCGCCGACGGGTGGTCTGAGCGAGCATGCAAAGCGTTGACAATGGCGGCCGCGTTTTCAGGTGCATGGGCGAGGGCGTTGCCCAGGGCAATGGCGATGTTGCGCAACCAGCGTTCATGGCCGATCCGGCGGATTGCCGAACCTTCCAGCCGTTTAAGGAATTCGCTTTCATTCCAGGCGAAGATTTCCAGCAAGGTCGTACTGTCGAGCTGATTGCGCGCCTGAAAATCGGGCTCCGCGCTGAACCGGGCGAAGCGGTTCCACGGGCAGGCGAGTTGGCAGTCGTCACAACCATAGATGCGGTTGCCCATGAGTGGACGCAGTTCGATGGGAACCGGGCCGGCATGTTCGATGGTGAGATAGGAAATGCAGCGCCGCGCGTCGAGTTTGTAGGGGGCCAGGATTGCTTGGGTCGGACAGATTTCGATGCAGGCCTGGCACGAACCGCAATGGCCGGCTCCGGGCACATCGGGTTCAAAGGCGAGATCGACAAACAGTTCGCCAAGAAATGACCAGGAACCACAGCGATCAAGCAGCAAGGTGTGCTTGCCGCGCCAGCCCAGAGCCGCCTTTCCGGCCAGTTCGACCTCCATCACCGGGGCGCTGTCGCTGAAAGCGCGGAACATGCAGCCGCCTGTCGCCGCCGCCAGACGTTCGCCAAGTTGCTGCAAGCGGCCGCGAATCAGTTTGTGGTAATCACGCCCGAGGGCATAGCGGGAAACGTAGGCGCGCTCAGGATCAGCCAGGTTGCACCAGGCATCGGCTGCGTCCGGCAGATAATCCATGCGCGCGCTGATGATAGTGGCGGTGCCGGGCAGCAATTCGGCCGGCTTTGCGCGGTTGGCGCCATGGCGCGCCATATAATCCATTCCACCGTGATAGCCAGCCGCAAGCCAAGCCATGAGTCCGTGTTCAGCATCGCCCAGATCTGTCGCCGCAAAGCCGATGGCGCTGAAGCCCAGTTCCTGCCCCCAGGCGCGCATGCGGGGCTTCAGTCCGGCCAATGTTGCTGAGTCAGGTTTTGATGGCATGCAGGGATGATAACGTGAGCCAGCCAGCGGATATTTGTATCGACTTGCCGGACGAAAACGCCACGCTGGTTCTGGGCGCACGGCTGGCGCGCGCGCTTGCCGCAGGCCTGAACATCTGGTTGGTGGGCGATCTGGGCGCGGGCAAAACCACCTTGACGCGCGGCGTGTTGCGGGAACTGGGTTTTTCCGGCCGAGTCAAGAGCCCGACCTATACTTTGGTTGAACTTTATGAGTTGTCGAGGTTTAATCTATATCACTTTGATTTGTATAGATTCACTGATCCAGATGAGTGGGAAGACGCGGGGTTTCGTGAATATTTCAATGCAGACAGTGTTTGTTTGGTCGAATGGCCTGCGAAAGCCGGCGGACGCTTGCCGCAACCGGATTTGCGGGTGCTGTTCGAAATTCCGGATAGCGGACGCAGGATTCGCCTTGAAGCCTTGACGGAGGCAGGACGCGCATGCATGGGACGGCTGGGACTTTGAATACCGCTTTCAGGCGCTTGCTGGCGCTGTGCGCAGGCGTTTTTCTGGCGTTGCCGGTGCTGTCTGCCGATCCGGTCGACAAAACCGTTCCCGCTGTCGCCGCACCGGTCACGACGATCATCGCCAAGGCGGCGCGTGTCTGGCCTTCGCCGGAATACAGTCGGATTGCCATCGAGTTCGATGCGGCGATCCGCTACAAGCACTTCAGCCTGAAGAATCCGGAGCGCATCGTTGTCGACCTCGAAGGCGTCAATCCCGAGCCCATGCTCGCCGATGTCGCCAGCAAGGTCACGCCACAGGATGTTTATATCAACTCGATACGCGTGGCGCGCAACCGGCCGGGTGTCACCCGTCTGGTGGTGGAACTGAAGACGGAGGCGATGCCGCAACTGTTCACGCTGAAGCCGATGGGTGACTATGGTCATCGCCTGGTGATGGATATTTACCCGGCCTCGCTGGATGCGTTCGAGAAACAGGTCGAAGACGCCATCGAGACGGCTGAAAAGCGAAGCGAGGCAGCCAAGTCGGCCGCCAAAGCGGAAGAAAAATCCGGGTCGAAAGTGACTGATCTGCGTAGCGTGGTGAAGCCGGAAAAACCGGTGAAACACGATACAGTCGCCAAACCTGAGAAACCCGAATTCGTCCGGCTGATCACCATCGCCATCGATGCCGGCCATGGCGGCGAAGACCCC
The DNA here is from genome assembly GCA_945897955.1 of Tepidiphilus sp. J10. GTDB lineage: Bacteria > Pseudomonadota > Gammaproteobacteria > Burkholderiales > Thiobacillaceae > PFJX01. The sequence continues at coordinate 25,390 of CAMDGQ010000005.1, read as the reverse complement.
GGTGCCAAGGGGGCCAAAGGTTCCTACGAGAAAGACATCACGTTGTCCATCGCTCGTCGACTCAAGGGGCTGATCGACAAACAGGAAAACATGCGCGCTTACCTGACCCGCGATGGCGACTATTTCATTCCGTTGCACGAAAGGGTGAACAAGGCGCGGCGCGCTCAGGCCGACTTGTTCGTCTCGGTGCATGCCGATGCCTTCATCAAGCCGCATGCGCGCGGCTCCTCGGTGTTTGCACTTTCGGAAAAAGGCGCAACCTCCGCTGCCGCGAAATGGCTGGCAAAGAACGAAAATGACGCCGACCTTATTGGCGGCGTCAATGTCGGCATGAAGGACGTGTATCTGAAGCAGACGCTGATCGATCTTTCACAGACCGCGCAGATCAGCGACAGCCTGAAAGTGGGGTCAGCCGTGCTGGAAGAAATCGGCGGCATCAACCGGCTGCATAAACCACGTGTCGAACAAGCGGGCTTTGCGGTACTGAAAGCGCCGGACATTCCTTCCATCCTGATCGAGACAGCGTTCATCTCGAACCCGGAGGAAGAAAAACGTCTCAACGATGACGATTACCAGGACAAGATGGCAAGCGCCATCGTGACCGGCATCAAGCGCTATTTCGATCGCAACCCGCCGCTTTCGCGCAGCAAGGTTGCGCAGAACCTATAGCTTTATCAAAGATCGCCGTCGGCGCCGGCCTGCATGATTTCCGCCATCTTCTTGCGGATATCGATGGCGCCCTTGGAGAGTTCCGGCGATACGCCCATCTGTTTCTCGTAACCGCCGATCCATTCCAGGTTCCAGTCCAGCATCATTACCCAGATTTGCTTGTCGGCATCTTCCATGACGCCGATCCGACAGGGCAGGAATACCAGGAATTCCGGGCTGATCTTGAGCAGATCGCGGCCAACGGCGATGTCGCAGAAGCTGTGCACTTCGATTCGCGGCGCCGTCATGTCGCCCAGCACAGCCTGAAAATCCTTGTACATCAGGTTGTTGCCAACATATTTGAAGTTCAGCTTGTTGGCGCGCAGCATCATCGACTCGACAACATCGTCAAAGCTCAGGCCCGGCTTGGCCTTGATTTTCAGCGTGAACCAGTTCATCGCATCCGGCATCGACATGCGGAATACGCTGCTCATGATCGGCATCATCATCTGCATCATCTGCGTCTTGACGCCGTCCGGAATGCCGGGGCGCATCGTGTAAGGTTTGGTCGGCGTAGGCGACAGCGTGCCGATGAGCGGCACCGGAATGCCACGCAGATCGGGAATGCCGGGTAGCGTCGGCAGACTCGGCAAGCTGGGCAGCGTGGGCAGGCCGATGGTCGGCAGACCGAACGGCAAGGGCGACGGGAATGCGCTGGGCAGGTAAGGATTGGGGGCGCCTGCGGGGGTGATGAGAATCGGTTGTTGCGCCAGCACCTGGCTGGAAACGCCGAGTGCGGCGAGTGACAAGGCAATCAGGGAGAGGGTAAGGCGGAATGGTTTGTGCATGTTTATCTCCAGATATCAGATGGCGTCTTCACCGGTCTCGCCGGTACGGATTCGGATAACCTGTTCGACCGGACTGACGAAGATCTTGCCATCGCCGATCTTGGAGGTGCGGGCGGCTTTCACGATCGATTCAAGCGCGGCGTCAACCATGCTGTCCGCCACCACCAGCTCGACCTTGACCTTGGGCAGAAAATCAACGACATACTCGGCGCCGCGATACAACTCGGTATGGCCTTTCTGGCGACCAAAGCCTTTGACCTCGGTCACGGTCAGGCCGGAAACCCCAAGCGCCGACAGCGCTTCGCGGACTTCATCCAGTTTGAAGGGTTTGATGATGGCTTCGATTTTCTTCATGCACGGGTCTCCTTGTATGGGTCTTGGGGGGATGGAACTGGCTAGGGGGCTCGGTATTTATTGGTAATTGGATAACGTCGATCTCGACCGAAGCCGCGCGCGGTGATGCGGATACCGGGCGGCGACTGGCGGCGTTTGTATTCGCTTCGGTCGATCAATCCGACGACTTTGCGTACATCCGCCGCGCTGTAACCTTCGGCGATGATTTCATGCGGCGCCATGTCGGATTCGACATAGCGCGCCATGATCGCATCGAGAATTTCGTAGGCCGGCAGACTGTCCTGGTCGCACTGATTGGCGCGCAACTCCGCACTCGGCGGCCGTGTGATGATGCGTTCCGGAATCAGCGGCGAATCCGGGTCGCCAAGTCGATTGCGGTAGCGCGCCAGGCGCCAGACCAGGGTTTTAGCGACATCCTTCAAAACCGCGAATCCGCCTGCCATATCTCCATACAGCGTGGCATAACCGCTGGCCATCTCGCTCTTGTTGCCGGTGGTCAGCACCAGATGGCCGAACTTGTTCGAAAGCGCCATCAGAATCACCCCGCGCACGCGCGCCTGAATGTTTTCCTCGGTTTGATCGAACGGCAGATTAGCGAATTCATCCGACAGCTCGGAAAGGAACATGTCGAACATCAACTTGATCGGCTGCACGTCGTAGCGGATACCCAGGTTGACGGCGAGTTGCTCTGCATCTTCCTGGCTCATGTCGGCAGTGAACTGTGACGGCATCATCACCGCATGCACACGATCGGCGCCGATCGCATCGACGGCGATGGCCAGCGTCAATGCCGAATCGATGCCGCCGGAAGAACCCACCAGCACGCTGGGAAAGCCGTTCTTTTCCACATAGTCGCGCACGCCAAGCACCAGGGCCTGATAAACCGCCGCTTCCAGTTCCGGCTGGGGGTGGATGCTTCCCAGCGGACAACCATTATCCAGTTCGACGAAATGCAGGCCGCTGGTAAAGGCAGGGAATTGCGCACTCAGCGTGTTGCCGGCATCCAGCGCGAATGAAGCGCCATCAAAGACCAGTTCGTCCTGGCCGCCGACCATATTGACATATACCAGCGGCAAGCCGGATTCCGCGACGCGATGGCGCGCGACTTCCAGCCGTTCGATCTGCTTGCCGGCATGGAAAGGCGATGCGTTCAGCACCAGCAGCGTCTGTGCCCCGGCGTCGCGCGCCTGCGCCGCCGTACCGGGCTCCCAGATGTCGGCGCAGATATTGATGCCGAAACGCATGCCGGCACACTCGAAGACGCAGGCCGAGTCCCCCGCGACAAAGGTGCGTTGCTCATCGAATACCGAATGATTGGGCAGTTTCTGTTTGCGATAGACCGCTTCGATGCGATTGCCGCGCAGTACGGAAGCTGCGTTGAAAAATTGCCCGTCCGCGCTGAGCGGGTGTCCCACCACGACCGCCAGGTCAGGCGGCAATCGATTGGCAAGTTCGGCCAGCACACGCGCGTTCTCGTGATAAAAATCCGGGCGCAGGGCCAGGTCTTCCGGCGGATAGCCGCACAGCGCCAATTCGGGGGTGACCAGCAAAGCCGCTCCGGCCTGGATGGCCTGTTGCGCCAGGACGACGATCTGAGCGGCATTGCCGGCCAGATCGCCCAGCGTCGGATTCATTTGAGCCAGCGCGATCTTGATTTGCATGCGGCGATTTTACGGGGGAAATCCGTTGCTGTTATCGACCATCTTCAGCCTGCCGCGCTCTCCACCCCGCGCTTGTGAAGAAATCAAGTTACCGCTTGATGCGGAGCGGGGATATCAGGTGGAACGGGTTCCAGTTATCGCGCCGGCGCGAACGGGTTTGAGCTGGTTCATCCGCATCGCCGAGTAATTGGCGTGAGGCGCGGTGTTGGCGGAGCTGGTCGTCCCGAGGCTACGCGGCGTGGCCGCGTTGCGACATATTCAAGTCCGCCAGCGTCTTGCAGCCGCATAGCGCCATCGACATCTCCAGTTCGTCGCGCAACAGGCGAATGACATGGGCGACGCCGATCGCCCCCGCGCTGGTCAGGCCCCAGATATAGGGCCGTCCAAGCAGCACCGCGCTGGCCCCCAGGCTGAGCGCCTTGAACACATCGCGGCCATCGCGGATGCCGCTATCGAGCAGAACCGGAACCCTCCCCGCCACCCGCGCCAGTATCTCCGGCAGTGCGTCGAGGCTGGCCGGCGCGCCATCGAGGACGCGACCGCCGTGATTCGACACCACCAGCCCGTCGCAACCCAGCCTGATCGCGTGTTCGGCGTCATCGGGATGCAGGATGCCCTTGAGGATCAGAGGTTGACGAAGCTGGTCGCGCAGCCAGGCTAGGTCGTCCCAGGTCGGCGCCCGCGCCATCCAGCCATCGAATACCGGGCTGCCGTTTGGCGGTGGCGGGTCTGCCGTCAGCGGTCGTTCCAGGTTGACCGCCTGAACGGCGCCGGGGAGTTGCAGCGTGGCCAGTTTCACCGGCGCATCGACAGTCAGCATCAGCACTGGATAGCCCGCCGCTTCGGCGCGCCGCGTCAGGCGCAAGGTGGAAGCGCGCTCGCCCTGCCAATAAAGCTGGAACCAGGGCGCGTCGCCGGTTTGCCGACTGGCATCGGCGATGCTTTCCAGCGTCTGGCTGGCCAGACTGCTGACCCAGAAAGCGCCGCCCTGGGCCGCGGCGGCCATCGCGCTGGCGCATTCGCCATCGGCATGAAACAGTCGTTGATAGGCAATCGGCGCCAGCATGATCGGATGCGCCAGTGTCTGACCGAACAGGTTCAGGCGGGTATGGCCGCCGCGCACATCGACCAGCGGACGCGGCAGCAGGCTTGCCGCTTCGAACGCCCGTCGATTGGCGGCCAGCGTCAATCCCTTGCCGCTGCCGTCTTGCAGATAGCGCCAGGCGACCGGGTCGAGCCGGGTGGCGGCATGGGCTTCATAGTCGCCGGCCGTTTCGATAGCGGCCGGCAAGCTGTCCAGGCGCGGTTCAGACATGAAAAAAATCAGCGGGCTGCCCGCAGCTGGAGGGAAAAACCGCGTCCGGGTGGCTGGCTGACAAAGGAAATCGCGAACAAGAAAAGGCCTGATCGCTCGGTTGTGCCAGGCGGCTCATGAGCTTGCCCAGCGTCTCAACAGGTTGTGGTACGCGCCGGTCAGGCGCACTACCGAATCAGCTTCGCCCAACCGCGCGCGCAGGTCGAGCAAGGCCATGTCCATGTCGAACAGCAGCCGCCGTTGGCCGGGGTCGCGCACCATGCTTTCGATGAACATGAAGCAGGCGCTGCGTTGGCCGCGCGTCACGGCGGTCACTTGATGGATCGAGGAGGACGGATACAGCACCATGCTGCCCGCCTTGAGTTTGACGCCGTGGTTGCCGAAGGTGTCCTCGATGGTGAGCAGGCCGCCTTCGTATTCTTCCGGGTCGGACAGAAACAGGGTCGCCGAGACATCGGCGCGAACATAGCCGCTATCGGGTGCTAAGCGCATGGCGTTGTCGGTATGCCAGCCGTAATGGTTGGCGTCGCCGCCGTAGCGGTTGAAGAACGGCGGCAGGATTTTCAGCGGCAGCGCCGCCGTGAAGAACATCGGATTGCGCTGCAATGCCGCCAGCACCAGTCGACGCAAGGCCGGCAGATGCTCGGCATCCTCCGCCAGTTGCCGGTTGTTCTTGGCCCGCGCCGCCTGCGTGCCGGCGGTGATCTGGCCGCTGGCCCAAAGCGAGCGATCCAGCAGATCGCGCGCTTTGGCGAGTTCTTCCGGGGTGAGGATGTCGTCGATGGTGAGGAGCATGGGGGCTGTAATCCTGAGAAATACCGTCATTCACGCCCTTGGCGTAAATGACAGCGGACACGATCAGAATTTGTACTCGCCGGTCAGGATCAACTTGCGCTTGGCGCCCGGCACGGTGAAGCCGCCGTTGTCGTAGACCGAGTCGTAATAGACCTTGTCGAACAGGTTCTGCACGTTGAGGCGAACGCCCCACTTCTTCTGTTCGTAAGCGAGCATCGCGTCCCAGCGCTCGTATGCCGGCGCGGTGTTGGGATGGAATTCGGCGCCGCCCGGCAGGGTGGGAATCGCGCCGGCGCCACTGGGGTTGTAGCCGTAACGGTCGCCCTTGGCTTCCACCCCGCCGCCCACTTTCCAACCACCGCCGAGCGTGTAGGTGCTCCACAGGTTGAAGGTGTACCTGGGCGTGTTGCGCGCGCGCTGGCCGATGTAGGCGAGATTGCCCTTGGTGATGACGCCCGTGGTTGCATTGATGTTTTCGGCGGTGTCGAGAATCTTCGCGTCCATCAAGGCCAGGCCGGAGAACACTTCCCAGTTCTCGTTGACGCGTCCGGCCACTTCCAGCTCGAAACCGTCGGTGCGCCGCTTCTTTGTCAGAATCGCGGCGGTGGATTCCAGATCGGTATTGCGTTCCCAATCCTTGTCGGCGCGATACAGCGCCGCCCGGAGCGCGAGATCGCCCTCGAACAGCATCCATTTGGCGCCCAGTTCCAGCACTTTGCTGCGCTCTGCCGGCTGCGGCGCGACGGTGAGCTGGTACAGGTCGGCGGTCGGGCTGAAGGAATCGCTGAAGCCGAGGTAATAGTGGGTTTCGTCCGCGGGATGGTAGGACAGCGCGGCGCGGGTGCTCCATTCGCCGTACTTCAGCGCGGGCGAGGTCACGCTGGAGTAGGTGGCGTCCATCTGGTCACGCCGCGCGCCCAGCGTGGCTTTCCAGTTCGGCACAAATTCGATCGTGTCCTGGAAGTAAGCCGCGTAGGAATCGGATTTGAAGGTGGTCGGCGTCGCCGTGGTGGAAGCCAGGTAAGGCGTGAAGCGTGGCGGGTTGGCGCTGGTGGTGCCGCCGACGTTCTGCAAGCCGTTGCGGAAGCTGTCTTCCTTCAAATACTCCATGCCGAGCAGGAATTCGTGTCCCATGCCCCAGGCCTTGAACTTGTTGTTGAAGTCGCTTTGCAGGGTGTCGGTTTTATAGTCCATCGCGCGTGTCGGACCGGCGTTGCAGGTGGTCGGGGTCGTGCACAACGCGCCGTTGGCGGTCGGCGCGACAGTGAGGCTGGGGGTTCGCGCCCAGTAGCTGCGCTCGTATTCGGCATGGCGCAGTTGCGTGCGCCATTCGCTTTTCGGCGAGAAGCGATGTGAATAGGTGGCGGTGGTGATGCGGGTTTCGCCCTCGTCGAAATTGAGCCCGCTGCCCCAGAATGTGCCGGGCGAAAAAGTCGTGCCCGGGCGTCGCGTGGCCGCGTCGAAGCTGATGCCGTAATCCGGGTTGTCGTCCACCGTGGTGACCAGGTGGCTGAGCGTGAATTCGTCATCAGTGCTGATCCCCAGACCCAGGCTGGCGGCCAGGCCCTCGCGGTGCAGCTCCGCCTCGGTGCCGCTGGCCGGATTGGATCGCCAGCTTCCCTCGTCGCGGTGCATGACATTGACGCGGATGGCGGTGGTCTCGCCCAAGCGCTTGTTGAAGTCGCCGGTAGCTTCCAGATAACTGTCCGTGCCAACGCTGCCGGTCACCTTGTGACGATCGGTCAGCAACGGCGTCTTGCTGACCTGGTTGATGACGCCGCCGGCCTGGCCGCGCCCGAACAGCATAGCACCGGCGCCGCGCAGCACATCGACCTGTTCCAGATTGAAGGTTTCACGGTTGTACTGGGCGGTGTCGCGGATGCCGTCCAGGTACATGTCGCCGAAGGTATAGAAGCCGCGCAGCATCATGTTGTCGCCGGAGCGGCCGCCCTCGGCGGCGTTGAAGGTGAGGCCTGAAACGTTGCGCAACGCCTCGCGCAGACTGCCGACCTGTTGCTCTTCCATGATCTTGTTGGTCACCGTGGTGACCGCCTGCGGGATGTCATGCGGGTCTTGCAGCGTCTTGCCGACACGGGTGATGGTGGCGCGCATGCCATCCTGGAGGATTTCGGCATCGGCCTTGACGCTGACCGTGGCCAGCGTTTTCTCGGCGGCGGGTTCTGCCTGAGCGTTAAGCGATACCGCCATCAAGGCGGCGCCCAGAGGAAGCAGCATTGGACGTCGGGAGTCAGCAAAGCGTGAGGATATTTTGGATTGCACCAGTAGCTCCTTGTTGCGGGGGGGGTTGGGGCTGGCTGGCGGTAAGCTGGCTGGCGGAGGCAGACGTCATTCCCGCGCATGCGGGATTGATGGTTATGAGGAATTGGTCACGGCGTTTCGCGCGGATTGGTGACAAAGCCGATGCGGGTCAGACCGGCTTTTGAAGCGTCTGACATCACGCTGACGACCTGTTTGTAAGCCAGTTCTCCATCGGCGCGGATGTGTAGTTCCGGCTGCGGGTCGAGCCGGGAGGATTCGGCCATGTGGATGGTGAGGTCATCGCGTTCAACCCGCTCGCCGTTCCAGTAAACCGTGCCGCCGGCATCAATCGACAGGTGGATGTTCTCGCGCTTTGGCGTGTTCACTGCACTGGAGGCTTTCGGCAAGTCGATCTTCACCGCGTGCGTCAGCAGCGGCGCGGTGACGATGAAGATCACCAGCAGCACCAGCATCACGTCGATCAGCGGAATCATGTTGATTTCCGCCACCGGCTGCGCGCCGCGTTGGTTGGAAAGTCCGCCGAAGGCCATTACGCGGCCTCCCCGACAGGCCGCAGCACAATGGGCCCGGATTTACGCGCCGGCGCTTCGTTGCGGTTGCCGGTGGACATGAAGGCGAACAGGTCATGCGCGAAGCCATCCAGTTCCGCCAGCAGCATGCGGTTGGCGCGGGTGAACGCGTTGTAGGCGAGCACGGCGGGGATCGCCACGGCCAGTCCGAGCGCGGTCATGATCAGCGCCTCGCCGACCGGGCCGGCGACCTTGTCCAGCGTTCCCTGGCCGCTCATGCCGATGGCCAGCAGCGCGTGATAAATGCCCCAGACCGTGCCGAACAGTCCGACAAAGGGCGCGCTGGAAGCCACAGAGGCGAGCACGGTATGGCCATATTCCAGCCGCGCGGTGTCCTGCTCGATGGCGCGGCGCAGCGCGCGGGTGAGGAAATCATCGGCGCTGCCCGATTCGACCATGCGACCGCCGCGTCGGTCGCGATGCTGTTCGGCGGCGCGCAGGCCGTGGTGGGTGACATGCGAGAACGGATCGCGAACGCCGTTCTGTTTCAGGTAATTGGACACCGATTGCATGTCCGATGCTTCCCAGAAATGGCGCAGGAACTCACGCGCGTGGCGGCGCAGGGTCCAGTTCGACCAAGATTTGCTGACGATCAGATACCAGGTGGCGACCGACATCACGGCCATGGCGATCAGCAGGAAGTGGCCGACGCCGTCGGCCTGGGTGAGGAAATGGCCGAAGCCGAGATTTGGTTGCATGCATCAACTCCGAAGCAAGAAAGAAATGGGGACTTGCACCCAGGCGGCGATGCCCTGGGTTCCTTGCCGTGCGGGCACGAAACGCCAGTTCCGCACCGTGTCGCGGGCGGCCTTGTCGAGCCGTTCGTAGCCGCTGGACTCGCGCACTTCCACTTGCGTCGCCAGCCCTTCCGGGCTGACCAGCACACGCAGCAACACGCGACCGTGTTCACCCATGCGGCGCGACAGACCGGGATAGGCGGGCGCCGGGTTATCCAGATAATCCGCGTCGAAACGCGGTGGGGTGATGGGCGCGGGCGGCGTATAGCTGGCGATGGCCGCCGCGACCGGCTTTACCGGTTCGGGTTCGGGAGCCGACAGCACCACCGGAACCGGTACCGGTTCCGTTGGTGGCAGCGGCACGGCAGCCGGGGTTGGCGCCTCGGTCCGCGCCGCCAAAACCGGCGGCGGCAGCGTCCGCCGGGGTTGCGTCTGTGGCGTGGGCGGCAAAGGTTTCGGCTCTTCACGCGGCGGCTCGGGCTCGCTCGCCGCCAATAGGCTCACCATCAAAGGTTGTTGCAAGCCAACCGCCTCGGCGACAGGTTTCACATGCAGCAATGCAAAGACAACCAGCACATGCAGCCCGGCCACTCCGACCAGCGTGCGCCAGTCGCGCCGTTGACCGTAACCCGCGTTCATTTGGTCAGGATCAACTTGTTTTGGCTGGTGATCCGCAGGCGGTAATCCTGGCCTTCATGGCGAATCACGATTTCCTGGCGGCCCTTGAACAGGCTGCTCGATTGCTCCACATGGGGGGACGAATGTGTTGCGAAACTTAACGAATGCAGGGTGCGATTCGGGGTATCCAAGCTGCCACTCCAACATGAAACATTGAAATCACGCTGGCTGGCTATCTGGCTGGCTGACGTTGGGATGTCGTCGAGGGGAATATGTTTTTACCCGCCCGAAACTTGCGCAGATGATAACAGTTCTTATTCGTCTGGCTCAAGTATCAGGCCGGTACTTTATTAAAATGACCCAGGACTGGTTGATGCGGTTTCCGAAACGGGCCACTTGGCTGATGGTAAGTGCTGGAACTGGCGAGCATTGCCGGTGCGCTTTAACAAAGTAAGGCCGTGTGCCTTCGTAATTTCCACGGATGCGAACAATGTTCTCTGCGGCTGCAGATTGGTAATCCTGCCATTTCTCAGCGCGGATTTTGCCCCGCGATCTCAGCCCAGCGCTTCTCCAGCCGTTTGACCGAAACCGGCTCCGGCGTCTTCAGCTCCTGAGCGAACAGGCTGACGCGCAGTTCTTCCAGGCGCCAGCGGAAGTCCTCCATTTCCTCCTCGATTCCGCCGCCGGATTCGGCGCTCATGCGGCCTTGCGCGAGCAAACGCTCGCGGCGCTGGCGCCAGGCATTGAGCAGACGCGACATTTCGTTCATCGACCCCAGATCGCGCGCAGTCTGGCCGGCGAGTTTGTTGATGCGCAGTTCCATCGCTTTCAGATAGCGCGGCAGATGTACCAGTCTGGCGGCGGCATGGCGCGCCATGAAACCGGGAAACACCAGTTCGGCCAGTTGGTCGCGCAGATCGGTGACGGCGGCTTTCCAGGCCGGCGGCGCCTTGGCCAGACTCTGCTCGACCTTCAAAGTGCTGGCCAGAATCTCCTGGGTGATAGCAGCCATACGCGCTACCGCATCCGGCAGGCGCGGGCGGGCGGCAGTGGCGGCCGCTTCGAAGGTCTTCTGTTCGCGGGGCAGCGGGCTGCCGGGTGTGTCACTTGCAGCCAGCGTCGCCAGCGCGGCGGCATTGAGGATGTCGCGAATCAGGGCGTCGCCGGGCGTCCCCTTGAACAGCAGGCCATATTGCAGGCAGGCCGCTTTCAGTTTCGCGGCCAGATCGCGTTCGTTTTGTCTCAGAAAATCCGGGAATGACAGCCAGAGCAGGCGAGCGACTCCCTCGCGGTGGGCGGCTTCGGCGGTTTCGGCACTGTCGAACAATGCCAGGCGGACTCTTCCGGTGACATGTTCCAACGCTGGAAATGCCGCAAAACCGGCGGCAAACCCGGCCGCGACTTTGGACTTGCCTGGTGAACCGACCTGCATGCTCTCGGGCAGATCGCCAAAATCCCACTTGGTCACGTTGTCGCGCTCGAACTGTTCCGCCGAGCGGGCGAGTTCCTGCCGCGCCTCGGCGCCAAGCTGCTGGCGCAGCGTGCCCAGGTCGCGCCCTTCGGCCAGCGTCTTTCCGCGCTCGTCCTGGACGCGGAAATGCATGTTCAGGTGCGCCGGCAGCGCTTCCGGCCGCCAGGCGTCGCGCGGAATCAGCGTGCCGGTGGTTTTGCTCAGGAATGCGGCGAGGGTGTCGGTCAAAGACCCCGTTCGCTTGCCTTCAAGCAAGGCCTGCGTTGCGGCGCGGGCATATTCCGGCACCGGCACAAAGGCGCGACGAATGGATTGCGGCAGGCTCTTGATCAGCGCGGTGATCTTTTCTTCCAGCAGCCCGGGCACCAGCCACTCGCAGGCCAGCGACGGAATCTGGTTCAGCGCGGCCAGTGGCGCTTCCAGCGTGACGCCGTCATCCGGCGAGCCGGGGTCGAAGCGGTAGGTCAGCGCGAACCGCACGCCGTTGAATTCGATGCCGGGTGGAAAGTCGCGCGCGCTGGCTTGCCTGTCGCCGGAAAGCAGATTTTCGCGCTCCAGAAACAGCAGCTTCGGGTTGTTGCGTTCGGCCTCGCGCCGCCATTTCTCGAACGCCGCGCCGTTGTGTATGCCGGCCGGAATGCGCTGGTCGAAGAACTGGAAAATCGCTTCCTCATCCACCGCGATGCGGGCGTTGCGCGAGCGGTGCGACAGGTCGTCGATTTCTTCCAGCAGGCGCTGGTTGTGGACGAACCACGGCGCACGCGTCTCGAAATCGCCGTTGACCAGCGCGCCGCGCATGAACAGTTTGCGGCTCAGCACCGGGTCGATCGGGCCGTAATGCACCTTGCGGCCGTTGACGATGGGCAGGCCATACAACGTGGCGCGCAGGCTGGCGGCGACATGCGCCGGTTTCTTTGCCCAGTGCGGGTCGGTGTAGGACAGCTTGAGCAAATGCCGGGCCGCATGTTCCACCCACTCCGGCTCGATCTTCGCCACCGTGCGGGCATAGACCCGCTTGGTCTCGACGATCTCCGCGCCCATCACCCACTTCGGCTTCTTCTTGACGCCGGAGCCGGGGAAGATCAGGAACTTCACCTCGCGCGCGCCGAGATAGACGCCGTCCTCGGTGAGGAAACCCAGATTGCCGAGCAGACCGGGCAGCAGGGCCTGGTGGATATTTGCGAAGCGGGAGGCAAGCAGGGTATCGAATTCGTCTTGCACTTCCGCAGGGTGTGCCGTACGCACCGATTCACCGTCTTTGGTGCGCACGGCGGTCCCTGCGGCAGGACTGGGCGCATGCCACTCGTCCTCCACCTTCCAGCCCAGTTCCTTCACCTGCGTCGTCAACTGGCCATAGACATCGCGCCATTCGCGCACGCGCAGCGGCGACAGGTACTCGGCTTTAAGACCTTCGCGCAGCTTGCGTTGCGACTTGCGATGCGCGTTTTGTTCGTCGAGGTAGTGCCAGAGCTTGAGCAGCGCGATGAAATCCGAATTGGGATCGGCGAAACGCGCATGTTTCTGGTCGGCTGCGGCCTGATGTTCCAGCGGGCGTTCGCGCGGGTCCTGGCTGGTCAGCGCGGCGGCGATTACCAGCACTTCATGCAGGCAGGCCTTGTCGCGCGCGGCGATCAGCATGCGGCCGATGCGCGGATCGACCGGCAGATGCGCGAGTTGCTTGCCGATGCCGGTCAGTCGTCCCTGTTCATCCAGTGCGCCGAGTTCGGTCAGCAGTTGCTGGCCGTCGCGGATGCGCTTGGGTTCCGGCGCGTCGAGGAACGGGAAGTTGTCGATCTCCGGCAGACGCAACGATTTCATGCGCAGGATCACGCCGGCAAGCGATGAACGCAGCAGTTCCGGGGTCGTGTATTTGGGCCGCGCCTGGAAATCCTGTTCGTCATACAGACGGATGCAGATGCCTTCCGCCACGCGACCGCAACGGCCGGCGCGCTGGTTGGCGGACGCCTGCGACACCTTTTCGATCTTCAGTTGCTCGATCTTGTTGCGGATGGAATAACGCTTCACCCGCGCCAGGCCGGCATCGACAACGTAGCGGATGCCCGGCACGGTGAGCGAGGTTTCCGCCACATTGGTGGCCAGCACGATGCGGCGGCCGCTGTGCGATTTGAAAATCTGTTCCTGCTCGGTCACCGAAAGCCGGGCGAACAGCGGCAATATTTCCGTGTGCGGCGGGTGATGCTTTCTGAGTGACTCCTGCGCGTCGCGAATCTCGCGCTCGCCGGGCAGGAACACCAGGATGTCGCCGGGGCCATCGGCCGCGAGTTCATCGACGGCATGCAGCAGGGCTAGATCGAAGTCCGGCTCTTCCTCGTTGGCGGCGGGCTTGTTGGGGGCGCCGTCCTTTTTCGCGTTATCGACCTCCGCCGGCGGCCGGTAGCGCATCTCCACCGGATAGGTGCGGCCCGACACTTCGATCACCGGCGCACCGTTGAAATATTCGGAAAACCGGTCCGCCTCCAGCGTCGCCGACGAAATGATCACCTTCAATTCGGGCCGGCGCGGCAGCAGCGTTTTCAGGTAACCGAGCAGGAAGTCGATGTTCAGACTGCGTTCGTGCGCCTCATCCAGGATCAGCGTGTCGTAGGCGCGGAATTCAGGGTCGGATTGCGTCTCCGCCAGCAGAATGCCGTCGGTCATCACCTTGATGCGGGTGTCGGGGCCCACCTGGTCGGTAAAGCGTACCTGCCAGCCGATGAAGCCGCCGAGGCGAGTTTTGGTCTCTTCCGCCAGACGATTGGCCACGCTCTTGGCGGCAATGCGGCGCGGCTGCGTCATGCCGACTTTGCCGCCCTTCCTGCCGCCCAGCCCGCGCCCGGCCAGCAACACAATCTTGGGCAACTGGGTGGTTTTGCCGGAACCGGTTTCGCCGCAGACGATGATGACCTGATGCGCAATCAACGCCGCCGCGATATCGTCACGGCGCGCCGAAACCGGCAGGTTTTCGGGGAAGGTCAGATCAGGCGTGAAGACAGGCGCCGACTCGACAGGGACTGGTGTGGCGGACTGTGATGCGGGAGCGGACATGGGGCGGCGTTTTAGCATGAAATCCGACGAATTGACTGGTTGGCTGCGGTGTCTGGCAGTGTCGCGCCGGCTCTGGATGGTCACTCTGATTATCGCTGTACAGGCCGATGCGGCCGAATTGCACGTGCAGGCTTTGAGCCTGCCCTATGCCAGCCCCTGGCAACGCGCCGCTCCCGAGCAGGAAGTTGAAGACGATGCTCTGCTGCTGGATGCCGCCGAAGCCGGCTTGCAGCTTGCCTTGATGCGGCAGGTCCGCAACTTGCAAACGCAGACGGAAACCTATTTCGCTAGGTTGACCAAAAGCTGTCAGGCCAGGCATGGCGACAATGCACAAACCTTCTGGCACGAAGCCGGGACGCGGAACTGGCTGGTCTGCCGTGGACAATTGCGGGAAGGCAGCGTCTTTCATCTTTCGACGGTGTTCGCGGAGCGCGCCTACAGTCTTGTGCTGTTTGCACCCGCCAAAGCGGAACAACTGCCTGGCCTGGTGCTTGATCTGCTGGCGAACGTGCGTTTTGAATCGTCCCCGGCGCTGCAACGGCCGGATACGAAGCCTGACGCGCCCGTCTGGATGCATACGCGCACACTTTTCCCGCAGGCTGGCGCGGATGTACTGGCCGAACTGGTTCGGAGCGACCTTTCACGGCTGGGTGACGATGGCATGTTGACCGGGTACGGGCTGGCGTTCGATATAGCCGGCATGACCTGGTTCATCGAGGGCTATCAATGGAAAGCCGATGCCAGCCAGGTCCGCAAGGTCGCATGGAAGCAGGACGGCAGACTCGAATTCGACCTGGCCAGCGCATTGGACGCGACCGTGAATGGACAACTGCGGTTAACCCTGGCCGAGGACGCGGCCAGGGTCAGCGCCGGGCTGTCGGTCTGGCAACTGTGCGGTCCGGCAGCGCATATCGCGGATGTGCTGGAACAACTGCAAAGCGGCGAGCGCATGTCCTTGTCGAAGCTGAATCTTGCACACTTCGCGGGCTGTCCTGAAGCCGAGGTGGCAGACGCGTCGGGGGCGTTGCCGGTTCTGCGTGGTGAAAGCGGGAACACGGTGCAGATCGGGTTTACCGCATCCATGCCGCCGCTGCTTGATGCGCGGCAGCTCGAAAGTCTGCGGCAGGCCGGAATGAGCCGGATCGGACTGGTCGAGATTGCCTTGCATGCCGACGACGCTCGCCATGCCGGCTTTGGCGATCGACTGGTCGAACATGCGCGCGCCTATGTCGTGTACGAACAGAAAGCGCGCTGAAATCAGATGATGCGCGACAGAATCCGGCGGGCGAACAGGCTGACTTCGGAGGCGGCAAGCCCGACTCGGCCCAGGCCGGCGGCCACGGCTTCATCGCCGGCCTGGCCATGCAGCCAGACGCCGAGCACGGCGGCATGTTCGACCGACATGCCCTGAGCAATCAGCGCAGCGGTCATGCCGGCCAGTACATCGCCCATGCCGGGTGCAGCCATGGCCGGATTGCCGCTGCTGTTGCACCAGATTTCGCGGCCGGGTTGCAGGACAAGCGTCGCATGTCCTTTGAGAACCACGCAGGCGCCGGTCTGCTCGACCAGACGCTGCACGGCGGTTTCCCGATCGGCCTGGATGGCGCCTGTTTCCTGTCCGAGCAGGCGGGCGGCCTCGCCCGGATGCGGCGTCAGGATCGTGGCGGCGGCGCGCGCGCGCAGTTGCGTCAGCAGCGCGGCATCGGCTGCGATCAGATTCAGCGCATCGGCATCCAGCAGCAAGGTGTGATCGACGTCCAGTGCGGATGCGAGCGCGCGCCGGGCGGAATTCGACACGCCGAGGCCGGGGCCGACGACCAGGCAGGCCGGGCGGGGCAGGGCGGACAGCGCCTCGGCCGCAACGATCATCAGTTCAGGACACACGGGATCGACCGCCAGCCGCTCATCGAGCGCGCCGACATAGACGCGTCCGGCGCCGCAATGCAGCGCCGCGCGTCCGGTCAGCAACACCGCGCCAGCCATGCCCGGTGCACCGCCGAGTATTCCGACGGAACCGAAATCGCCCTTGTGGCTGACGGCTGTTCGCGGCGGCAGTCGGCCTGGCAGGCTGTCGAGAGAAATGGTTTGCATGCTTTTCATGGTGAATCACCTATAAACCCATAACAGACCTTATGAAGGAGACTGTGATGGAGACTTCGACGACATTGTCGGGCGCCGCTCTGCTTTCATGCGAGCTGGATGCCGCCTGTCCGAGCCTGGATTGTGACGCTTTGACCGATGAACTGGTGCTGGCCTTGAATAGCGGGCCGGACGCGGCCGAGTTCGTCGCCTATTACTGCGGTTTTCGCTATTTCGACAAGCTGAATCCAAACCAACCGGCGGAATGAGGCGATGCGACAACCCGTCGGCATATATCCAAAGTAATACTGCGGCGGCTAACGCCATCCGGCCTGATCGTCATAAAATCGCCGGGTTGCCACCACTTCGGTTCGCCCAGATGAATTCCAAGGAAAAACCCGCGCGTGTCCTGGTCGTTGATGACGATACCCTGATGCGTGAAGTGCTCAAGGCGCTTCTGCGTGATGAAGGTTTCGAGGTGGCGGGTGAGGCGCGCGATGGTCAGAGCGCTCTGGCCCTGCTTGATCGTTCCCGCCCGGACATAGTCTGTCTTGACGTGAACATGCCGGGAATGTCCGGCATCGATGTGCTGAAGAACATCCGCGCGAGCAATCCCGAAATCCGGGTCGTCATGATCACCGGTGATTCCAGCATGGGTACCGTGCGCGAAGCGGTGGGGTTTGGCGCAATGGGCTACATCATCAAGCCGTTCAAGGCGGGCAGGGTAAGCACCTCGCTGCGCGCAGCTTTGAAAACGCCGCTTGATTCGCCGTTTGGTTGAGCGCCGACTGGTTGAGCACCCGCATAAGGCGCGCCCTTCGGATAAAATCCCGCGCTTTCCCAACCCCTGCGGGGCAGCACAATGGGTATCTCGACTAGCACGCAAGTCCTGTTTCTGAAGGGTGGTTTCGCGCTCTCGGAATTTCGCATCAAGAAGCTGTTGCAGGATCTGGCCCCGTTGGGGGTCGCCCGGATTGAAGCGCATCACCGCTACTTTGCCGAACTGACGGACGGGCTGAATGAAGATGACCTCAGTTTCCTGTTCGAGTTGTTGCATGCGGACGAGCACAAACCGGCGGCAGCGGCCATATTGATCACCCCGCGTCTGGGCACTGTCTCGCCATGGTCTTCCAAGGCGACGGATATCGTCACCAATTGCGGCTTGCGGGCGATCAGCCGGATCGAGCATGGCATCGCCTGGCAACTGCTCGGACCGAAGGGCAGGCCGGTCTCGGCCGCAGTGGCGCAGTCGGCATTGCCCTATCTGCATGACCGCATGACTGAAAGCGTGCTGCTCGATGAGCGGCGCGCGGCGGAACTGTTCCACCATGTCGCACCGCAGCCATTGGCCTCGGTCGATTTGCTCAAGGGCGGCAGAAAGGCTCTGGAGAAGGCCAACGCGGAGTGGGGCCTGGCGCTGTCGCCGGATGAAATCGATTACCTGGCGGAGAACTTCACACGCGTGAAGCGCAACCCGACCGATGTCGAACTGATGATGTTCGCGCAAGCCAATTCCGAACACTGCCGGCACAAGATTTTCAATGCCGACTGGGTCATCGACGGCAAAATGCAGCCGGAATCGCTGTTCTCGATGATTCGCCATACCCACGCCATGCGCCCGCAGGGCACCCTGTCGGCCTACTCCGACAACGCTTCGGTGATCGAGGGCGCCAGCATCGGACGCTTCTATCCCGACCAGGACCACGTTTATCGCTTTCATGTCGAACCCACCCACATCCTGATGAAGGTGGAAACACACAACCATCCCACCGCGATTGCGCCGTTCGCCGGCGCGGCCACCGGCTCAGGCGGCGAGATCCGCGACGAGGGTGCGGTCGGCCAGGGTTCCAAGCCCAAGGCCGGCCTGGCCGGTTTCACTGTTTCCAATCTGCGCATTCCCGGCTTCGAGCAACCCTGGGAAGCGGAATACGGCAAACCGGGCCGCATCGTTTCGCCGTTGCAGATCATGCTCGACGGGCCGATCGGCTCGGCCGCATTCAACAACGAATTCGGCCGCCCGAATCTGGCCGGCTATTTCCGCAGCTTCGAGATGCGCACGCCGGATGGCCAGGTGCGCGGTTATCACAAGCCGATCATGCTGGCTGGCGGTGTCGGCAACGTGCAGGAACGCCATATTCACAAGCAGACCTTCAAGGCCGGCACGCTGCTGATCCAGCTCGGCGGCCCCGGCCTGCTCATCGGCCTGGGCGGCGGCGCGGCATCCAGCATGGGCGCCGGCAGCAACATGGAAGCGCTGGATTTCGATTCCGTGCAGCGCGGCAACCCGGAAATCCAGCGTCGCGCCCAGGAAGTCATCGACCGCTGCTGGGCGATGGGCGAGGGCAATCCGATCCTCTCGGTGCATGACGTCGGTGCCGGCGGCCTGTCCAATGCCATGCCGGAACTCGCGCATGGCGCCGGCCTCGGCGCGAAATTCGAATTGCGCGATGTGCTCAGTCTTGAACCCGGCATGTCGCCGCGCGAAATCTGGTGCAACGAAGCGCAGGAACGCTATGTGCTGGCCATCGCGCCGGCCAGCCTGGACCTGTTCCGCGCGCTGTGCGAGCGCGAACGCTGCCCGTTCGCCGTGGTCGGCAAGGCGACCAGGGAAGGCCGCTTGAGTGTGACCGACCGACATTTCAAGAACGCGCCGGTCGATATGGAAATGGACGTGCTGCTCGGCAAGCCGCCGAAGATGACGCGCAAGGTCACGCATGTCGCGCCGACGCTGACGCCGTTCAGCGCCGAAGGGCTCGACCTCGACGAGGCGGCGTATCGCGTATTGCGCCATCCCGCCGTCGCCAGCAAGAGCTTCCTGATCACCATCGGCGACCGCACGGTCGGCGGCTACACCGCGCGCGACCAGTTCGTCGGTCCCTGGCAGATACCGGTGGCCGACGTGGCGGTGACCACGATGGGCTATGACACCCTGCTCGGCGAAGCCTTCGCGCTCGGCGAGCGCAGCCCGATCGCGCTGATCGACCCGGCGGCAAGCGGACGCATGGCGGTTGGCGAAGCCATCACCAACCTGGCCGCTGCCGCCGTCAACGAAATCGGCGACATTCGGCTATCTGCCAACTGGATGGCCGCCGCAGGTCATCCCGGCGAAGACGCCGCGCTGTTCGATACCGTGCATGCGGTTGGCAAGGCGCTGTGTCCGGAACTGGGCATCAGCATCCCGGTCGGCAAGGATTCCATGTCGATGCGCACCAGTTGGCGCGAGGATCTGGTCGATAAATCCGTTGTCTCGCCGCTGTCTCTGATCATCACCGCCTTCGCACCGAGCCCGGATGCCGCTCGCACATTGACGCCGCAACTGCACAATGACGGCGAAGCAACCGACCTGATTCTGCTTGATCTCGGGCGTGGCCAGAATCGACTGGGCGGCAGCATCCTCGGCCAGGTCCATGGCGAGCTGGGAGATGCCTGTCCCGACCTGGATCAGCCTGCGCAGTTGAAAGCCTTTTTCGCG
This sequence comes from Tepidiphilus sp. J10, assembly GCA_945897955.1. GTDB lineage: Bacteria > Pseudomonadota > Gammaproteobacteria > Burkholderiales > Thiobacillaceae > PFJX01. The sequence continues at coordinate 5,498 of CAMDGQ010000005.1, read as the reverse complement.
CTGATCCAGCGCCTTAACCAGGAAGGCAAGTTGCTCGCCTACCATGACCGCGCCGATGGCGGGCTGTTCGCGACGATCTGTGAAATGGCCTTCGCCGGCCATTGCGGCGTGGATCTGGATGTCGATGAACTGCGCTATCACCGTCTGCATGACGACATCATGCAGGACGTGGAAGACGCTCCCGACCCGCGCGAACCCTATACCAGCCGCCTGTTCGGCATTCTGTTCAACGAGGAACTCGGCGCCGTCCTGCAGGTGCGGCGCGCCGATACGCCCGCCGTCATGGAGGCCTGCTTTGCGGCCGGCCTGCGCGACGAGTTCTATATCGTCGGCAGCACCAACACCAAGGATCGCGTCCGCATCCTGCGTGAAGGTGTTGCGGTGTTCAACCAGAAGCGCGCCAAGTTGCTCGCGGCCTGGTCGGAAACCAGCTACCGCATGCAATCCCTGCGCGACAACCCACAATGCGCGCAACAGGAATTCGACGGACTCGCGGCCAGGAGCGATCCCGGCCTGCACGCCAAATTGAGTTTCGACCTGAACGAAGATGTCGCCGCGCCCTACATCAAGACCAAACGCGCCAGGCCCAGGATCGCCATCCTGCGCGAACAGGGTGTCAACGGCGAGGTGGAAATGGCTGCCGCTTTCGCGCGTGCCGGCTTCACCCCGGTCGATGTCCACATGAGCGACATCCTGGCCGGGCGCGTCAAGCTGAAAACCTTCAAGGGACTCGCCGCATGTGGCGGTTTCAGTTACGGCGACGTACTCGGCGCCGGCGGCGGCTGGGCTGCCTCGATTCTGCACAACGCCCGCGCCAGCGATGAATTCCAGGCCTTCTTTCAGCGCGCCGACAGCTTTGCCCTGGGCGTATGCAATGGTTGCCAGATGATGAGCCGCCTGTCCGACATCATTCCGGGCGCGGAAAACTGGCCGCGCTTCGAACGCAACCTGTCGGAGCAGTTCGAAGCCCGCTTCGTCATGGTGGAAGTGCCGCAAACCCCCTCCATCCTGTTCGACGGCATGGCCGGCAGCCGCATGCCGATCGTCGTCTCGCACGGCGAGGGCAGGGCGGTGTTCAGCGGCGGCAAGGCGCAACGCAAGGCGGCGGAAGTCTGCCTGCGCTACGTAGATAACCGTGGCCGCAAGACCGAAACCTATCCGCTCAATCCGAATGGTTCTCCCAAGGGCATTACCGGTCTGACTACCCCGGACGGTCGTTTCACCATCATGATGCCGCACCCGGAACGTGTGTTTCGCGCCGTGCAGCATTCCTGGAGGCCGCCGGAATGGCGCGAGGATGCGCCATGGCTGAGGATGTTCAGAAATGCAAGAAAGTGGGTAGGGTGAAACTTCCGGCCTGAACCAGACCGGGCGCAGCGAAACCTGCCGCAGGATGGGCCAGGCGAAGCAGGCCCGTCCGTCACCTTATTGATGTTTGTGGAACATCAGGTTCCTGATTTCTTCCCTTTTACGGAACTGGGTACGCATTCTGAGGATGTAAATGCCGAGGATCATCAACAACACACCGCAAACCTGGCCGAAGATGGCATCGACGCCGAGAAGGGCGCCCAGACCGACCGCCAGATAGATGTAGGGCAAGCTTTCGTAAATATTTGACTGCATGTTCGTGCCTCTTTTTTATCAATTAACAGCGTGAATTTCGCCTGATGACCGCACACCTGTTGCCTCCGTCGCAGGCAAGCTTTCACCTGCCCGTGCGTCGCCGCGTGGAACTGCGCGTTGACGTACAGGACCATTCGCAAAACGCATGCCAATATCGTGTCAGCCCTGGAAATCGACGCGCAGCCGCGTCGCATGGGGCATCCGGCAGCTCTTCACCGGCCGGGAGGCTGTTCCGTCCTCAGGCGATATGCCGAAACCATGACAGCCCTGACGAGCGGGCAACGCTGGGCGGATATCGGACTGCCAGCCAAAGGCGTTCCGGTCGAACAGCACGCCTGCACGCTTTCATTGAACGGATTTAGAAAAATCAGCCCAGAATGATTTCCCCTTCCACACTGGTTCTTTTCAATTACGACTGGGATCGCGCCGGTTTCTCGCGCTGGTTGCAGGCATTTCCAATGCACAGCGCAGGGTTCGATCTGTTCAACTTTCCCAGCAATGCCCAACTGGTCAATTTCGACATCGAGCGCTTTGTTGACCGGCTGGCGCGCAAGGCCGGGCGCAAGGGCTGGCAAGCGGTGGTATCGAATCATGAGCAATTCGGTGCGCTGGCGGCGGCCATGCTGGCCGAACGCATGGGATGGCCGGGTACCTCGGTCGATGCCGTGCTGGCCTGTCAACACAAATTGCATGCGCGGCGGGTGTTGCAGGAAGTCGCGCCGGAGGCGAACACCGGCTTCGAACTGCTGCCCGCGCTATACGGCGAGCCCGCGCCGGAAGGTCTGAGCTATCCGGTTTTCGTCAAGCCGGTCAAGGCGGCGTTCTCCGTGCTGGCGCGGGTGGTTCACAACCGCGACGAACTGGAGACGCTGACCCGCTTCGGCTTCTGGGAATTGTGGGTGATCCGGCATCTGGTGGAACCGTTCGAGCGGGTCGCCCGCAAGCGTCTGCCGCAGGCCGGCAGCGCGCATCGGATGTTGCTGGAACAGCCGGTGAAGGCGGCGCAATACAACCTGGACGGCTATTTCTTCAACGGCGAGATGCGTCCGCTGGGCATTGTCGAATCGGTCATGTATCCCGGCACCCAGGCTTTCATGCGCTTTGTTTATCCGTGCGGAATTCCGGACGCCGGACGCGCGCGCGCGCTGGAAGTGGCGCGGCGTTTTCTGACGGCGGTGGGGTTCAGCCATGGTCTGTTCAACATGGAGTTTTTCTACGACGCGGCGACGGATCGCCTGACGGTGATCGAATTCAACCCGCGCATGGCGGCGCAGTTCTCCGACCTGTATCAACGTGTCGATGGCATCGACCTGCATCGCGTTGCGCTGGAACTGGCGCATGGCCGCGACCCGGCCCTGCTGCCGCGTACACAGCCCACGGCCGGCGTTGCAGCCAGCTTCGTGTATCGCAGTTTCGAGCCGGCGGCGCGACCTGCCATTCCCGGCGCCGCCCAGGAACATGCGCTGGCGCGCGAGTATCCCGATGCCTTGCTGTTCCATTTCGCCAAGACCGCCGGCCAGATCGAGCGGGATTTCAAATGGCTGGGCAGTTACCGCTACGGCATCCTGCATCTGGGCGGGCGCGATGCCACCGATCTGCGCGCGCGCTGCGCCGCCGCCAGCGAATTGCTCGGCTGGTCCGCCGCCTGCGCCGCGCACGAAAGCGATTACCACGACAAGGCCTGGGATGCGCGCTGGTCAGCCAAACTGGAGGCTTCAACCTTGAAACAGCAGTTGACCGCTACTTATCCTTCGTGACGTCTCATGCTGGCTGATGTTATGCGCTTCGATGACGCTCACCATTCGGGTGAGCCCGCTACCCGCCCGCTGTCGGGGTGGAGAAGCCGGCTGGCGGCGTTGCTCCGCCTCGCCATGCCTCGGCATGACTCGTTGTCGCGCCTTGCCAGCCAGCTTCTCCACCCCGCCCTCGGACGGGTTCAACTGCTGTTTCAAGGTTCAACATGAACACACCGCGTCTAATCCAGATTGCCCATGACGACCCCGCCGCGACGCGTGCCGAGCTGATCGCCGGCCTGAGCGCGCCGCGCGCCGCGTTATCGCCCAAGTACCTTTACGACGCGCTGGGTTCCCGCCTGTTCGCGGCGATTACCGAACTGGCCGAGTACTACCCGACCCGCACCGAAGCGGCGATCTTTCGCGACCACATGGCGGAAATGGCCGCCGAGCTCGGCCCGGTGGCGACACTGGTCGATCTGGGCGCCGGCAATTGCGAAAAGGCGGCGCGGCTGTTCAAGGCCTTTGCAGTCCGGCGTTATGTCGCGGTGGATATTTCCGCCGATTACCTGCGCGAGTCGCTCGATAAATTGCAATACGAGCATCCGGCCATGCAGATGCTGGGCGTCGGCCTGGATTTCTCGCAAAGCCTGAATCTGCCGGCGGAAGTCGGCGCCGGCCCGCGTACCGTGTTCTATCCCGGCTCCAGCATCGGCAACTTCACGCCGGACGAGGCGCTGGTTTTCCTGCGCCAGGTGCATGCCGCCAGCCAGGGCGGCAACCTGCTGATCGGCGTCGATCTGGTCAAGCCGGATGCGGTTCTGGTGCCGGCCTACGACGATGCGCTGGGTGTCACGGCGGCGTTCAACCGCAATCTGCTGTTGCACCTGAACCGCTTGATCGAAACGGATTTCGACATCGCCGACTGGCGCCATATCGGACTGTTCAACCACGCTGAATCGCGCATCGAAATGCATCTCGAAGCCGTGCGCGACTGCTTCGTCCGCTGGCCCGGCGGCGCGCGCCATTTCAACCGGGGCGAGCGGATTCACAGCGAGAACTCCTGCAAGTGGCGGCCGGAAGACTTCGCCGACCTGCTGCGCCAGGCCGGCTTCACGCGCCAGCGCCAGTGGCGGGACGCGCGTGACTGGTTCGCGGTATTCGCGGCCCAGGCGTAATGATCTATAAGGCGCAGGTCCGAAAGCCGTTATGAAGATCGTTGCGTTCCGGCGTGAAGTAATTGCGGTAGCGCGCGTGGGTCATGCGCGGCGAGGTCGCCCGGCTGGCACCGCGCAACACATAACGGTCTCCGAACCAGGGCGCGGAATAATCGCGGTAGGGATGTGCGCTGAAGCCGGGGTAGGGCAGAAAGCGGCTGGCGCTCCATTCCCATACTTCGCCCCAGTGAAAGTCCGGCTCGGTCAGCGCCGCGATTTCCCATTCCGCCTCGCTCGGCAAGCGGCGGCCGGCCAGGCGGCACCAGGTTTCGGCTTCCTGCCAGGTCAGATGCATGGCCGGCTGGTCCAGGTTCAACACCTGCCAGACGCCATAGCGCAGCGCCTGCCAGACCCCATCCTGCTGCCGCAGATAGCGTGGCAGCGCCGCTTTTCCGGCCTCGACAACAGGCAGATAGCGCCGCCAGCTCACTACCTGGCTGTCGATCTCGAACGCCGGCACTTCAATCGCATGCGCGGCGAGTTCGTTGTCGAAGGCGAAACCTGCGTCGGCATAACCCAGGGTCCAGACCTGTGCGGGCAACGCCAACGCTTTGTTGCCCGCCAGATTGGCCGGCTCGGCGCGCAGTGCCGCCGGCAACGCAATATCCAGCGCCTGCGCCATGTAGGTGGCGGCCTCGGCGTGCATATCCTCGTGGAACAGGGCCAGGCGGTAGAAATACAGCGCCGCATCGTTTTCCGGCGCGCTCGCCAGCAGATGCAGGGTTTCTTCGAGGCCGGCGGCCAGATAGGCGCGGGTCGCGGCGAGGTCGGGCAGTGGCAGGCTCCAGCGTCGGCTGTGCGCGACCAGACTGGAGTTGTAAAGATCGTCTGCCGCCGCCATGCGGCCGGGCGGCCGCGCATGCTCGGGATCGGCGTCGATGCCGAGGTCACGCTGCCGGTTGCGCGCAATCCAGTAGTCCTGAAA
>CAMDGQ010000004.1 GCA_945897955.1 Tepidiphilus sp. J10 | reverse complement strand
ATTGTCCGCCAAGTCGCCGAAGCGCATGGCGGCTGGGTGGAATGGTCACCGAGAAACGAGGCCGACATCAATTGCGGCAGCCTGTTCAGCCTCTTTCTCCCCTTCGCCGGGCAAGGCCAAGCCAATGCATGAAGCATTGCCGATCCTGGTTGTGGAAGACGACCCGGCGCTGCGCGAAGCGCTCACCGACACGCTGGAGATGGCCGGCTATGGCGCAATCGCAGCGGGAAACGCTGAGGAAGCGCTGAGCATGCTCGAAAAACTCGACCCGGGCCTGGTACTGACCGATGTACAAATGCCCGGCATGGATGGACACGCGCTGCTGCGCTCGCTGAAGACGCGCCACCCGGAAATTCCGGTCATCCTGATGACCGCCTATGGCCAGATCGATCGCGCAGTGCAGGCGATGCGCGATGGCGCTGCCGATTACCTGGCAAAACCTTTCGAACCGGACAATCTTCTGGCCACCGTTGCCCGGCATTTTCGCCAGTCTGGCGAGACAGCTGCACCCAGCCTGGTCGCACAGGATCCGGCCAGCCTGGCCTTGCTGGAACTGGCGAGACGCGTTGCCGCCAGCGATGCATCGATCCTGCTCACCGGTGAATCCGGCGTCGGCAAGGAAGTCTATGCACGCTATATCCATCAACACTCACAACGCGCCAAAGGTCCGTTTGTCGCATTGAACTGCGCCGCCATCCCGGAAAACCTGCTCGAATCCGTCCTGTTCGGGCACGAAAAAGGTGCTTTTACCGGAGCATCTTCGCCACAACCCGGCAAATTCGAACAAGCAAATGGCGGTATCCTGCTGCTGGATGAAATTTCCGAAATGCCGCTCAACCTGCAAGCCAAACTGTTGCGTGTGCTGCAGGAAAGAGAAGTCGAGCGGGTCGGTGGACGAACCCTGCTGGCGCTTGATGTGCGTGTGATCGCCGCAACCAATCGAAATCTGGGCAATTGGGTGGCCGAAGGACGTTTCCGCGACGATCTGTATTACCGGCTGAACGTCTTCCCGCTCGAAATCCCCCCGTTGCGCGCGCGTCCGGCGGACATCCCGGCTCTGGCCAGACACTTTCTGAAACGCCATGAACAGATCGCCGGAAGAGGCGGTTTTTCCCTGTCTGGCGCGGCTTTGGCCGAATTGACTGGGTATGACTGGCCCGGTAACATCAGGGAGCTTGGTAACGTCGTGCAACGTGCCATGATTCTTGCGCCTGGCGCTGAAATCGGCCCTGAACATCTGATGTTGCCGCGCAAGGTATTGCCCGACAGTTCCAGCCGCATGGCACGCAGTGTTGATCGTAGCCCGGATGGCTTGGTAGAAACCGGCCTGAAGGATGTCGAGCGGGATACGATCCTGAATACGTTGCAGCGGATGCAAGGCTCTCGGCGCAAGACGGCGGAATCGCTGGCGATGAGTGAGCGCACTTTGCGCCACAAGCTCAAGCAATATCGCGAAGCAGGCTTTCTGGATGGAGACGACCTCCTATAATTAGTCGCAGGAGGCAAGACGATGAGCAATATCGATCTGATGGTGAACCAGCTTCGCGCCGTAGCGGCTCAAGCAACTGTCGCGCCCACGCCAATTTCGGAAAATGCTTCAACAACCGACTTTGCCGGCATGCTCAAATCGGCCATCGACGAAGTCAATGGCGCCCAGATGGATGCCAAGCAATTGACTCGCCAATTCGAGTCTGGCGATCCGGAAGCCAACCTGCAGGACGTTGTCCTGTCGCTGCAAAAAGCCAGTTTGTCATTTCAGACCATGGTACAGGTTCGCAACAAGCTGGTGACCGCGTATCAAGAAGTCATGAACATGCAGGTCTGACCAGGCACGGTTGACGGATGGCCGCGCAACCCCAGCAGTTACTCACCAACTTTGCTTTACGCTTCAACTCGCTGCCAGCCCCCCGCAAGATGGGGCTGGCAGCGGCTTTGGCAGCGTCGATTGCGCTCATCGTCGGTCTGTTGCTCTGGTCAAGCACACCGGAATACAAAGTCCTGTTTTCGAATCTGTCGGAAAAAGATGCCGGCACCATCACCGCCTCCCTGCAACAGCTGAATGCGCCCTACAAGACCGAGGCGGGCGGCACACTTCTGGTTCCTGCGGATCAAGTGTATGACCTGCGATTCAAGCTGGCTGCGCAGGGGCTGCCAAAAGGAGGTGCGGTTGGCTTCGAGTTGATGGATACACCAACTCTGGGCATGACCCAGTTTCAGGAACAGGTTGCCTTCCAGCGAGGTATGGAAGGCGAACTTGCGCGCACTGTGCAGGCGCTTGCCCCCGTCGAATCCGCTCGGGTGCATCTGGCCATACCCAAGCCATCTGTATTCATCCGTGACAAGCAGATGCCATCCGCTTCCGTGCTGGTCAATCTGCACCCGGGGCGCTCGCTTGACCCCGGACAGGTTCAATCCATTGTTCACCTGGTCTCAAGCAGCGTACCCGAGCTCTCGCCGAACAACGTGACGGTAGTTGATCAGGCCGGCAACCTGCTTACCAACAAGTCCGACAGCAACGCTGCCCGCGGGCTTGATGCCAGTCAGCTCGATTACATCCGGCAGATGGAGGGCTATTACGCACAACGCATTGAAGCCATCGTTTCGCCGATAGTGGGCGCCGGGAATGTCAAAGCGGAAGTGCGCGCCGACCTGGATTTTTCCGAATCCGAAGCTACCAGCGAATCCTACAAACCCAACCCGACGCCGGATGCACAGGCCATCCGAAGTCAGCAATCGGTCGAGGACATCAATACGTCCAACAACCCTGCTCAAGGTGTGCCAGGCGCGCTGACCAACCAGCCGCCTGGCCCGGCAACTGCGCCACTCAATGCCGCCCCGGGGGCGAATGCCGGGCCGAATGTCGTTCCAGGACAGCCTGCCGGCGGGAATTCCAGCCGCAAGGAAAACACCACTAACTTCGAGCTGGATAAAACCATTCGTCACACCAAGGAGCCACTTGGTCGTGTCAAGCGACTGTCGGTGGCGGTGGTTGTCAACTACAAGGCCGGAGCCAAGGATGAAAATGGAATTTCCGCGAAGCCGACCCCGCTTACACCGGTTGAATTGCAACAAATCAACAATCTGGTCAGAGAGTCGATGGGGTTCAGCCAGCAGCGCGGAGATACCGTGAATGTTGTCAATGCCGCCTTCACCGATAGCAAGGTCGAACTCGACATACCGTTGTGGAAAGACCCGGATAACGTGGCGATGGCCAAATCGCTACTGAAGAACCTGTTGATTTTCGGGCTGGCGTTCTATCTGGTATTTGGCGTTCTAAGGCCAATCTTGCGTGATATGGTGAAGCCTCCCGAACCGGAAAAGTCGGATGAAGAACTGGCTGAAGAGGCAGGTGAGGGCGGTGGCGAGCATCACGGCAGTGACGGTCATGCGCCAACCGATACCTATGCCGAAATTCTTGCCAAGGTACGCGAGTTTGCCAAAGCAGACCCGAAAGTTACTGCGGACATTGTCAAGGAATGGATGGCCAAGGAATGAGCGAAGAAAGCCTGAACAAGAGCGCCATCCTGATGCTGGCGCTGGGTCACGATGAAGCGGCGGAGGTCTTCAAACACCTCGGGCCGAAGGAGGTGCAAAAGCTGGGTACGGCAATGGCCTCCGTTGGAAACGTCAGCAAGGAGGGTATCGAAGCGGTTTTGCGCGAGTTCCACAATGAAACCGAGGGTCGCATCAGCCTGGCCGACTCGGATGAATACATCCGCTCGGTTCTGAAAAAGGCACTTGGCGACGACAAGGCCGCACACCTGATCGACCGCATTCTGCAGGGCAACGAAAGCGCGGGCATCGAGAATCTTAAATGGCTTGATTCCGCCAGCGTGGCGGAAATGATTCGCAACGAACACCCGCAGATCATTGCGACCATCATGGTGCATCTGGAGCGCGATCACGCCAGCGAGATTCTAAATCTGTTGCCGGAGAGGCTGCGCAACGACGTTATGGTGCGCATTGCCACGCTGGAGGGCATCCAGCCAATGGCCATGCGTGAGCTTAACGAGGTGCTCACTCAACTCCTGTCAGGCGGAGAGATCACGAAGAAAAGCTCTTTGGGCGGAGTCAAGGCGGCTGCGGATATCCTCAACTTCATGGGGGGCGCGGTGGAGGCCTCGGTGCTGGCCAACATTCGCGAACACGATGCCGATCTGGCGCAAAAAATCCAGGACCAGATGTTTACCTTCGACAACATCCTCGGCCTCGACGATCGGTCTGTACAACTCCTCCTGCGTGAAGTTCAGTCGGAAACGCTCATCGTTGCGCTGAAGGGCACATCGCAGGAACTACGCGACCTCATTTTCAAGAACATGTCCAGCCGTGCCGCAGAAGCGCTCAAGGAAGATCTGGAAGCCAAGGGCGCGGTCCGCTTGTCGGAAGTCGAAGCCGAGCAGAAAGAGATTCTCAAGATTGTGCGCAAACTGGTGGATGAAGGTCAGATTGTGCTCGGCGGCAAAGGTGGCGACGAAGCACTGGTCGGATAAACGATCAGCGCGACTTCCCGCACCGCATTCAGCCATATCATCCGGCCATGTCCAAGGTCATTCCAAAGGAACTGCTCACTGCCTACCAGCGCTGGGAGCTTGCTCCCTTCGACGATAGTTCCGAGACGGCTGCGCTTCGCCATCCGCCCGCCCCACCGGAGCAACAAAGCATGCCGCAGCCTGCTGACCCGCAGGTGGTGCTGCCAACGGCCGAAGAAATCGAATTGCTGCATCAGGAAGCCTGGCAGGAGGGCTATCAGCTGGGCATCGAAGAGGGCCGCAAGGCCGGTCTTGCAGCCAGTCAGGAAGCGGGTGAGCGCTATGTCAGGCAGCTCCAGGGGTTAGTGACTGAACTTGAAGCCGGCCATCTGCGTCAAGACGTGGAAGTCGCGCGCGAGGTGCTCGAACTTTCGCTTGTGATGGCGCGCCAGATCCTGCGCAGCGCCCTGCAGATCAAGCCCGAGCTGATTCTGGATGCGATCAGCGAGGCACTGAAAACACTTCCGACACTGAATGGTCATCACAAAATCATCACTCATCCGGATAGCGCGCAGATTGTGCGGGACTGGCTCGCGCGCGAGCATGGTCATCTGTCCTGGAAAGTCGCCGAGGATGCAAAGATGGAACCTGGCGACTTCCGTTTCGAAAGCGCCTTCAGTGAACTGGACGGCAGCATCCGGTCGCGCTGGATGGAACTGACCAGTTGCCTGGGAGCGGATTCATCGTGGTTGACCTGACGCCACCACCCGAAAAACCGGAAGAACAGGAAACCCGGCCCGAGCCACGCTCAACCCCGCTGTTGACTTACCTGCGTGACTGTCAGGAAGCAGCCAGTCAGATCCTCCCGTGGCACGCAACCGGCCGCCTGACCCGCGTAGCGGGCCTGATCATGGAAGCATCCGGCCTGAAACTGGCGACCGGGGCATCCTGCCGAATCAATATGGCGGGTGGTCAGCAGGTTGACGCAGAAGTCGTCGGTTTTTCCGGCGAACGTCTCTATCTCATGCCGTCCACGGATGCTTACGGCCTAGCCCCGGGGGCCAGCGTGGAGATGGCTGCATCCTGCGGTTTCGAACCGCCGCGCATTAACAAACCCTACTACCGACGTCGTCGGATTGAAGACCGGATTCGACAGGTCGCGGTCGGCCCCGAACTGCTTGGACGTGTCATTGATGGTGCCGGTCGCCCCCTGGACAGACTTGGAATCCTCGATGCGACACGCCGTTCACCGCTCTATTCGCGACCATTCAATCCGATGGAACGCGAACCGATCAAGGATGTGCTCGATGTCGGCGTGCGCGCGATCAATGCCTTGCTCACAGTCGGACGCGGCCAGCGTATGGGGCTGTTCGCCGGCAGTGGCGTCGGCAAGTCGATGCTGCTGGGGATGATGGCGCGCTACACGGCGGCGGATGTGGTCGTGGTCGGCCTGATCGGGGAGCGCGGCCGCGAGGTGAAGGATTTCATCGAAAACATCCTTGGCGAAGAAGGCCTGCGCCGGGCGGCCGTGGTGGCAGCCCCCGCTGATTCTCCGCCGTTGATGCGGTTGCACGGCGCGGCCTACGCTACCGCCATCGCCGAGCACTTCCGCGATCAGGGGCAGAATGTATTGCTGATCATGGATTCGCTTACCCGTTATGCGCAGGCGCAACGGGAAATTGCGCTCGCGGTGGGCGAGCCACCCGCTACCAAGGGCTATCCGCCCTCGGTCTTCGCCAAGTTGCCGCAACTGGTCGAACGTGCCGGAAATGGTCGCAAGGAAGGGGGCTCAATTACTGCCTTCTATACGGTGCTGATGGAGGGCGATGACCAGCAAGACCCGATCGCCGATGCCGCCCGCGCGATTCTCGACGGCCATATCGTGCTTTCCCGCCAACTGGCCGACCAGGGTCACTATCCGGCGATCGACATTGAAGCCTCCATTTCGCGCGCAATCACCGAACTGCTGCCGAAGGAGGAACTGGCGCGAGTCCGCCGCTTCAAGGGGCTGTATGCACGTTTCCAGCGCAGTCGCGACCTGATTACTATCGGCGCTTATACGCGTGGCAATGACCCGCAACTGGACGAGGCCATCGCGCTTTACCCCAGCATGGAGTCATTTCTGAAGCAGGATTTCCTGGACAAGGAAAACGATCAGAACAGCCGGCGGCAACTCGAAGTCCTGCTCGGCGGCAAGTAGCCCCGGCGCCGGCCGGTTTGCAGCCGACGACTCCAAAGTCCGACAGGCTCCTATGCCTTCACGCGCTTGATATTCGCGCCCAGCGCGTTCAGCTTGGCCTCGATGTTGGCGTAGCCGCGATCCAGATGATAAATGCGCTCGATATGCGTCTCGCCTTCGGCGACCAGGCCGGCGACCACCAGCGAGGCAGAGGCGCGCAGATCGGTGGCCATGACGGTGGCGCCTTGCAGTTTTTCGACCCCTTTCATCACTGCCGTGTTGCCGTCGATCTTGATGTCGGCCCCGAGGCGCTGCATTTCGACGGCGTGCATGAACCGGTTTTCGAAAATGGTCTCGCGAATGATTGCGGTGCCATCGGCGACCGCGTTGATCGCCATGAACTGCGCCTGCATGTCGGTCGGGAACGCCGGGTAGGGCGCGGTGCGGATGGACACTGCCTTCAGACGCGGCGGCGCGATGATGTGGATGCATTCATGCTTTGCCGTCTTCTCGCCGCTGATTTCGCAGCCGGCATCGAGCAGTTTGTCGACGACTGCATCGAGGTAGCCGGTGGACGTGCCGAGCAAACGGATGTCACCACCGGTGATCGCCGCCGCGCACAGGAAAGTGCCGGTCTCGATCCGGTCCGGCATGATGCGGTGGCTGGCGCCATGCAGTTTTTCCACGCCGCGAATGCGGATCAGGTCGGTGCCGGCGCCGCTGATCTGCGCGCCCATGCTGATCAGACACTGTGCCAGATCGACGACTTCCGGCTCGCGCGCGGCGTTTTCGATCACTGTTTCGCCATCGGCCAGACAGGCCGCCATCATCAGATTTTCGGTGCCGGTGACGGTCACCATGTCGGTGAACAGACGGGCGCCTTTCAACCTGGCGACCCTGGCTACGACATAGCCGTGTTCGACGCCAACCTCGGCACCCATCGACTGCAAACCCTTGATGTGCTGATCGACCGGCCGCGCCCCGATGGCGCAACCGCCCGGCAGCGAAACCCGCGCCTCGCCGCAGCGAGCAACCAGCGGGCCGAGCACAAGAATCGACGCGCGCATGGTCTTGACCAGTTCGTAAGGCGCCAGCGGATTGTTCAGGCCGCCGGCATCCAGAGTGACATTCTCGCCTTCGCGTTCGACCTTGACGCCCATCTGAGCGAGCAGTTTCAACATCGTGCCGATGTCGTTCAGTTCGGGCACGTTGGTCAATCTGAGCGGTTCGGCGCTGAGCAGGCTGGCGCACAGAATCGGCAGCGCCGCATTCTTGGCGCCGGAGATGGCGACTTCTCCGTTCAAGCGGCCGCCACCGGTAACAACGAGTTTATCCATTGATGTCTTGTCCTTGCGCAGCACTCGCCTGCCATTCTTCCGGCGTCAGCGTTTTCATCGACAAGGCATGGATTTCCGCGCGCATCTTGTCGCCCAGGGTCTTGTAGACCATCTGTTGACGCGCCACCAGCATCTTGCCGCGAAATTCCGCGCTGACTACCAACGCTTCGAAATGTTGGCCATCGTCGCCACGAACCTGAATGTGATCGCAGGGCAAACCATCCTGAATCCAGCCCTGCAACTGTAGTGAAGTGATCATTTGAAATACCCTGAAAAAATTAGTGGCGGAGTTTATAGCCCGACTTCAGCATCATCAAAGTTACGCCGGCCAGCAATACGACAAAAGGCGAGATCACCGCCAATCCCAGCCACGGATTGACGTCCCCCTGTCCGAAGAAGCCATAACGGAACCCATCGATCATGTAGAACACCGGGTTGAAATGAGAAACGCTCTGCCAGAACGGTGGCAGTGAATGAATGGAATAGAACACGCCGGACAGGAAGGTCAGCGGCATGATGACAAAGTTCTGCACCCCGGCCAGATGGTCAAACTGATTCGCCCAGATGCCGGCGATGATGCCGACGCAGGCGAACACCGCGCCGGAAGTCAGCGCAAAAGCCAGTATCCACAGAGGATGGCGCAGTTCGATGTCGGCGAAGAACAGCCCGACCAGCAGCACACCCAGTCCGACCGTAAACCCGCGAATCAGCGCGGCGAGCAGATAGGCCAGGAAAAACTCCATGTACGACAGCGGCGGCAGCAATACAAACACGATGTTGCCGGTGATCTTGGACTGGATCAACGATGAGGAGGAATTGGCGAAAGCGTTCTGCAACACCGACATCATGATCAGGCCCGGCATCAGAAATGCGGTGTAGGTCACGCCGGGATAGACCTGCACATGCTCCTCCAGCACATGCGAGAAGATCAGTAGATACAGCAACGCGGTCAGCACCGGCGCGCCGACGGTCTGAACCAGCACCTTCCAGAAACGCAGAATTTCCTTGTACAGCAGGGTGCGGAAGCCGCTCATCCGGGATGCGTTCACGGTCGCCCGCCATGCATGACCTTGAGGAACACTTCTTCCAGATCGGCCTGGCGCAAGGCCAGATCCCTGATCGTGATACCGGCGCCGCGCAATTGCGCCAGGATGCCTTCCAGGTCGCCAAAGTCCGGCAAGTCGAGGACATAGTGGTTACCTTCGCGGCCCTTCAGGCGTGGCTTGAGAAAGTCCGGCAGTTCAGACGCGACGAGGTCGAGCAGCAAGCGCCGTTCCGCGCCGGCGTGCAGCAGATTTGCGGTGCGATCGAGCGCGACAATGCGGCCTTCCTGCAGCATGGCGACACGCTCGCACAGCATTTCTGCTTCATCGAGATAGTGCGTGGTCAACACAATGGTGTGGCCCTGCTTGTTAAGGTGGCGGATGAATGTCCATAACGATTGGCGCAACTCGACATCGACGCCGGCGGTCGGTTCGTCCAGTACGATCACCGGCGGTTTGTGCACCAGCGCCTGCGCAACCAGCACACGCCGCTTCATACCGCCTGAAAGTTGACGGGTGTAGGTGTTCGCCTTGTCGCCGAGGCCGAGATTGGCGAGCAGTTCGTCGATCCAGTCGTCATTGTGGCGCAGGCCGAAATAGCCGGATTGCAGACGCAGGGTCTCGCGCACGGTGAAGAACGGGTCATACACCAGTTCCTGCGGCACCACGCCGAGGGCGCGACGCGCGTCGCGGTAATGCGCGGTGACATCGAAGCCCATGATTTCAACCGAACCGGCGGAGGCGCGCGTGAGACCTGCGAGTATGCTGATCAGGGTCGTCTTGCCGGCGCCGTTGGGGCCCAGGAGAGCAAAGAACTCACCTTGTTCGATGTCGAGGTCGATGCCCCGCAAGGCATGCACGCGCGGAAAATGTTTCTCCAGACCACGCAGGCGAACAGCAGGACTCATGGCGGGAGGAATCGACGGCGCGAAAACTCAGAACTGATCAGGGATGCCATACAGCCGGGCCAGGCTGGTCAGGCTTTCCGGCACATGATGGAATTGCAAGTCTTTGCCATCGGTGCGCCGACGCAGCGCAAGCAGCAAACTGAGCGCGGAAGAATCCATTCGTTCCACGCCGGCCAGATCAAAGACGGTCGAACCTGCCGCGATTGCCGACTCGGCCTCGGCCAGAAGGCGGGTGGCATTATCGAGAACCAGATCACCCGCCAGCATGGCGACCCCGTCTTTGATCTCCACCCCCATGTACATTACTTTTTCGCTCCGCTGGCTGCCGGTTGATTGCGACGTGACAATGCCGCCAACAATCCCTCGACGCCGCCCTTGCGTACTTCCGAGTTGAAGGAATTGCGATAGACCGTGACCATGCTGACATTGTCGACCAGCACATCGTAGACCTTCCAGCCGGCATCCTTCTTTTCCATGCGGTAGTCAATCGGAATCGGCGGCGCGCCCGGTTTGCTGACTTCGGTATTGACCGTTACATCGCTCGCGCCAGGCGCCAGTTTGAACGGCTTGAACTCGACTCGATAATCCGCCACGCTGCTCAGAGAGGCTGAATAGGTGCGCACCAGCATGGTGCGGAATTCGTTGACCAGATTTTCCTGTTGCTCCGGCGTGGCTTTACCCCAGTTTTTGCCGACAGCAAGCTGGGTCATCTGGCGAAAATCGAAATTGGGCAGAATGATCTGCTCCACCAGATCGAGGATTTTCTTGTTGTTGCCGCTTTTGATGTCCTTGTCCTGCTTGACGATACGCAAGACTTCATTGGTGGTGTTCTTGGCCAGAACATCAGGCGGCACGATTTCCGCCGCCGCGCCAAGAGAGCAAGCGGCAAACAGAACCGCAATCAGAACCTGCTTCAAACCAGACATGTCTTCTACCTCTCTTACAGATAATTTTCGAATATCGCTAAATGAAGAATCCAGGCAAGCCCCTGGCAGGTCAAGCGTATGTTGCTACCGGGTCAGGTTTACCAGCCGGGATGATCACTGTGCCGCTTGCTCGGCACCGGCCGCATCTGCGGTGCTGTCGCTCTTGTTATAAAGGAACTGACCAATCAGGTTTTCCAGTACCACGGCGCCCTGGGTAATCTTCAGCATATCGCCGTTAACCAGCATTTTCTCGTCTCCACCGGCCTCCAGCGCGATGTACTGTTCGCCCAGCAGACCGGAAGTCATGATCGAAGCGCTGCTATCCTTGGGAAAAGGGTAGTGCGTGCTTACGGCAAGCGTCACTGTTGCTTCGTACGTTTTGGGGTCAAAACCGATTTCCGCAACCCTGCCGACTACCACGCCCGCGCTTTTGACCGGCGCGCGCGCCTTTAGCCCGCCAATGTTGTCGAACGAGGCCTTCACAGCATAGGTCTCGCTGCTGTCAAAGCCACCGAGATTGCCGACTTTCAAAGCCAGAAAAAGAATGGCGGCTACACCTGCCACGACAAAAAAACCTACCCAAAGATCAAGTGTTGCGCGCTGCATGGATCAAACTCCACGGAACATGAATGCGGTCAGAACGAAATCCAGGCCCAGGATGGCCAGGGACGAAGTCACCACGGTGCGTGTGGTGGCGCGGGAAACGCCTTCTGCCGTGGGCGGTGCGTCATATCCCTCGAACAATGCGATGGTGGTGACGGCAACGCCGAACACCACGCTCTTGATGACGCCATTGAGGATGTCTTCCTTGAAATCTACCGCAGCCTGCATCTGTGACCAGAATGAACCCTCGTCCACCCCGATAAGCACCACACCGACCAGATAACCACCCAGCACACCCATCGCGGAAAACAGCGCGGCCAGCAATGGCATGGAGATCACCGCACCCCAGAAGCGGGGCGCCACCACACGTGCTATCGGGTCCACCGCCATCATTTCCATCGCGGCGATCTGCTCGGTTGCTTTCATCAAGCCGATCTCCGCCGTAATGGCGGAACCGGCGCGGCTGGCGAAGAGCAGGGCGGCGACCACCGGGCCAAGCTCACGCACCAGGGAAAGGGATACCAGCACTCCCAGCGCTTCTTCGGAGCCGTAGGTCTGCAGGGTTTCATAGCCTTGCAGGCCCAGCACCATGCCGACAAACAGTCCTGACACCAGAATGATGATCAGCGAAAGGACGCCAGCAGTGAAAATTTCCCGCACGATCAGATGAAAGCGCCGAAAGCTGGGGCCGGAGTGCAGGAACACCAGCAAGAAAAAACGAGCCGCCACGCCCATGCGGGACACTCTGTTCACGGTACGACGACCGATGCCGCGTATGCTGTCGAGCAATGCTTCCATCATGCCGCCAACCCCAGATCGGCGGCATAGTCTGGCGCCGGATAATGAAACGGCACCGGACCATTTTCTTCGCCATGCACAAACTGGTGTACATAGGGCAGTCGCGATGCCTTGATCTCGGCCGGTGTGCCTTGCGCCTCGATCACGCCATCGGATACGAAGTACACATAATCGACCATCTTCAGTGATTCCTGGACATCATGGGTAACAACGACAGAAGTCATGCCCAATGTATCGGTCAGGCGGCGAATGAGATTGCCGGTTACGCCAAGTGAAATGGGGTCAAGGCCGGCAAACGGCTCGTCATAGAGAATCAGCATCGGGTCGAGCGCGATCGAACGCGCCAGCGCGACGCGGCGCGACATGCCGCCAGACAGTTCGGAGGGCATCAGATCGTGTGCGCCGCGCAAACCGACCGCATTCAGCTTCATGAAAACCAGATCCCGAATCATCTCTTCCGGCAAGTTCGTATGTTCGCGCAACTGAAAAGCCACATTGTCGAAGACCGACATGTCGGTAAACAGTGCGCCAAACTGAAACAGCATGCCCATACGTCGCCGCAATCGATACAAACCCGCTTGATCGAGTTGACTCATGTCGACGCCATCGACCAACAGGCTGCCGCTGGTTGGCTTGAGCGCACCACCAATCAATCGCAATAATGTTGTCTTGCCGCAGCCGGAATTCCCCATGATCGCAATTACCTGACCACGACGCGCTGACAGGTTGATGTCCTTGAGCACCAGTCGCTGGCCATAGGTAAATGAAAGATCCCGGATTTCGATGAGGTTGTCGGACACTGAGTTGAGTGATTTATTGTTAGGCGGCCACATTCTAGCAGGGCAGGTGGAAGTCACAGTCCGAGACCCATGACTTCGAGCAATGTGGCAACTCGCTCTATCTGCCCCAGGTCGCCATCCTGACTGATCAGATAAAAGGGTTTGCCGATGGCGCCAGCCGACAGGGATGTTGCCAATTCCCGCAGCGAAGATTCACGTGAAAACCATAGTATTGATGCATCGTCAGGTTGGATCATCAAGGCCTTGCCAACCAACTCTTCCGGAACCGGCCCATCGCCCTCCAGCAGGAAAAGGAACATTTCATGCGTATCCGCATGCCACCGCGCCCACTCTTCCGCGTGTGCATTTCGCCAAAATGACTGATCAAGATATACACAGTTGAACTGGGTATTGAAGAAGGTCAAGTGCCAATCTTCGGGCATGTCGACCGGGTAGAACGATCCCTGCCAGGCAGGGTTTATCCATCCCGATGCGCCCAGACGAACGCTTGGATTTTCATTCATTCTCGCCTCCGGTGACGAAAGTGGCGAAATTGCAACAGCATCAAAAGGCGCATGAGTGGCGGGTATATCTGGTTTTGCTTAAATAAGCGTCTCTCTATATTCTGCACGCCATCTGCTCTGTTGTCTGTCTTGTCTTGTTCCACCCAACCCCCCTAGGAGATTGAAATGAAAGTGAAATCCCTCGTTGCCGCCCTGCTGGTCTGTGTCGCCCCCGCCGCTTTTGCGCAAGAAGCTGCCGCTCCCGCCGCTCCCGCCGCCAAGCAAGTTCCCCAGACTCCGGAAGCCTGGCTGGCCCGCATGACCGACATGACCCAGAACATGACTGCCTACAAAGACCCGAAAGTGTTCATCCCCTGGTTGAACGCTGTGACCGAACCCAGCTTCTACACTACCATGGGCAACAACATGATGGACCCGGGCAACTGGCTGAACATGGCCAACTCGATGACCCAACCGGGCGCGTACTCCAACGTCGCCGCTTTTGCTGACCCGAACATCTACATGAAGTGGCTGGCCGCTTCCATGGACCCGAATTTCTACACCGCCGCGCTGACCCAGTTGTCAGACCCGGGCAAGCTGATGCGTTGGGCGATGTCGCCGCTGGATCCGAAGGTCATGTCCATGTTGTTGAACTCGGTCAATCCGAACGTGTACCTGAAGTGGATGATGTCCCCCCTCGACCCGCGCGCTCTGCAGTTGATGATGGCTCCGGTCAACCCCAACCTGTATATGGGCTGGATGGGCGCTTCCATGAACCCCGGTTCCTACGGTGACATGTGGAAAGGTTTCATGAACCCGACCACCGCTGGCTGGACCGCCCCCGCGCTGACCATGCCCGCCATGCCGACCGCCACGCCTTGGGCCGCTCCCGCAGCCGGCGCCGCTCCCGCCGTGAACTTCTTCGACCCGAACGCCTGGACCCAGATGCTGGCTCCCGCCACGCAAGGTGGTTATGGCTTCCCGTTCCCGACGGCGCCTGTCGCTCCCGCCGCCAAGTAATTGGGTCTGCGGTAATGAAAAACGGCTGCCTAGGCAGCCGTTTTTTTATTGCAGCGGCATTGGCGTCATTCACGCCGCCAAAGTGTCCCTTGCGGACCATCTTCGAGAATCACGCCAGCGGCCTTGAGTTCATTCCGGATCGCATCTGAACGCTTGAAGTCCTTTTCTTTACGCGCTGCCAGTCGTTCGTTCAGCAAGCCTTCGATGCGCTCGGCATCGTATTCGGCTGCAACATTGCCTGCCGTGCCAGATTGCATGTATTGCTCCGGGTTTCGCTGCAACAGGCCCAGTAAACCTGCCAGCGCTTTGAGTTGACCAAGCAATGGTCCGGCGACTTCTGAACCGGCAGTTCGCATCCGATTTGCTTCGGCAGCAAGATCGAACAACACCGCCAATGCCTCCGGTGTGTTGAAGTCGTCATCCATCGCGACCTGGAATCGCGCGGCATGGGGATCGTTCCAATTCAGCGTGACCGCCGGCGCGTCGACGCCGCGCAGTGCCGTATATAACCGTGTCAACGCAGCCTTCGCGTCATCCAGATGCTGGTCTGAATAATTCAACGGGCTGCGGTAATGCGCGCGCAGGATGAAGAAACGGACGACCTCGGCGTCATATTTGCTCAGCACTTCGCGAATCGTGAAGAAATTGCCCAGACTTTTGGACATCTTCTCGTCATCGACGCGGACAAAGCCGTTGTGCAGCCAGTAATTGACGAATTTGCAGTCATGCGCGCCTTCCGACTGGGCGATTTCGTTTTCATGGTGCGGAAACTGCAAGTCCTGGCCACCGCCGTGAATATCGAAATGCTTGCCGAGCAAGTCGGAGCCCATCGCGGAACATTCGATATGCCAGCCCGGCCGACCTGCCCCCCAGGGCGAAGGCCAGGACGGTTCGCCCGGTTTTGCCGCCTTCCAGAGCACGAAATCCATTGGATCGCGTTTGTTTGTATCCACTTCCACACGTTCACCAGCACGCAGATCTTCCAGAGACTTGCCGGAAAGTTGGCCGTACCTGGCGAAACTCTGGACTGAATAATAAACATCTCCGTTATCGGCCGCGTAAGCGTGTCCATGTTCGATCAGTGTCCGGATCATGGTCAGCATGTTGCCGACATACTCGGTCGCGCGCGGTTCATGATCCGGCGGCAGCACGCCCAGCGCCGCGCTGTCTTCATGCATCGCGGCGATGAAACGGTCGGTCAACACGGTGAACGGCTCGCCGTTGTCCTGCGCGCGCTTGATGATCTTGTCGTCGATATCGGTAATGTTGCGGACATAGGTGACTGCGTAGCCGGAAGCACGCAGCCAGCGTGTCACCATGTCGAACACCACCAGCACGCGGGCGTGGCCAAGGTGGCAGTAGTCGTAAACGGTCATGCCACAGACATACATGCGCACCTGACCGGGGGTAATCGGACTGAAAACCTCTTTCTTGCGCGACAGGGAGTTATGTAGCGTGAGCATCAGCCGTGCCCCTTTTGTCCTTGCCCGCCGGACCAAACATCTTTCAGGCCGACAGTGCGATTGAACACCAGTTTCTCGCCGGGTTTGTGGTCGAGGCGATCAGCGCAGAAATAGCCCAGGCGTTCAAATTGATAGCGCGATTCGGGATTTGCATCCTGGATACAGGGTTCAATCCAGCCACTCACTATTTGCAGTGAATCCGGATTCAGGAACTGCAAAAAGTCGCGATCCCTGTGCCCGTCCGGCTCGGGATCGGTAAACAGGCGTTCGTACAGGCGGATCTCCACCGGTATTGCATGACTGGCGGAAACCCAGTGGATGACGCCCTTCACTTTGCGTCCCTGAGGATTCTTGCCAAGCGTGTCATGGTCGATGCTGCAACGCAGTTCAACAACGTTGCCGGCGGTGTCTTTCAACACTTCTTCACACTTGATTACATAGGAATAGCGCAAGCGAACCTCGCCGCCCGGTGTCAAACGTTGCCAACCGGCTGGCGGCGTTTCCGAAAAATCGTCCTGTTCAACCCAGATTTCCCGGCTGATCGGCACTTCGCGTTCGCCGAATTCCGGATGATTCGGATGGAATCCGGCGCTGCGCCCGGTGGTAATGCCATCGGTGAAATTGATCAGTACCACCTTGAGCGGATGCACTACGGCCATGACACGCGGCGCCTTGGCTTCCATGTCCTCGCGGATGCAGCCTTCAAGCACTGCCATGTCGATCACGTTTTCCGACTTCGAAATGCCGATGCGGCGGGCGAATTCGCGGATGCCTTCGGGCGTATAACCGCGCCGACGCATGCCGTGGATGGTCGGCATGCGGGGATCGTCCCAACCGGAAACCAGGCCTTGCGTGACCAGTTGATTCAGCTTGCGTTTGCTGGTTACGGTGTAATGCAGTTCCAGCCGGGAAAACTCGATCTGTTGCGGATGCGACGGCACCTGCAACTGGTCCAGCACCCAATCGTAGAGCGGACGATGGTCTTCAAACTCAAGCGTACACAGCGAGTGCGTGATGTTTTCCAGCGCATCGGAAATGCAATGGGTGTAGTCGTACATCGGATAGATCAGCCAGGCATCGCCGGTACGAATGTGGTGTGCGCGTTTGATGCGATAAATCACCGGATCGCGCAGATTGATGTTGGGCGAGGCCATGTCGATCTTGGCGCGCAAGGTTTTCGCGCCATCGGCGAACTCGCCCGCCCTCATGCGACGAAACAGATCGAGGTTGTCCGCAACCGAACGTGATCGGCAGGGACTGTCGCGCCCGGCCTGGGTCAACGTACCGCGATACTCGCGCATCTCTTCAGGCGTCAGATCGTCAACGTAGGCCAGTCCTTTATTGATCAAGTCCTCGGCATAGTCATACAGCGCCTGGAAATAATCCGACGCCCAGCGCACCGGACCATTCCATTGAAAGCCCAGCCAGCGCACATCTTCCTGGATCGAGAGGGCGTACTCTTCGCTTTCCTTCTCAGGGTTGGTGTCATCGAAGCGCAGGTTGCAAGTGCCCTGGTAATCCTCCGCCAAGCCGAAATTCAAACAGATAGACTTGGCATGGCCGATATGCAGATAGCCATTCGGTTCGGGCGGAAACCGCGTGGCAATCACGCGATGCTTGCCTTCGCCAAGGTCGGCTTCAATGATTGATCGGATGAAATGTTGTACCGGTGCGTTGGAAATAGGAGCTGGGTCGTTCATGGCACGGAAGGGTCAATCGAGTGGAGTAGGATCAGGCAACTCATGCGAGGCGGCTTTGTCGCGGGTCCGGGACTATTTTGAGTTGTGTCCCGCGAAGGCTAGAATTCGCGTGCCACGGCACTTCTGCCCCGAATTACCGCAAAAACGCCGAAAAGAATAGCACACATGACACTTACCCGTTTCTCGCTTGCCTTCCTCGCCACGCTGCTTCTGCCGACGCCGGCTTTCGCCGCCGCGCCCAGCGTCCAGGATGCCAATCAGGCATTTCGTCAAGGCAACAATCAGGTCGCGCTGGAAAAAGTGAACACATTTCTCGTTGCCAACCCAAAGGACGCGCAAGGACGTTTCCTCAAGGGTCTGGTGTTGACCGAGATGAATCGCTATGCCGATGCCATAAAGGTGTTTACCGGCTTGACCGAGGATTTCCCCGAACTGCCCGAGCCGTATAACAATCTGGCTGTTCTCTACGCTGCCCAGGCAGACTACGAGCGCGCCAAGAACAGCCTGGAGATGGCCATCCGCACGCATCCCAGCTATGCCACCGCGCATGAAAATCTGGGTGACATCTACGCCAAGATGGCTTCCCAGGCTTACGACAAGGCTCTGCAACTCGACAAATCAAATACCTCTGCGCAAACCAAGCTGGCATTGATCCGAGACCTGTTCAGCCCGACGCCGCGCACGCAGGAACCCGCCAAACCGGTGGATGCCGGCAAGGGCAAGGGCAAGGCCAAACCCGCCCCGGTGCAGGTTGCGACAACGGAGCTGGAGACTACGCCGGCAACCAGTGGCGCCAATGTCGAACAGGCCAACCCGGGCAAGGAATCTTCCAAACCAGTGGAGGAAACGATTGATCCCAAGGCGCAGGTGGAACGCATGTTGCGTGCATGGGCTGCCGCCTGGAGTGCTCGCGATGCCGACGCCTATCTGGGTTTCTACAGTCCCCAGTTCAAGGTTCCTGCCGGCGGCGACTTTGCCGCCTGGACGCAAGACCGGAAAGCACGTTTGGCTCGCCCCGAATTCATCAAGGTCAGCCTCGATCGAATCAAAATCATCCTGAAGAGAGACACCGCTCAGGCCAGCTTTACCCAGCGCTACGAGTCAAATATCTTCAAGGACTCGGGGAAAAAGACCTTGTCCCTGGTCCGTGATGGTTCTGCCTGGAAGATCGTCGAAGAGCGATGAACCATCCGCTGAAACTGCCCTTTTATGTGATCCTGAATCTGGCGCTGCTTTTCGCAAGTCTGGGGCCTTTGGCAATCAAGCAATCCCGGGCCGGCGAGATGCCGCCCATACTGCTTGCCGCTGCCGACACCAGCCGATTTCTGCCTTCTCCCGATTCCCTGATCTCGAAAGCGCTGCAGGACATTCGTTCCAGTCGTCTGGACGACGCGCTGAAGGAAGTGAATCGCGCCATCGCACTGCGTCCCGACTTCAAACTGGCCCACCTGATTCGCGGCGACCTGCTGATGGCGCGTGCTCGTCCTTTGGCCGGACTGGGCGAAGTCGCAAAAGCGCCGAACCAGTCGCTGGATGATTTGCGCGATGAAGCGCGCGTTCGGCTTATGCGCTACATCGACCAACCCGACCCGGACACGCTGCCGCGCCAGATCCTGCAACTCGCGCCGAACCAGAAGTTCGCGCTGCTCGCCGACACTTCGCGCGCGCGCCTGTACCTGTTCGAAAACGTCAATGGCGAGCCGCGCCTGAAGTCCGATTTCTACATGACCATCGGCAAGAACGGCACCGACAAGCGCAAGGAAGGCGACAAGCGCACGCCGATGGGGGTTTATCAGATCGCCCAGCAACTGCCGCGCGCGGGTCTGGCGGATCTTTACGGCGACGGCGCTTTCCCGCTCGATTACCCGAATGAATGGGACAGGCTGCAAAAACGTGGCGGCCATGGTATCTGGCTGCATGGCGTTCCCTCCAACACTTATAGCCGCCCGCCGCGTTCCAGCGACGGATGTGTTGTTGTCGCCAATCCCGATTTGAAAGAACTCAGCCGCTGGATAAAACCCGGATCGACCCCGATCATCATCACCGACCGAACCGACTGGGTCGCGCGCGAAATCTGGGAACAGAGTCGCGACGAGTTGCTCAAGCAACTGCATGCCTGGCGAAATGATTGGGAAAACCGCGACGCGGATCGCTTCCTGCGCCATTACAGCGCCGCGATGACCAGCGGATCAGGGACCGCCTGGGCCAGGGACAAGCGCCGCAACATCCTGGAAAAGGACTGGATCCGCCTCTCGCTGAGCGATATCAGCCTCTTTCTTTACCCGGGTGGCGAAATGGCATACACCGAATTCACCCAACGCTACAGCAGCGACAAACTAGCCAGCTTGACCAGCAAACGCATGTACTGGCGCCAGGAAAAAGGAATTTGGCGCGTCGCACTGGAAAAGTCGCAAGACATCCCCAACTCCACCCACCTCGCACAACGTTGAGAGAAGCCATGAATTCACACCGTCGCTCCCTGATATTGCTCGCCCTGGCCGCGCCCTTGACAGGACTTGCCAGCGCAGCTGCCCCGAAATCCGATTCCGCCAAACGAAAGGTCAAAATGGTCAAACTGCATACCAACTTCGGGGCCATCACCCTCGAACTCGACGCCAAAGCCGCCCCGATTACCGTCGCCAACTTCCTGCAATACGCCAAGGATGGCCATTACGACGGCACCATATTCCACCGGGTCATCGACGGTTTCATGATTCAGGGCGGCGGCTTTACCGCCGACATGGAACAAAAGCCGACGCGCGCGGAAATCCAGAACGAAGCCCAGAACGGCCTCAAGAACGTGACCTACAGCGTCGCCATGGCGCGCACGCCGAATCCGCATTCCGCCAGCAGCCAATTCTTCATCAACATCGCCGACAACGCTTTCCTCGACTTCCGCGCGCCCAATGCCCAGGGTTTTGGTTACTGCGTGTTCGGCAAGGTGACCGAGGGGCAGGATGTGGTCGAGCGCATCCGCAAGGTGCGCACCGGTATGCGTGGCGGCCATCAGGATGTGCCGGTCGAGAACGTCATCATCGAGCGCGCCGAAATCATCGAAGGCTGATACCTGCGCGGCGCCTGTCATCCCCATGACCGACGCCGCGCTGTTCATCTCCGACCTGCATCTGACACCGGAGCGCCCGCTGCCGGTCAGGCTGTTCTACCGCTTTATTCAAGAAGTCGCCCCGCATGCTCAAGCGCTCTATGTGCTGGGTGATTTCCTTGAGGCCTGGGTCGGAGACGATGCACTGCTTGAGCCTTTCTATCGCGACCTCGCAACCGCGCTGAAATCGCTTTCCGAACAGGGTGTATTGCTGTTTTTCTTGCCTGGCAACCGCGATTTTCTGGTCGGCCCCTCCTTTTCCAACGCCACTGGACTCACCCTCCTGCCTGATCCGAGCAGAATCGACCTGTTCGGCATGCCAACGCTGCTGACGCACGGCGATCAGTTCTGTACCGATGACGTCGCATATCAGGACTTCCGCCGCCAGGTCCGTGATCCGGCCTGGCAGCAACACTTTCTGGCTCAGCCGCTGCAACAACGGCTGGCGCTGGCGAAAGCGCTGCGGGAACGCAGCGAGCACGCCAAAGCCGACAAGAAGCCGGCAATCATGGATGTAAATGGCGAGGCGATCCGCGCCATGCTGGCGAGCGAAGCGCTCAACCCGCCGATTCGACGCATCATTCATGGTCATACACATCGTCCCGCGCGGCATGAACATGAATTCAACGGCCTGTCCGTCGAGCGCTGGGTCTTGCCGGATTGGTATGAAAGCGGCGGTTACCTGGCCTGCGATGCCGACGGTTGCCGCTTATCCGATTTTCCCTGAACGGGTTTGGACCGGGCTGATTTCTCCAGTTCGTCCTGTTCCGGCAACGCACTGCCTACTTTGATGTGTGCATAACCCGCCGGCAATTCAAACAACGCCGGACGCGGCTGGACGATCGCGTGCTCCTTGTAAATGCGGCTGCGTCCATCCCAGTAACGGATTGCCAAGGGCAACCCTCCACGGTATTCGATCCCCGCCGCGTGGACGTCGAGTGCGAGCGCGCAGGGCGCACGCAGTTCTTCCGGCGTACCGAGCCAGGCTTTTACCTGATTGGCCGCCAGGATGCGCCGAAAGTCGGCGAACAAGGCTGCCTCGCCAGGAAGCAGTGGCGAGGTTTTGAATTCAACACAGAGTGTGCCGTTGAGCCGGATCTGGGTCAGCACGTATTGCTCGCCGGACATCGCGTCTTCCGTCAGTTGCCAGTCGGGTGGCCAGATATCGCTAACTTTGCCGGCGGCAATGCCGGTCATGCGCCGATCGCCCGGGGACACATGCCACACCGAACGCGCCTTGCGGTCGAACAGAATGAAGCCTTCATCGTCCTTGCCATAATCCATGCGCATCTTTTCGCCCAGCACCAGGATGCGGCTGACATAAGCCGGTTGCTCCGGTTCTCGGTCCTCATAGCGAATTACGGTCATCAACGGGCTGAGCGATCGCGTCAAGGCCAGCTTGAGCGGACCCGACGCGGCGAAACCATGCGCGGCGAAACCGAACATGCCCGATAAAGCAGCGCACCACGCGGCATTGCTGAACTTCACCACACCCTCCTGAGTGTCAACTCGAAGTCAATTCTACAAAGCCGCAGCCCGGTTATTCAGTGGTCAGGATTTCATCCCAGGCGGGTAGCGGGCCGATGCGCATGGCAAGGTAATCCACCAGCGCCCTGACCCGATGCGGAAGATGGCGGCTGCCGGGGAAAATCGCATAGATGCCCATTTTCGGGGTTGGAAAACCGCGCAGCAGAATTTCGAGCGTGCCCGCGCGCACGGCCTGTTCGGCGATGAAAGTGGGCGCGCGTGCGACGCCGAGCCCTTGAACCGCCGCTGCGATCAGTGCATCGCCATTGTTGGCGCGCAGGCGTCCGGAGATCGGATACGCGCGTTGTTCGTCATCAATCACGAAGCTCCAACTCGATTTCGAATCGAGCAGGTAACCGAAGCATTCGTGGCCGAGCAATTCCGCCGGATGTGTCGGTCGGCCATGCCGCGCCAGGTAGTCGGGGGCAGCGACGATCACGCCCTGGCTGCCGCCGATCCTGCGCGCGACATCGCCGGGATCAAGGCGATCAGAGATACGGATGGCCAGATCGAAGCCGCCCTCGATCAGATTGACGCGGTGATCATTGAAATCAAGTTCCACGCTGACCTCGGGATTGGCCGCCATGAAATCGCCGATCATCGGCATCAACTGACGGACCCCGAAGGACAGCGGCAGGGTCGCCCGAATGTGGCCGCGCGGCGTTTGTCGATCCTCGTTCAGATCGGTTTCGGCCGCTTCCACCAGACTGAGGATTTCGCGGCACTTCTCAAGGTAACCTGCACCGGCGGAAGTCAGGCTCAGACGCCGCGTGCTGCGCGCCAGCAGCTTGGTGCCGAGATGCGATTCCAGCGCCGAGATCTGGCGGGTCAACACCGATCGCGCCAGATTCATCCGCTGCGCGACGGCGGAAAAACTACCCATCTCCGCCACCAGGACAAACAACCTCATGCTGTGAAGACGATCCATCAGCCCTCCTGTTTGTAGCAAATCAAGCAACAATGAATTGCGGATTGTCGTCTATCTCGCTGCTGATGAAATGCCTACAGTGCGTCCTGGCGTCAAGACCGACGAAAACATACCCGGCGGCCTGGCGTTCCCTTCAATGTTCAGGAGACTCCCATGACCAAACTCGCCATCGCGCTGTTAGCCCTTTCCACCAGTGCGCTCGCCGCGCCGGAAACCTTCGTCATCGACGCTACGCACACCGCGCCGCGATTCGAATACAGCCACTTCGGCTACTCCAACCAGATGCACCGTTTCGACACCACCAGCGGCAAGATTGTGCTCGACCGGGCCGCTCGTACCGGCTCGGTCGAAGTCAGCATCGACGCCAAGTCGGTCAACACCGGTTACGCGGTATTCAATGAACACATCCAGGGAGAAGACTTCTTCAATACCGCAGCTCATCCCGTCATCACCTTCAAATCAACCAGTGTGAAATTCAAGGGCGACAAGCCTGTAGCGGTCAACGGCGACCTGACGATCAAGGGCGTGACCAAGCCGGTAACCCTGAAAGTATCGACTTTTCACGCCATGCCGCACCCCATGCAAAAGAAGGACGCCATCGGCGCCAACGCGAGCGTCAAGATCAAGCGTTCCGATTTCAACATGGGCAAATACGCGCCCTATGTATCCGATGACGTAACGCTGAGCATTGGCGTTGAGGCAATCAAGGAATAAGGCATCGTCCGGACTGCACTGGTTTCGGACCACTTACAAAGTACGCGCCAGCACCCAGGCCTGAATCTCCTCGGCGCCGGCTTTGCGCGCGGTTCGCGCCAGTTCGTTCAGGCTGCTGCCGCTGGTCATCACATCGTCGATCAGGGCGATGCGCTTGCCTCTCAGGTCGTGGTCGCAGGCGAACGCGCCGAGCAAATTGCGCTGGCGGGCTTTCAGATCAAGCCCGGCTTGCGAGGGCGTGTTGCGCACGCGCTGGCAGGCATCGGCCAGCCAGGGGATGCCGAGACGGGGTGACAGTCGGCGGGCGATTTCAGCCGCCTGATTGAAACCGCGTGCAGCCAGGCGACTTGGGTGCAGCGGCATCGGCAACAGCAGATCGATGTGAGGGGTGTCGGGGCCGATCCGGCGGGCCATGTGTTCGGCAAACAGCGAGGTCAAGCTGATGGCGTGGGCGTACTTGCATTGCTGCACCAGGACGTCGAGCGGAAAGGCGTAGACGAATGTCGCCAGCGTGCGGTCGAATGCCGGCGGATGCTTCAGACATCCGCCGCAGATCTCGCCGCCTGGGCTGGACAGTGCGCATTGCGGGCAACAGGCGGCGGGGAGAGCAGCCAGATCGGCTTCGCACCCGGCGCAAAGCAATTTTCCGGTGACACGGGTGCCGCAAAGGAAGCAAGCTTGCGGCATACGGGATTGCGCAAAATTTAGGCACTTGTTCAATATTGAATTGGCTTTGTTTGACAAGGTTTGACCCGTCCCCCACCATCCAGCCTCTTTTTTGCCGGATTTTTGTTGAATGTCCGAAAAACACTTGATTAGCGCCACATCCTGCAAGCGAAGCGCACGCCTGTTCAATCTGCTTGCCGTGGCGACCACGCTGCTTTCCGCCAGCCTGTTCGGCATCGGCCATCTGATCGCCGACAAGAAGCTGGCATTTTTGCCGATGGCGATGTCGCTGCCGCCGATCATGATCTGGCTGGCGGCCTCCATCTTCGTCTATGCCTCGATTGCGCACCACCCCGATCTCACTGTCCGGCATTACAACAAATGGGCCGGGTATCGCTATTACGCTGTGGTCGGCACGTTGACCGTGCTGTCCAACGATCTGGCGCATCTGCCGACGGGCTGGGCCGGCGTATGGGCGCTGATGTTGCTGACACTGGTGCCGTGGGCGCTGTATGACGTATGGAAAGCCGGCAAGGAAAACTGGCGGGATCTCGAAGTGGTGAAAGAGGCGCACTGATGAACGACATGACACAACCCGTCGCTGCCGCGACGACGCGCAAGACCTGGACCCTGGCCGAACTGGAAGCGCTGTATGCGCTGCCGTTCAACGATTTGATGTTCCACGCTCAGAACGTGCACCGCGCGAACTTCGACGCCAACGCGGTGCAGCTTTCGACGCTGCTCTCGATCAAGACCGGCGGCTGTTCCGAGGATTGCGGCTATTGCTCGCAATCGGCGCGGCACGATACCGGCCTGGAACGGGAAAAGATGCTTGATGTGGCGGAAGTCGTCGCCACCGCCAGGGCTGCCAAGGAAGCCGGCGCCACCCGCTTCTGCATGGGCGCGGCCTGGCGCGGTCCGAAGGAAAAGGATCTCGGCGCGGTGACCGAGATGGTGCGCGAGGTGAAGGCGCTGGGCCTGGAAACCTGTGTCACGCTGGGCATGCTGAAGCCGGGCCAGGCGGAGCAGTTGAAAGACGCCGGGCTGGATTACTACAACCATAATCTGGACACCGCCTCGGAGTTCTATGGCCAGGTCATCACCACCCATACGCATGGCGACCGACTTGATACGCTGGCGCGGGTGCGCGACGCCGGCATCCATGTCTGTTGCGGCGGCATCGTCGGCATGGGTGAATCGCGGCGGGTGCGCGCCGGGTTGATCCTGGAACTGGCGAATCTCGACCCGCAGCCGGAATCGGTGCCGATCAACATGCTGGTGAAGGTGCCGGGCACGCCGCTGGCTGTTGAACAAGGCGGCGAGGCTGGCAAAGGCGAGAACCTCGACCCGTTCGAATTCGTGCGCACCATCGCGATCGCGCGCATCACCATGCCGGCTTCGCATGTGCGCCTTTCGGCCGGTCGCCAGGAGCTTGGCGAGGGCGTGCAGGCTTTGTGCTTCCTGGCCGGCGCCAATTCGATCTTCTATGGCGACAAGCTGCTCACCACTGGCAATCCGGATGTCAGCGCCGACGCGGCCTTATTTGCGAAGCTGGGATTGCACACCGAACCGGTGCAGGGACGTCGTTGCGCGGGACATTGAATATCTTCGTCATTCCCGCGCATGCACGGGAATGACGCCGCTTTTTGCGTATCCGCTATCCCGTCAAGTTGAGCGATGACGCCTGACCAACTCCATCCCGCGTTAGCCGATCTCGACGCCCAGTCGCTGCGCCGGGTGCGGCGCGTACTGGATGGCGCGCAGGGCGCGCGGGTGATCCTGGATGGCAAGCCGTATTTGTCCTTTTCCAGCAACGATTACCTCGGTCTCGCCAATCATCCGGCCATTGCCACCGCTGCCGCCGGCGTGGCGGAGCGCTGCGGCGTCGGCGCGGGCGCGGCGCATCTGCTGACCGGGCATCATCGTCTGCATCACGAGCTGGAGGTCGAGCTGGCCGAATTTGTCGGCCTGCCCGCCGCGCTGCTGTTTTCCACCGGCTACATGGCCAGTCTTGGCGTGCTGCCGGCGCTGCTGGATCGGCATGGCGAAGTGTTCGAGGACAAACTCAACCATGCTTCCCTGGTCGACGCGGCGTTGCTGTCGCGCGCCAAACTGACGCGCTACCCGCACTGCGATCTGGCCGCGCTGGAACAACGCCTGGCAGCCAGCACGGCGAAGGTGAAGTTGATCGCGACCGATACCGTGTTCAGCATGGATGGCGACCTGGCGCCGCTGGCGGATTTACTGGCTTTGGCACGGCGTTACGATGCCTGGCTCTATCTCGATGATGCGCATGGCTTTGGTGTGCTGGGCGAGCGTGGTGAGGGCGCGCTGGCATTGCTCGCCGGTGCGTTGAATGCGCCGCATGACGCGCGGCTGATTTATCTCGCCACGCTGGGCAAGGCGGCGGGTGTCGCCGGCGCGTTTGTCGCCAGCTCGGCGGATCTGGTCGAGTGGCTGGTGAACAAGGCGCGCACCTATGTCTTCACCACCGCGCAGCCGCCGCTGCTGGCGGCGGCGGTCAGTGCGAGCCTGCGCGTGATCGCGGCGGATGGTTGGCGGCGCGCGCATCTGCATGGGCTGATCGCGCGCCTTAAAACCGGCCTGGCCGGATTGCCCTGGCCACTGATGCCTTCCGATACGCCGATTCAGCCGCTGCTGGTCGGCGGCAATGCCGAGGCCTTGCGCCTGGCGGATGGCTTGCGCGACCAGGGCATTCTGCTGCCGGCGATCCGTCCGCCGACCGTGCCGCAAGGCGAGGCGCGCTTGCGTATCTCTCTCTCCGCCGCGCACAGCCTGGATGATGTAGCTACGCTGGCGGCGGCCTTGCGCGGGTTGGCCCGGCATGACTGATCCGCGCGTGGTTTTTCTGCATGGCTGGGGGCTGCATGGCGGCATCTGGTCGGAAACCGCGCCAGCGTTTCAGGGTTTGACACCGGACTTGCCGGGTTATGGCGCGCGGGCTTCGGTCGCGCCCTACACCGCCGAGACTTTGGCCGACGCGCTGGCGGCGACGTTGCCGGATGGCGCGGTGGTCTGCGGATGGTCGCTCGGTGGCATGGTGGCGCTGGCGCTGGCTTCGCGGCATCCCGAGAAGGTTGCGCGTCTGGTGCTGCTGGCGACCAATCCGGTGTTCGCCAGTCGGCCGGATTGGCCGCATGGCCTGGCGCCGGAGGTGCTGGCCGAATTTGCCCGCTCGTTGAGCCAGGATTACAAGGCAACCTTGCTGCGTTTTCTGTCGTTGCAGGCGCGCGGCGGCGAGCAGGCGCGCGCGGTGATCGAGCGTCTGCGCGCCAGCGTGTTTGCACTCGGCGAGCCCGCTGCTGAAGTCCTCTCCGCCGGGCTGGCTTTGCTGCGTGACGTCGATTTGCGCGGTGTGGTTGAGCAAGTGCGTTGCCCGGTTCTGGTCGTTCACGGCCTGCATGACATGCTGTGTCCGGTCGGCGCGGCGCGCTGGCTGGCCGAACATCTGCCGCATGCGCGTCTGGCGCTGCATGCGCACGCCGCGCACGCGCCGTTTCTGTCGCATCCCGCATGGTTCGCGGCGGAGTTGAGGGAATTCCTGCATGAATGAAGCCGTGAAAAATGAAGTAGTGAAAAGGGCGATCCGGAATTCGTTCGAGCGGGCGGCGGCGCATTACGATGAAGCGGCTTTTCTGCAGCAGGAAGTGGCGCGACGGCTCGACGATCATCTCGATGGCGTCAAGATCGAACCGCAACGCATTCTGGATGCCGGTTGCGGCACCGGCTTTGGCGCCAGCCTGCTGCGCGCGCGCTTTCCGCGCGCCGATGTGATCGGCCTCGACCTGGCGCAAGCGATGTTGCGCCAGGCACTGCTGCGCCAGCGCGGCGGCGTGTGGGAGCAATTGCGCGCTCGGTTGATACCCGGCACGCCGCATTTTCAGGCGCTGTGCGGCGATCTCGAACAGTTGCCGCTGGCGCGCGCCAGTCTGGACATGGTCTGGTCCAGTCTTGCACTGCAATGGGTGGGCGGCGGCGCGGCCGGCCTGCTGGCCAGTTTCAAGGACATGCATCGCGTGCTGCGGCCGGGCGGGCTACTGATCTTCGCGAGTTTCGGGCCGGATACGCTGAAGGAATTGCGCGCCGCGTCGAGCGGCCTGGATGGTTATCAGCACGTCAACCGTTTCATCGACATGCATGACGTCGGGGATGCGCTGGTGCATGCCGGTTTCAGCAATCCGGTGATGGAAATGGAGCAGATCACGTTGACTTACAGCGATCTTGCCGCGTTGCTGCGCGATCTCAAGCAGATTGGCGCGCACACCGTGCTGGAAGATCGACGCGCGGGACTGATGGGCAAAACGGCCTGGCGTCGGTTGCGCGACAACTATGAATGCTTTCGCCAGGATGGCCGCCTGCCGGCCAGCTACGAAGTGGTGTATGGCCATGCCTGGGCCGAGCGCGCGCGGACGCTCGATGACGGGCGCCAGATCATCGAATTCCGCAAGCCGCCAGGGCGATGACGGCACACGGCTTTTTCGTCACCGGCACCGATACCGGCGTCGGCAAATCGCTGGTCAGCGCGGCCTTGCTGCATGCCTATGCCAGCCTGGGTTATCGCGTGGTCGGCATGAAGCCGGTAGCCGCCGGCGCGAATCAGATAGACGGCGTCTGGTGCAACGAGGATGTAGAGCAGTTGCGGGCGGCATCCAACGTGATTGCCGAGGGGACGGCCGATTTGACGGAAATTGCGGCCTGGGTGAATCCCTATTTGCTGCGCACGCCGGTGGCGCCACATATCGCCGCCGACTATCAAGGCGTGTCGATCGAATTGCCGCGTATCCGCGATGCCTACGAACATCTGGCGGCGGTGGCGGATGTGGTGGTGGTCGAGGGCGCGGGCGGCTTCAAAGTGCCCTTGTCGCCGACGCGCGACAGCGCCGATCTGGCCAGACACCTGGGGTTGCCGATCATCCTGGTGGTCGGGATGCGTCTGGGTTGCCTGAATCATGCCTTGTTGACCGCCGAGGCGATTGCCGCGCGAGGGCTGAAACTGGCCGGCTGGGTAGCGAACCGGCTTGATCCTGAAATGCAGGCTTATGACGAAAACCTGATCGCATTGAGCATGCGTTTACCTGGTCCGTTGCTGGCTGAATTGCCGCACGCCGAGTTGCCGGATGCGCACGCAATGTCGGCGCTGTTCGTGCCGAAAAAACTGGCTGTCTTGCTGGTTTAACCTTGCTGGAATCCGCACGGTTCAGGATGCGAGCGTTGGTCTTGCGCGTGGACTGCCACCTTGCTGGCGGAAGTTTTCCCACATTAATTTGATACCTGCATGTCTGAATTTCCTGTTTTTTGTGCGAATATTGCGCCGTTCTTTGAAGACAAAAACCTCTAGTGGAGTGAGATATGGTCTTATCCCGCACCAGCCAATATGCCGTTCAGGCGCTGATCTACATTGCCACGCAGCCGATCGGCGAGCCTGTGCTCAACCGCGACATCGCCGGAAGGCTGAATGTTCCTGCCGCCTATCTGGCCAAAATCCTGCAGAATTTGTGCAAACACGGTCTGCTCGATTCCTTTCGCGGCCGCCTGGGCGGCTTCTGCCTGCGTGATGGTATGCATCGCACGACATTGATGCAGATTCTGTTGTTGACCGAAGGGCCGGACTTCACCAAGAGTTGCATTCTGGGCTTGAAGGAGTGTTCCGACGCGACAGCGTGCCCGCTGCACTTCAAATGGATTCCGGTGAAGAAGAAAATCCTCGCTTTGCTCAACGAGATGAACCTTGAAGAACTGGCCAAGGCGGTATTGACCGGTAAATACCGCCTCGCCGATCTTCCCGCTGCAGCGCTTCCAGCCTGACCATGCGGTTTCATCCTGCATTTGGCGTAGTCCTGGCCCTGTTTCTGACGGGATGTGGAGGGGATGTGCCGGCGCCTCTCAAGGTCAAGGGTACTGATGTCACACATGCGGCCGAATTCCGCACTTCGGTGCCGCGCAAACTGGCTTTGACCGATCATGATGGCCGCCAGGTGACCCTTGATACTTTCAAAGGCAAGGTTGTGGTGCTGTTTTTCGGGTACACGCATTGCCCCGATGTCTGTCCGACAACACTTTCCGATATGTCGCAGGCAATCAAGTCCTTGCCGCCGGAAGATGCCGGGAAAATTCAGGTTTTATTCGTTACGGTTGATCCGGAACGCGATACGCCGGACATTCTGAAAGCCTATGTTCCCTACTTCAATCCAGGATTCCTGGGGCTGTATGGTTCCAAGGAACAGGTAGCACAGGCCGCGCGCGAATTCAGGGTCGTTTACCGTAAACATGTGGAACCCGGGGCGACTGATTATCTGGTCGATCATTCCGCCGGCAGTTATGTGCTCGACACAAGCGGGCGGCTGCGTGTGTATTTGCCGTTTGCGATGAAGCCAGCGGATGTTGCGCATGACCTTGCAGTGCTGTTAAAGGCACTTTGAACACATGGGAATCTTGCGGGAGAGGGGGGTGGCGAACTATACTCCCGCGTCTTTTTCGCCGGCTTTCGGCACTGAATCAACCTACCGGGATTTTTCCGGAACGGCGGTAACTTAGGAGGCTTTATGTCTGCAACCAGCGTGGCTGCGGCCGAGCAGTACGACTACGAGATCATCAAGAAATTTTCCGTGATGGCCATTGTCTGGGCCGTCGTCGGGATGTTCGCAGGGGTGTATATCGCCTCTGAACTGGCATGGCCCTGGCTCAATTTCGATAGCCCGTATTTGTCCTTTGGTCGATTCAGGCCGGTGCATACCGGCGCGGTGATTTTCGGTTTCGGCGGCTCGGCTTTGTTCGCGACCTCTTATTACGTTGTACAGCGTACCTGTCAGACGCGGTTGTTCGCTCCCGGTCTGGCGACATTCACATTCTGGGGTTGGCAGGCGGTGATTGTTCTGGCTGCGCTGTCCTATGTGACCGGCTTCAGTCAGGGGCGCGAATATGCCGAGATGGAATGGCCGATTGATCTGCTGATCCTGGTTGTCTGGGTCGCCTACATGGCGGTGTTCATCGGAACGCTGATGCAACGCAAGCAACCTCATATCTATGTCGCCAACTGGTTCTACCTGTCCTTCATTCTGGTTACTGCGTTGCTGCATACGTTCAACAACATCGCCGTGCCGGTGAATCTGTTCAGTCTTAAATCCTACAGCCTGTTCTCCGGCGCCCAGGATGCGATGACCCAGTGGTGGTACGGCCACAACGCGGTGGGCTTTTTCCTGACCGCAGCTTTCCTTGGCATGATGTATTACTTCGTGCCCAAGCATGCCGGCCGTCCGGTCTATTCGTATCGTCTGTCTATTGTTCACTTCTGGGCGCTGTCATTCATGTACATGTGGGTTGGCACACACCACCTTCACTGGACCGCGCTGCCGGACTGGGCTTCCACACTGGGTGCAACATTCTCGATCATGCTGTTGTTGCCGTCCTGGGGCGGCATGATCAACGGCATCATGACCTTGTCCGGAGCCTGGGATAAGTTGCGTACCGATCCGATCATGCGTTTCATGATCGTCGCGCTGTCGTTCTACGGCATGTCTACCTTCGAGGGGCCGCTGATGTCGCTTAAGGATGTCAACGCGCTGTCGCACTACACCGACTGGACGGTCGGCCATGTCCATTCCGGTGCGCTTGGCTGGGTTGCGATGATCGCCTTCGGTTCGCTGTATCACATGATCCCGAAACTCTGGAATACCCAGATATTTAGCGTGAAGCTGATCAACGCACACTTCTGGCTGGCGACCATTGGCACGCTGCTGTACATCACCGCGATGTGGATTTCCGGAATCTCGCAGGGTTTGATGTGGCGCGCCTTCGATGATTTCGGCAACTTGCAGTACTCCTTCGTTGAGTCCGTCGCCGCGATGCATCCGTTCTATGCCATGCGCGCCATTGGTGGCATGTTCTTTCTGACCGGTATGCTGCTGATGGCTTACAACGTGTTCGCTACCATTCGCCAGGGTGTGCGTGATGCCGAGTTGGCAGGCGTACGCACAACGGTCGCCACGGCATAAGTCCAGAAGAGATCGGAATATGTTCAAGAACTTCAAACACGAGAAAATCGAAACCAACGCCGGTCTGTTACTGGTGTTGACCATGTTGGCGGTCAGCATCGGCGGTCTGGTCGAAATCGCACCATTGTTTTTCCTGAAGGACACCGTCGAGAACGTGGATGGCGTGCGACCCTATACGCCACTCGAATCGCGCGGGCGCGATATCTATATCCGCGAGGGGTGCTACACCTGCCATTCGCAGATGATCCGTCCGTTCCGTGATGAGCAGTTGCGTTATGGCCACTATTCGCTGGCTGCCGAATCCAAGTACGATCATCCGTTCCAGTGGGGTTCCAAGCGCACCGGGCCTGATCTCGCGCGTGTTGGCGGCAAATACTCGAATGAATGGCATGTGCAGCATTTGATCAAGCCGACTTCCATGGTGCCGGAATCGGTGATGCCGAATTACCAGTGGCTGCAGGAAAACAAACTGGATGTTTCCGACATCGGCGATCGTATGCGGGCCTTGCGCATCACGGGCGTGCCCTACTCCGCCAACGATGAAGAGTACCAGCGCAACGTCAAGCAGTTCGGCGAGGCGGTGGCGAAGACCTTGCATATTCCGGATGCGCTGAAGAATCTGGTGGCTCAAGCCCAGGAAGGTAATTTCGATGGCGACCGTTCCAGTGTTTCGGAGATGGATGCCGTGGTTGCGTATCTTCAAGTGCTGGGCACCATGGTCGATTTCAGCAAGATCAAACCCGAAGACCTGGTGAAGTTCCGCTGATGGATTGGTTTGCGCATCCTGAAAATACCAAACCGCTTGGCCTGCTGATTTTTTTTGTCACCTTTTGCCTGATAGTGCTTTGGGTATACGGCAGCAGGAAGCGGAGCGAAAAATTGGAAGAGCACAAGAACATTCCGTTTCTTGACGATGAAGACGAAGTGAAGGACAAGTCCAATGGCTGACAACACTCATAGCCAAGCGCAATCGAAGGGCGTGCAAACCACCGGTCATGTGTGGGATGGCGACCTTCAGGAGCTGAATAATCCCCTGCCGGTCTGGTGGACCTATACGTTCTACGCAACCATGGTGTTTGCCCTGGTTTACTGGATCGTGTATCCGTCCTGGCCGATCGGCAAAGGTTTTCTGCCGGGTATGAATACAGTCACCTATGTGAATGCCGAGGGGCAGGAAGAATCATGGCACTGGAATACACGTGCCAAACTCCTGTTTGAAACCCAGGACGCGGTGAAAAGGCAGAAACCCTATTACGACAAGGTGGCCGGGCTTCCCTATGATCAGATCGCCAAGGATCCCGAACTGAGCAGTTTCGTGGTTTCCGCCGGAAAATCGGTTTTTTCCGAGAATTGCGCTGCATGCCACCAGGCGGGTGGGCAGGGTAAAGTCGGGTTCTTTCCCAATCTGACGGATGATGACTGGTTGTATGGTGGCAGTTACGAGAAGATCAACCAGACAATCAGCAAGGGCCGTCGGGGCTATATGCCCCCGTTTGGTGAATCGCTTGATGCCGCGCAGGTTGACGAGTTGGCCAATTACGTCTTTTCTCTCTCGGGCGGCAAGGCGGACTTGGCGAAAGCAGCCAAGGGCAAGGAGTTGTTCCATTCCCATTCCGGTGCATGTTTCTATTGCCATAGCGATGATGCGAAAGGACGGCAGGATATCGGTTCAGCCAATTTAACCGACAAGGTCTGGTTGTGGGCTGATGTGCCTGGTCAGGCGGACGATGCAGCCAGGATCGCCGAGATCCGCAAAGTAATAGTCAGTGGTCTCAATAAAGGTGTGATGCCTGCTTGGGAAGGCCGATTGAATGCACAGCAGATCAAACTGCTGACCGTTTATGTGCATGAACTGGGCGGTGGTAAATAAATATGTGTTTGCGGGGCAGGTAGCCTGAACCGCTGCTGCTCAGGCAAGTCGTAGCCCCATCGAAATCGTTGGGGAAGACCCCGGCAAGCCGGGGTTTTTCTTTTGTGTTCGCCAGTAACCTTCGTAAACAAGGACTTGCTGGATAGTCTTGTAGGTGATCGTGTGGATAACCAACCAGCAGGTAATGAGCTTTACTTTAAACGCGTGGCGGTAGTTCCACGGTCTGTAAAAGGTTCATTTCGCCGCTTCAAGACGGCAGTGCTCTGGCTGGGGTTTGCAGTCTATTTTCTTCTGCCATGGCTGCCTTGGTCGCGTAATGACGCACCATCGCAAGCGGTCATGTTCGATATCCCGGGCCGGCGCTATTTCATTTTTGATCTGACGGTTTTCCCGCAGGACATCTTCTGGTTGGCCATGCTGCTGTTCATGGCTGCTGTATTGCTGTTTTTTGCGACTGCGCTGGTAGGGCGAGCTTTTTGTGGCTATTTCTGTTTCCAGACTTTGTGGACGGATGCCTTCATCTGGCTGGAACATGTCATTCAAGGAGAAAGGCCCAATCGTTTGCGCTTGGCGCGGGAGCCTTGGAACCGGGCTGAAAAATTGCTCAAGGTTGGCGGAACGCGTTTGGTCTGGTGGCTACTTTCGTTTTGGACCGCGTTCACGTTCGTTCTGTATTTTTCTCACGCGCCGGATATGGTGGTCGCTTTCTTCCAGGGAGAAGCAGCCGCAGCGGCTTACATCACCACGCTGGCGTTGACGGTATCAACCTATCTTGCCGCAGGTGTACTGCGCGAACACGTGTGCACATTCATCTGCCCATATGGTCGTTTCCAGAGTGTCATGTATGAACCCGAAACGCTGGCGGTTCATTACGACAAGCGTCGGGGTGAGGGGCCGAGCGGCAGGATTGCAGCTCGCTCGGGCTTGCGCGCTAACGAAGAAAGACGCGCTCTTGGACATGGTGATTGCGTTGACTGCAAACTCTGCGTACAGGTCTGTCCGGTCGGCATCGATATACGGGATGGGTTGCAATACAAATGCATCTCCTGCGGACTCTGCGTCGATGCCTGCAACACGATCATGGACAAGATGGGCTGGCAGCGGGGATTGATCAGGTATGACTCCGAAGTCAATTTGACCAAGCCTGTGCCGGGTCCGGTGAAGCTGCACTGGAAAAATCTCAAGGTGCTTGGCTATGGCCTCTCCTTGGTGCTGATGACGGCATATCTGGTGTACGACATGGGTCACCGCAACAGCTTCGAGCACAGCATCCAGCAAATCAGGCAGCCTCTCTTTGTAACGCTGTCTGACGGCACCATACGCAATCGCTACCAGATACGTTTGACAAATATCTCCGGCAAGGAGGAGCAGTACAGCATTGAGGCGCGTGGTCTGCCAGTCGGCGCACTGGAACTGGGTAATTTCAACAAGGTCAGTATCAGGAATGGCAAGAGCGTGATCATTCAGGCCAGTGTCATGCTGGATCCGATTCGCGCCAATGAAATCCATGATTTCGAATTCATTATTCGGGCAGCTTCCGGTGAAACTGTCATTGACCCTGCACATTTTTTTACCAAGCACTGAACGGACCCCGCCATGAATTTATTTGTTTCGATCTTCGGCGGCATGTTGCTCACCGTGATTCTTTTCGGTGTGGCGAGAAGCTTCAAATTGTCCAATTTCTGGGCAGCAGTGCTGGCTTCCGTATTGCCCAGCTTTGCCTATATGGCTTACTCGGCTACAAGCTGGCCGGGACTGGATGTGCTGACCATGCATATCGTGGCATTCCCGACAGTTGCTTTGCTGTTGTTTCAGATTGGAGGGTCCGGGGATGCGCCCTATGAAAAAATTCATTGGGCACCCAAGTTGCTGATCGGGTTTTTCGTGATCATCACAGTGATCCTGGGAGGCTTCGTCTATATCGCCGGCAAAGGCGTCCCGCCATCGGTTGCGCAATGGCTGTTGCCGAATATCGAGGGGAAAACGGTTCATACCGGATTCGCGGGCGTCATTGCGCATGGCGAAGAAGCCAGCAAGAGCATCGCCCACCATCGCAACATGGAGAAGAAACTATCGCGCCTCGGATGGGATGTTGAGGTTGTGGGGCTGGATTCCTTGCGGGCAGGGGTGTCCGGAGAGGTGATTGTGTTGGTCAACAACAAGCAGAATCAGCCTGTGCCCGATGTTGCAGTCAGCTTGGGGTTGGGGAGGCCCGGTCAGGCCATGCCGAGCGCGAACTCCCTCCTGCCTGCCGCAGATGGAAGTTACCGAACTAGCATCATGCTGCCTGCGGCGGGGGAGTGGCTGAGCATGCTGACACTCGAATATGCCGGTGAGCGGATCGTTTTTGAGCGTGCATTGGGCAGAGAATGATCAATCCAGTATGCCTGGCTAGAGGTATGTAGCTGGAACGGAATAAATTCGTATATAATCAACAAGTTTTCTATGGGCTTCGGCCCATTTTTTATTTCACATCATGGATTTGCAGACACTTATCGAACCTACCCTTGCTGGCATGGGCTATGAACTGGTGGCGCTGGAGCGAGCCGGGGGCGGCCTGCTTCGTCTATTCATCGACAAGCCTGATGGCATCGTGGTGGAAGACTGCGCACGCGTAAGCAATCAGTTGACTCGCATGTTCATGGTGGAAAACATCGATTACGAACGGCTGGAGGTGTCTTCTCCAGGTATGGACCGACCGCTGGTGAAGCCGGCAGACTTTGTTCGCTTCGTGGGTGAGCGCGCCAATGTTCGGTTGCATGCGCCCCTCGACGGACGCAAGCGTTTTACCGGCATTCTTCGTGGTCTGGATGAGGGGATGTTGAGTCTGGAGGTGGAAGCCGTCATGGTGGCAATTCCGCTGACCGAGATCGACTCCGCCCGTCTGGCGCCAGACTTCGAAACAAAGCCAAAAAAACCGGTGCGAGGAAAAAAATGAAATCAACCTGCGCATTGGTCATTGCTGGCGGCTTATTCGTCTTAAAGCAGTTTCAGAGCAATTCAACCTTGAAAATGACCCGGAGGATGCAATGAGTCGGGATATCTTGATGCTGGCGGATGCGTTGGCGCGTGAAAAAAATGTAGCGCCGGAAGTGGTGTTTGGTGCCTTGGAGTCGGCTCTGGCGCATGCCACCAAGAAGCGTTTTACCGAAGACGCCGACGTCCGGGTCGAAATAGACCACAAGACTGGTGAATACCAAGCGTACCGCTGCTGGGAAGTGTTGCCCGATGAAGCCGGTCTGGAGAATCCTGACCAGCAATATTTGTTGTTTGAAGCCAAGGAAATCAATCCGGACATCGAAGTTGGTCAGTTCATCGAAGAGCCCATAGAGGCCGTGGACTTCGGTCGGATTGGTGCTCAAGCTGCCAAGCAGGTCATTTTGCAGAAAATCCGGGATGCCGAGCGCGAGCAGGTATTAAGTGATTTTCTCTCTCGGAATGACGCGCTGGTATCCGGAACCGTCAAACGCATGGAACGCGGCAGCGCGGTGATCGAATCCGGTCGCATTGAGGGGCGCCTTGAAAAAGATCAGATGATTCCAAAAGAGAATCTGCGCGTCGGTGATCGAGTGCGGGCTTATCTGGTTCGTGCCGAACGTGGTGGACGCGGCCCGCAGTTGCTGCTGTCACGCACGGCGCCGCAATTCATTATGGAATTGTTCCGGTTGGAAGTGCCCGAGGTGGAAGAGGGAATCGTGGAAATCAAGGCGGCTGCTCGCGATCCCGGCATGCGCGCCAAGATCGCGGTCAAGTCGAATGATCCTCGCGTCGATCCGCAGGGAACCTGCATCGGTGTGCGTGGCACGCGTGTTACTGCGGTAACCAACGAACTCAATGGCGAACGGGTCGATATCGTTCTGTGGTCCAGTGATCCGGCGCAATTCGTCATCAATGCCCTGTCTCCCGCCGTGGTGTCGAGCATCGTGGTTGATGAAGACAAGCATGCCATGGATGTGGTCGTCGAGCCGGATCAGGTCGAGGTAGCGATTGGTCGCTATGGACAAAATGTGCGGTTGGCCTCCGAGTTGTGCGGCTGGACGATCAATATTCTGTCAGTGCAAGAGGCCGAACAGAAGCACGAGCAGGAGGCATCCGGGCTGATCAAAATGTTCATGGTCAAGCTGGATGTTGATGAAGATGTAGCTCAAGTGCTGGTTGAAGAAGGCTTTACCAGCCTGGAAGAAGTGGCCTATGTGCCACTGGCTGAAATGCTGGAGATTGAGGCTTTTGGTGAAGAAACGGTCAATGAACTGCGCGTTCGTGCTCGTGATGCATTGCTTACAGATGCGATCGTGCGGGAAGAGGCTGTGGAAAGCGCGTCGGCCGACTTGATGAGCGTAGCGGGCATGGACGAAGACACCGCCGCAGCGCTGAATGCCAAAGGGATCAATAACGCCAATGATCTGGCCGATCTGGCGGTCGATGAGCTGGTTGAGCTGATCGGCATGAGCGATGAGCGGGCCAAGTCGCTCATCATGACCGCGCGTGCGCCAATTCTGGCGGGGGCCTGACGAGGAAATCATGAACGTCGAACAGTTCGCTACTGAACTCAAAGTTGATCCTGCACTGCTGGTCA
The DNA here is from genome assembly GCA_945897955.1 of Tepidiphilus sp. J10. Classification (GTDB taxonomy): domain Bacteria; phylum Pseudomonadota; class Gammaproteobacteria; order Burkholderiales; family Thiobacillaceae; genus PFJX01. The sequence continues at coordinate 44,795 of CAMDGQ010000004.1, read as the reverse complement.
AGCAGCTGCAGGCGGCTGGGGTAACCGTAAAAGGCGCCGGTGATGCGCTGAGTGATGCAGACAAATCTCTGCTGCTGGATTACCTGCGCGGCAAGCATGGCGCACAAGAGCCGAAGACCAAGATAACCTTGACGCGCAAGCAGTCCAGTGAAATCAAGACCGCCGACAGCTCCGGTCGTACACGAACTGTGCAAGTCGAAGTGCGCAAAAAACGGGTGCTGATCAAGCGAGAAGGGGCCAGCCATGACGCAGTAGTGCATGAAATGCTGCCGCAGGAGCAGGTTGCGCCGGAGGAACATCCGGTTCCTGCCATACAACAGCCTGAAGAGTCGGTCGTTGTCGCGGCGGAGATTCAAGCCGTGCCGGAAGCTGTAGAAGAACCCATCGTTGAAGTGGCATCGGAAGCGACGGTGCATGGCGAGCCGGAAACTGTGGAATCGGTCGAGGCTGTGCCTGCGCCGGTCGAAGTAGAGACGGCAAGTGCGGAAGAAGCGGTGACGTCCGTAGTTGAAGAAAAGGCCGAAGTTGTACAGGAAGAAGCGCTTCCGGTTGCCACGCCGGCCGTGCGGCCTTCGATCCTGAGCCCGGCCGAACGTCAGGCGCGGGAACAGGAAGCCAAACGGCATGCCGCATTGCGAGCGATTCAGGAGGCCGAGCACAAGGCCAAACAGGATCGCGAAGCTGCAAGACGACGCGCGGAAGATGCGGCCAAAGCGGCCAAGGAAGCGCCGCCCCCAGAGCCGAAGCCGGTAGAAGTCAAGGCACCTGAAGTTCGGCCCAGCGTCAAACCTTCAGTCAAGCCAAAGCCGGAAAAGGCGGCTGTCAAGAAAGGCAAGGACGAACCCGTCGCCGGCAAACGGCCGGGCCTCAAAACTCGAGGTGCAACCGACAGCGGCGAAGGCTGGCGGAGCAAGAAGGGGCGTCATAAATCCGATCATCACGAGCATTTGCAGCAAGCGCCGGTGGAAACCGTTGTACGCGAGGTCATGGTGCCCGAAACCATCAGCGTCGCGGATCTGGCCCACAAGATGTCGGTGAAGGCGGCCGAAGTGATCAAGGCGTTGATGAAGATGGGCTCGATGGTCACCATCAACCAAGTCCTGGACCAGGACACCGCGATGATTCTGGTCGAGGAGCTGGGGCATATCGCCAAACCTGCCGCGATTGATACGCCGGAATCCTATCTGGAGGAAAGCGGAGAGCACATCGAACTGGAACAGTTGCCGCGCGCGCCGGTAGTCACGGTGATGGGCCACGTCGACCATGGCAAGACCTCGCTGCTGGATGCGATTCGACGTACCAAGGTTGCCGCCGGCGAAGCGGGGGGCATTACCCAGCATATCGGCGCCTATCATGTCGAAACCGACAAGGGCATGGTCACCTTCCTGGATACGCCTGGTCACGAAGCATTTACCGCGATGCGGGCTCGCGGCGCCAAGGCGACCGACCTAGTTGTGCTGGTGGTGGCTGCCGACGATGGTGTCATGCCGCAGACGCGTGAAGCCATCCACCATGCCAAGGCGGCCAACGTGCCGATCGTCGTGGCGGTGAACAAGATCGACAAGCCGGAAGCCAATCCGGAAAAAATTCGCCAGGAAATCTCCAACGAAGGTGTTGTGCCGGAAGATTGGGGCGGCGATGCGATGTTCGTCGACGTGTCGGCAAAAACCGGCAAGGGTCTCGATGCTTTGCTCGACGCCATTCTGTTGCAGGCCGAAGTGCTGGAGCTTAAAGCACCGGTCGATGCGCCCGCCAAGGGCGTCGTGATCGAATCTCGCCTCGACAAGGGACGCGGTCCGGTGGCGACTATCCTGGTGCAGTCCGGTACGTTGAAACGTGGTGATGTCGTGCTTGCCGGTTCCGCCTTTGGTCGTGTCCGCGCCATGCTGGATGAAACCGGCAAACCGGTTGACTCGGCAGGGCCGGCAATTCCGGTGGAGATTCAGGGTTTGTCCGACGTGCCGGGTGCCGGCGAGGATGTGCTGGTATTGCCGAACGAGCGCAAGGCACGCGAAATCGCATTGTTCCGGCAAGGCAAATTCCGCGATGTCACGCTGGCTCGCAAGCAGGCGGCCAAACTTGAGAATATCTTCGAGAAGATGGGCGAAGGCGAAGAAGCCAAGTCGTTGCCGATCATTCTCAAGGCCGACATGCAAGGTTCCTACGAGGGTTTGGCGCATGCGTTGGCAAAACTTTCCACCAGCGAGGTCAAGGTCAACATCATCCACGCCGCTGTGGGCGCCATTTCCGAGTCGGACATCAATCTGGCCATTGCATCCGGTGCGGTGATCATCGGTTTCAACGTGCGCGCCGATGCTCAGGCACGCAAGCTGGCCGAATCTGCCGATGTCGATCTGCGTTACTACAACATCATTTATGAAGCAGTGGATGACGTTAAGGCGGCGATGGGTGGCATGCTGTCGCCCGAGAAGAAGGAAGTTGCGCTGGGTCTGGCCGAAATTCGCCAGGTATTCCGCATCACCAAGGTGGGCACGGTGGCCGGCTGTTATGTGCTTGATGGTGTGTTGAAGCGCTCTGCCCGCGTTCGCGTGTTGCGCGAACACGTCGTTGTTCATGACGGCGAACTGGATTCGCTCAAGCGATTCAAGGACGATGTGCGTGATGTCAAGGCCGGCTTCGAATGCGGTCTGAACCTGAAGAACTTCAACGATATTCAGGAAGGCGATCAACTCGAGTGCTACGAAGTGGTCGAAGTCGCGCGCACGTTGTAAGACAGTTGCCAGGATGAAAAACGGCGGATGCTGAAGGCATCCGCCGTTTTTTTGCCGCTGGCTCGATCCAGTCATATTTTGCAATTCCCACCTGGTCAGGTTAATCGCATGTCGAACAACTCCCCCCGCGCTCGCCGCGTTGCCGAACAGATCCGACAGGAACTGGCTTCGATCGTCATGCGTGAGATGAAAGATCCTCGCTGCATCGGCGTGTCATTCACGGCTGTCGATGTAACCTCTGATCTGGAGCATGCCAAAGTCTGGTTCACTACGTTCAATCCGGATCATCACGCGGCACTCAAGGGCCTCGCCAGCGCGGCAGGATTCCTTCGCACCGAGCTTGCCAAGCGGATGAGTATCCGTACCGTGCCGAAGTTGAATTTCCACTACGACGAGTCAGTCGAACGCGGCGCACATCTGTCGCATTTGATCGACCAGGCGGTCGCGGAAGATCGCCTGCGCCCCCAGGATGACGATGCAGAAGCCAGCGACAAGCCCTAAACCGGTGAAACGCAAGGTTGACGGCGTCCTGCTGCTGGACAAGCCGGTCGGGCTGAGTTCCAACACTGCGCTGCAAAAGGCCAAGCGTCTATACCGAGCGGAAAAGGCCGGTCATACCGGCACGCTGGATCCCTTTGCCACCGGACTGTTGCCGCTCTGTTTGGGGGAAGCCACCAAGTTTTCTCAATTCCTGCTCGATGCCGACAAGGAATACCTGGCGCTGGTCAAGCTCGGAGTACGCACCAGCAGCGGCGACCCGGAAGGCGAAGTGATCGGCGAACATCCGGTCAACGTCAGCAAGGACGAGCTTCTCGTCGCCCTGACTGGTTTCATAGGCGAGATCGAACAAGTGCCGCCCATGCATTCCGCACTCAAACATGGCGGTCGGCCGCTGTATGAATACGCGCGAAAAGGCATCGAAATCGAGCGCAAAGCGCGACGTGTCTCCGTGCATGCGCTGGAGATCGAAACCTTCTCGGGCGATCTGTGCAGCCTGCGCGTGCATTCCGGAAAAGGTTTCTACGTCCGCGCGCTGGCCGATGATCTGGGCGAAGTGCTGGGGTGCGGCGCGCATCTGCAAGGCCTGCGTCGGACCGCAGTCGGCCCCTTCCGAATAGAGCAGGCGCAAACTCTGGAAGGCCTCGCGGCAATGCCGGAAGCCGAGCTCGACAACCGACTCATGCCGGCCGATATCATGGTCGAAGCCTTGACTGCGTTACCGCTCGACATCGAGGCCACCTGGCAAATTTGTCATGGCCAGCCCATCTGGCTGCCACGCCTGACGATCGGTCAGCGCTTTCGGTTATATGCGCCTGACGGACGCTTCCTTGGCGTTGGTGAAGTCAACCAGGACGGCAAGGTCGCGCCCAGACGTTTGCTCGCATCCTGATTTAGCCCCATGAATTGCTTGAGAAAATCAACCCCGCGCGAGTAGAATCCGCGTTTTTCGTCGGAGTATCCCAAATGAGCGTTACCACCACCCAGAAGGCCCAGATTGTTCAGGATTACCAGCGCGCCGCCGCTGATACCGGGTCTCCCGAAGTACAGGTCGCCTTGCTGACCGCCCGTATCAATGATCTGACCGGCCACTTCAAGACACATGCCAAAGATCACCATTCCCGCCGTGGACTGCTCAAGATGGTCAGCCGCCGCCGCCGTCTGCTCGACTATCTGAAGGGTGAAAGCGCCGCCAGCTACACCCAGTTGATTCAACGTCTGGGCCTGCGCAAGTAAATTTCCCCGTTAGTCGTCAGTCATCGGCCCGAGCGGGTCGTGCAATGCAGCGCGCCATAACATTGCGGCGCGATATCCGTAAGCAGATAGATTAGGAAGAGAGCAGCGTGAATCCGGTCAAGAAGACATTTCAGTACGGTCGCCACCAGGTCACCCTGGAAACCAGCGAAATTGCGCGCCAAGCCACCGGCGCGGTGATGGTGAACATGGACGACACCGTGGTGCTGGTTACCGTGGTGGCCAAGAACGAAGTCAAGCCCGGCCAGGATTTTTTTCCGCTGACTGTCGATTATCAGGAAAAGAGTTACGCGGCAGGCCGTATCCCCGGCGGCTTCTTCAAGCGTGAAGGCAAGCCCACCGAGAAGGAAACGCTGACCTCCCGCCTGATCGACCGCCCGATTCGCCCGCTGTTTCCGGATGGCTTCTTCAATGAAGTCCAGATCATCGCCACCGTTCTCTCGTCCAATCCGGAAGTCGATTCCGACATTCCGGCGCTGATTGGCGCGTCCGCCGCACTGGCTTTGTCGGGCTTGCCGTTCAGCGGCCCGCTTGGCGCCGCGCGTGTCGGTTACATCGACGGTCAATATGTGCTCAACCCGACGCAAGCCGAACTCAAGCTGTCCAAGCTGGATCTGGTCGTGGCAGGCACGGATAGTGCCGTCCTGATGGTGGAATCCGAAGCCGATCAGTTGTCGGAAGAAGTGATGCTTGGCGCCGTCGTATTCGGCCATGACCAGATGCAGGCCGCGATTGAAGCTATCAACGATCTGACCGACGAAGCCGGCAAGGATGCATGGGAATGGACGCCGCCGGAAACCCCGACCGCGTTGCTCGACCAGATGAACAGCCTGTGTGGCGACGACCTGTCGAAGGCCTATTCGATCAAACAGAAGCAGGCCCGCCAGGCTGCCGTTGACGAAGTCCGCAGCCGCGTCTTTGCCGCCATGCTCAATGACGGCATGGATACCGCCCAGGCCAACGTGGTGAAAGACCTGTTCCACAGCCTGGAAGCGAAAGTGGTGCGCAGCCGGATCCTGGCCGGGGAGCCCCGCATTGACGGTCGCGATACCCGCACCGTACGTCCGATCACCATCCGCACCGGCGTTTTGCCGCGCACGCACGGCTCCGCCCTGTTCACGCGTGGTGAAACCCAGGCGCTGGTTGTCGCCACGCTGGGCACCAGCCGCGACGAGCAGACTATCGAAGCCCTGACCGGTGGTTATCACGACCACTTCATGCTGCACTACAACATGCCCCCCTTCGCGACCGGCGAAACCGGACGCGTGGGTACGCCGAAACGTCGTGAAATCGGCCATGGCCGCCTGGCAAAGCGCTCTCTGGTGGCTTGCCTGCCCAGCAAGGAAGATTTTGGTTATGCGATTCGTGTGGTTTCGGAAATCACAGAATCGAATGGCTCCTCCTCGATGGCATCCGTTTGCGGCGGCAGCCTGGCGCTGATGGATGCAGGTGTGCCGATGAAGGATCACGTTGCGGGCATTGCAATGGGCCTGATCAAGGATGGCAACCGTTTCGCCGTGCTGACCGACATCCTGGGGGATGAAGATCACCTTGGCGACATGGACTTCAAGGTGGCAGGTACTGCCAATGGCGTCAATGCGCTGCAAATGGACATCAAGATCACCGGCATCACCAAGGAGATCATGCAGGTAGCGCTGACGCAGGCGAAAGAAGCCCGTTTGCACATTCTCGGCATCATGCAGCAGGCCGAATCCGGCCCGCACGAGATGAGCGCCTATGCGCCGCGCATCATCAGCATGAAGATCAATCCCGAGAAGATTCGTGACGTGATCGGCAAGGGCGGCGCGACCATTCGCGCCTTGACCGAAGAAACCGGCACCCAGATCGACATCGACGAAAGCGGCAACATCAAGATTGCCTGCACCAGTACCGAAGCCGGTGAATTGGCCAGGAAGCGGATCGAGGACATCACCGCCGAAGTCGAGGTAGGTCGTGTCTATGACGGCACCGTGCTGAAAATCCTGGATTTCGGCGCCATCGTCAATGTGCTGCCCGGCAAGGATGGCTTGCTGCATATCTCCCAGATCGCCCACCAGCGTGTCAACGCGGTTACCGACCATCTCAAGGAAGGTCAGGCGGTACAGGTCAAAGTTCTTGAGACCGACGAAAAGGGTCGCATGCGCTTGTCCATGAAAGCCTTGATCGAAGTGCCGGTTCAACCCGCACATCCGGCCGCTGAAGCCCCCGTCGACGCGTCATAACAGACTGATGCCAGTCTAAAAAAGCGGCCCCATGGGCCGCTTTTTTTTGCAACCAGGCGGACTTGGCTGGCATGCATTGCGGTTCTGTATTGGATGGGCTGATTTCAGGTTTTACAGCCGGTTTCAACATGATCTGCACCGGATAGAGCCTGCGCGAGCACCGGCAAGCGCCGTATCGCTGCCGCATTGCTCCAGGAAAAGCACTTGTCGGCGGCCTGATCGTGCGGCAACCAGACCTGATTCAGGTGTTCGCGCGCAGACAACGTTACCTCGCAGGATTTCGGCAGCAGCAAGCCGAACACATGCTCGCTGTTATGCGTCACGCCCGGCGCGTAGCGGTGGCGCCAGCGCGGGAAAATCCCGAACTGATTACGCATGCGCCAATCGCTCAGGGTGCAGGCGGCGGCGTCAATTCCGGTTTCTTCCTTCACCTCCCGAATCGCGGTTTGACGCAGCGATTCGCCCGCTTCCTGGCTGCCGGTCACGGACTGCCAAAGGCCGGGCGCATCGGCGCGTTCGAGCAGCAGCACTTGCAGGTCGGCGGTATGGATGACAACCAGAACAGAGACGGGGATTTTGAACATCGTGGTGATCTGAAAATGAAGGTTGATGGCGATCTTCGCCACTTGCCAATAAAGTGTAGCCGGCATCCCATGTTGCCGGCTTCCCGCACTGCTTCAAACAAAATGGATTTCACATGACTTATCGCGCCCTGTATCTCAGCAACACACCCGAATTTTCCGCGCGCGTGGCGGAACTGGATGAACTGCCTGCAGGCGATGTCGAACTGCGCGTCGACTACTCCACCCTCAACTACAAGGATGCGCTGGCGCTCACTAATACCAGCCCCATCGTGCGGAGTTGGCCGATGGTCGCCGGCATCGACGCGGCCGGTGTCGTCGACCATTCGACGCACCCCGATTTCCAGCCTGGCGATGCCGTCGTCCTGAATGGCTGGGGGCTGGGCGAAACGCGCTGGGGCGGGCTCGCGCAACGCACCCGCGCGCCGGGCGACTGGTTGGTCAAGCTGCCGTCGCCGTTCAGCCCGCGTGACGCCGCCGCCATCGGCACCGCAGGTTACACGGCAGCGATGTGCGTGCAGGCGCTGGAGCGGCATGGCCTGACACCGGCTGACGGTCCGATTCTGGTCACCGGCGCGACCGGCGGCGTCGGCTCGATCGCGGTCATGTTGCTGGCGCGGGCGGGCTTCGAGGTCATCGCATTGACCGGCAAATCCGCCGACCCGACCTATCTGAAGAACCTCGGCGCGGCCGCGGTGCTGGACCGCGCCGATCTGGCCGCGCCCGGCAAGCCCTTGCAGAAGGAACATTTCGCCGGCGTCATCGATGCGCTCGGCAGCCAGGTGCTGGCCAACGCCTGCGCTCGGGTCAGGCGCAACGGCGCGGTCGCCGCCTGCGGCCTGGCGATGGGCATGGATTTCCCGGCCAGCGTCGCGCCGTTCATCCTGCGCGGCATCACGCTGTACGGCATCGACTCGGTCTATGCCAGCCCGGCCCGCCGCCAGGCCGCCTGGGCGCGCCTGGCCGGCGGCCTCGACGTGAACCAGTTGGCCGGCATCGCGCACGCGATCGGCCTGGAGGAAACCCTCGCAGCCGCCGCGAAAATGCTCGCCGGCCAAATCACCGGCCGCTTTGTCGTCGATGTGAATCGCTGAACGCCGGAGTTGCCGCTCTTGTTCTCCCCGCGCCTCTGGCTGCACCGCCGCCGCTACCCCGAACGCCATGCCCAGCTTGAAATCCTGCTGCGCAACCAGGCCTTGAGCCGGGAGGAATTGCTGCGCAAACAGCGGACGGATTTCGCCGCGATCGTCGCTTTTGCCGCCGCCAACGTGCCGTACTACGCGGAATGCCTGTCACTGCATCCTGATTCGATCCCGCTCCTGGAAAAGGACGCGGTGCGCGAGCGACTGGATGACCTGCTCAGCCGGGATGCGGATCGCCGCCGGGTCAAGCTCGGCCATACCGGCGGCTCCACCGGCAAGCCGCTGGCGTTCTGGTATGACCAGGCCAAACATGAACTGATGCGCGCCGGCATGATGCGCGGCTTCATGATGTCCGGCTGGCAGCCGGGGCAGAAGGTGCTCAATTTCTGGGGCGCGCGGCAGGATATCGCGGCGGGCGGCGTGTTTGGCGCCAACTGGTCCGATCTGATCGCGGCCGAGAAAACCATCGCCGCGACCGAATACAGCGCAGCCAAGCTGCATGCCTGGGCGCGCTGCATTCAGCGTTATCGGCCGGTGCTGCTCTATGGCTACGCCTCGGCGATGAGCGAACTGGCGCGCTTTGTGATCGCCGACAGGATGGCGATGCCGCGCAGCCTGATCGGCGTCTATTCCACCGCCGAGGTGCTGACCGACGCTCAACGCGAACTTATGCAACAGGCTTTCGGCTGCAAGGTGTTCAACCAGTATGGTTGCCGCGAAGTACCCAACATCGCCTGGGAATGCCGCCACGGAAACATGCATGTGTTCGCCGATCTGGTGTATCTGGAGTCGCTCCGCGACGATGGCGAGGATCGCTTGATCGTCACTTCATTGACCAATCGGCTGATGCCGTTCATCCGCTACAACCTGGGCGATTCCGGCCGCCTGCTCGATGGCGAGTGCGCCTGCGGCTCGCCGTTTCCGTTGCTGGAAATGGGGATGTGTCGGCAGAACGACTGGATACTCGGCCGGGCCGGCCAGCGCATCCATCCCGGCGTGTTCATCCACCTGCTCGATGGCCAGACAAGTATTCGGCAATACCAATGGGTACAACGCGATCCAGCTCACCTGACGCTGAATCTGGTCGCGGCAGAAAAATTGGGTTCCGATGCCCTGGCGGCGCTGACCGATAAAGTCCGCCACCTGATGGGCGGCAACGTGGCGCTGGAAGTGAACCATGTCGCCGAAATCCCGCGCACGAGTTCCGGCAAGCACCGCTTCGTCATCGGCATGCCATAGCAGGCAACCGCACTAGCTGACTGGCGGCGGATCGACGATGTAGGCGCGGTAACAGTTGCGGCCGGCATCCTTGGCGTCGTACAGCGCCCTGTCGGCGCGTTGCAGCATGCTTTCCATGTCTTCGCCTTGGTCGGCGAAATAGCCGCCGACGCTGACCGTGAGACGTAACGGCGCACCCGAGGTATCCGGCAGGCCACAGGTATCGGCGATGGCAGCGCGGATGCGTTCGCCCAGCGCGTTGACATCGCGGGCGTCGCCGGCGGGGGTCAGCACCAGAAACTCGTCGCCGCCCCAGCGCGAAACACTGTCATACGGGCGCAACAGCGAGCGCAGCGTCATCGCCACCGCTTTCAAGGCCTCATCGCCCATGGCATGACCATGCTGGTCGTTGATTTCCTTGAACAGGTCGATATCCAGCCAGAGCAGGCCGATATGGCTTTGTTTGCGCCGGCCGCGGCTAATTTCCGCCTCGATCCGTTCGCTCATGCCGCGCCGGTTGAGCAATTCGGTCAGCGGGTCGGTTTTCGCCAGGCGATTCAACGCCTCGGTACGCTCTTCCACCTTGCTTTCCAGGTCCAGCCGGGCTTGCCGCTGCGCCAACGCCATGCGATGAAAATGCTCGATCAGTCGCGAAATCTCACCAGGACTGTCGGCGGCGGAAAGCGTCTCCGAAACACGGCCCTGTTCCACTTCCTGCATGGCCTGATCCAGCCTCATCAGCGGGCGCAGCACCTGTCGGCCGAGCGCCAGGTTGAACAGCAACAGCGCCGCCAGCAAGGTCAGGCCATAGACCAGAAGAATGCCGCTGAAACTGCTGATCGGCAGCAGCACGTCGAGATCGAGCAGGGAGATCTCGTACCAGTCGATTTCCGGCAGATAGGCCACGCCGGCCAGATGGCGCTTGCCGTTGATTTCGACGAAGCGGCTGATGACGCTGTTTGTCCCGCTGGCCAGTTCGCGCATCGCGGCACGCACCGCTGCGCGGTCGCTGGCACGATCGAATACCAGATCCAGTGTCTTGCGATCCGCTGCAGTCTTGCTGATGCTGGCGTAATCGATCATGCGCTGGTCGCGGTGCGCCTGAATCGCGCCGTTATGGTCGACGAACAGGCTGGTCATGCCGGGCTGGGTCTGCTCCACCACGGCGTGAATCAGTCTGGTCAGATCAAGGCCGGTGCCGGCGACGCCGAGAATCGTGTCGCCGTCGCGCAGCAGCAGGTCGATCCAGAGTTTGGTCACCCCCAGATTGATATCCGGATTGACGTTGATGTGCATGTCGCGCCGCTGCCGCACGATGTCGTAGAACCAGCGATCCGCCACTTTGTCGGGCGATAGCGTGTAACGGTATTGCTTGCCGGCAAACTCATCATTTGTGTTGTTGTGGTAATAGCGGCCGGACTCAAGCAGCGCGATGAAATAGCTGCGGTCGGCGAAGTTCATCCGGTAACTTTCCATCTCTGCAATCGCGAGGCGGGTCAGTTCGGGGTCATCGGAGTTGCGCGCCCAGTTACGGATTTCCGGCGAATTGAACAACTGACGCGCCAACGCGATTTCGCGCACGATGGGTTGCAGCAAGCGCGACTTGTCGTACAGCACCTGCTTCTCGGCGTAGCGAACCGCCCATTGCGCGACGATGCCTTCCGCCAGTTGCCGCGAGGCATACCAGGCCGCCGTGGCCGAAACGACGACCAGAAGCGCGGTGAGCAGAAGAAAGCGGGGTTTGAGGTTCATGGTGGCAGGGGAGAGGCGCTGAAAATGTCGTCCGCGCGAAAAGGCGGCATTGTCGGCTTGCGCGCGAACCGAGGCCAGACCTTAATCCTGCGCAGCGCGATTGCCAACACGCATTCCGCCCCCATATCCAGCCGAACCAAAGCTTTCGCACCCACACGATGACCGACCCGATAACGGACCCGATCGCCACCACGCTGGCTTATCACGCCCGCACCAAACACCATCTCGACCACTATGCCAAAGGGCCCGGCGCGCTCGACTGGGACGCGCAGCCGGATGCGTTTCGGAATTGGCACGGCGCCGGCAAGACGCTGTTGCCGCGCGAGATCGAAGGCGTCGATATCGCCTGGCCGCAACTCGATCACCCGCGTCCGCCGCGCGATTTCACCTTGGCCAGCCTGGGTTCGCTGTTGCGCCTGTGCGCCGGTATCACCGCCTGGAAACAATACGGGCCGAGCCGCTGGTCGCTGCGCGCACATCCGTCTTCCGGCAATCTGCACCCGACCGAAACCTGGTTGATCAGCGCCGGTGTGGCGGGGCTGTCCGACGGCCTGCATCACTACCAGCCGCGCGACCACAGCCTGGAACGCCGCGCCTGGAATGACGCATCCGCGCCAGCCACACCTGGCGTCTGGCTCGGCTACAGCTCGATCGCCTGGCGCGAAGCCTGGAAATACGGCGAACGTGCGTTCCGCTATTGCCAGCTCGACATGGGCCATGTCCTTGCCGCGCTGGCCTACGCCGCTGCGTTGCACGGCTGGCAGGCGCGGCTGTTGCCCTTGACCTCGGCCGAGACGGCGGCGCGCCTGGGCGTGGATCGGGCAGCCGATTTCAGTGGCGTCGAGTCGGAGGAAGCGGAAGTCATCGTCGCGTTGCGGCCCGACGCCGCGCTGCCACCGGCCTGGGCGCACTGGGCCGGAAAGCCGGGTTTGCTCGATCCGAAGCCGATGTATGACTGGCCGGTGATCGACGAAGTGGCGCTGGCGACGCGCGGCACGCCGCCGGCGAGCGAACCCGCAACCCCGCTCCCGGCGCCCCTCGCCGTCGCCACAGCGGACCTTGCCACCAGCGCAGACCTCGCCGCCACCCGGGTCATCCTGCAACGCCGCAGCGCGCAAGCATTCGACGGCAAGAGCCGGATGCCGAACGCCGTGTTCCGTCGCCTGCTGGCCGCCATGCTGCCCGGCGGCTCGCCGGTCTGGCGCATGTGGCCGCATGCGCCGCGCGTGCATCCGGTGCTGCTGGTGCATCGGGTCGAAGGCATCGACTCCGGCCTGTATGCGCTGCCGCGCTCGCAAGCCGGCGCCGCAAGCCTGAAACAGGCGATGCCGGACCTGTTCAACTGGAACCCGAGCAACAGCGCGGCCGACAGCGAACTGCCGCTTTATCAACTGCTCGCCGCCAAGGCGGAACGCACCGCGCGCACGCTGTCCTGCCATCAGGACATCGCCTCGCACAGCGCCTTCGCGGTGATGTTCATCGCCGAATTCGCGGAACCGATTCAGGCCGACCCGGCCGCCTGGCGGCATCTGCACTGGGAAGCCGGCATGCTCGGCCATTGCCTGACGCTGGCAGCCGAAGCCGCCGGCTGGCGCGGCACCGGCATCGGCTGCTTCTTCGACGACGCGGTGCATGAGGTGCTCGGGTTGACGGACACACGTTATCAGGTGGTATATCACTTCGCGGTCGGCATTCCGGTCGATGACCCGCGCCTGACCACACTGCCGGCTTACGACTGAACCAGCGCACCGAATGGAGACCCGACATGGTTGACCTGACCACCGAATACCTCGGCCTCAAACTGAAAAACCCGCTTGTCCCCTCCGCCTCGCCGCTGTCGCGCAGCGTCGAATCGGCGCGTGCGCTGGAAGATGCCGGCGCCGCCGCGCTGGTGATGTATTCGCTGTTCGAGGAAGACCTGCGCGGCGACGCGATGGACATGGAGCGCAGCCTGATCGACCACGCCATCGCCCAGGCTGCGGCGGCGGGCATGAACGCGCAACATTTCCGTTACCGCAGCGGGCTGGACCTGTATCTGGAACAGATCGCGGCGCTGAAATCGTCACTTGAAATACCGGTCATCGCCTCCCTCAACGGCGTCGACATGACCGACTGGGTGGCGGCTGGTCGCCAACTCGAACAGGCCGGCGCCGATGCGCTCGAACTCAACGTCTATTACATCGCCGCCGACGCCGCGCAGACGCCTGAAAGCATCGAAGGCCGCTTCATCTACCTGCTCAATTCGCTGCGCGCGGCGGTGTCGCTGCCGATCACGATGAAGGTCTCGCCCTACTTCTGCGCGCTGCCGTCCTTCCTGCAAAAACTGGAGGCCAACGGCGCCGGCGCGGTGGTGCTGTTCAACCGCTTCTTCCAGCCCGACATCGACCTCGACACGCTGTCCCTGTCAGATCAGCACCTGCTCTCGGGCCCGAGCGAACGCCTGCTGGCGATGCGCTGGATCTCGCTGCTGTATGGCCGGACCGGCCTGAAGCTGGCCGCCAGCGGTGGCGTGTTCACCTGGCAGGACAGCGTCAAGATGCTGCTTTCCGGCGCCGACGTGGTGCATATGACCAGCGCGCTGCTGCAATATGGCCCGGGTCGACTGAGCGAAACCCTGGCCGGCATCACCGCCTGGATGGAAGAAAAACAGTTCGCCACGCTGGATGCCTTTCGCGGCCGCCTCAGCCAGCAGGCCGCCGCCGACACCTCGGCGCTGACTCGCGAAGGCTACGTCATGCTGCTCGACAACTACGCCACCCGGTCGGAGGACGCCTGACATGCCGGGGCGCAAACAGATGGCCGCGGGCGCCAGACCCGACGCGGAAATCAAGATCGACATCCGCAAGGAACTGCTGACCCAGTTCGAGATTTTCAAAACCCTGCCACCGGAAGACCTGGAAGAAGCCATGCGCGCGGCGCACGTCCGCCGCATTGCCAAGGGCGCGACGCCGTTCAGCACCAACAGCCCGTGCATGGGATTTTCCATGCTGCTCGCCGGCTCGATCCGGGTGGTCAAACTGGGCAGCAACGGCCGCGAAGTCGAGCTGTACCGGCTGCAACCCGGCGGCAGTTGCCTGATCTCGTCGAGTTGCATGCTGGGCAAGGCCAACTATTCGGCCACCGCCATCGCGCAGACCGACCTGATGATGCTGACCATCCAGCCATCCACCTTCAAGCAACTGCTGGCGCGCAACGAAGCCTTCCGCGAATTCGTGTTCAGCCAGTTCAGCCAGCGCCTCGCCGACCTGATGCTGCTGGTCGACGCCATCGCTTTCCAGAAGCTGGATCAACGCCTCGCCGCGCTGCTGCTGGAAGAAGCGCCGGAACTGAAGACCTCGCACGCCAAACTCGCCGACCGCCTCGGCACCGTGCGCGACATCGTCGGCCGATTGCTGAAGAACTTCGAACAACGCGAACTGGTCAGCCTCGGCCGCGAACGCATCCGCGTCCTCGACGCCGAGGGCTTGAAGGAAGTGGCCGAACGGCAGAGCTGAAGTACGCCACATCCAGGGCGCAGCTTCACATTCTTCAGCAGGTTGTTACCCGGTGCGTTTGCGCCGGTACGCACCCTTGTTGATGCCGTCATAAGTCTGCGCATACCCGCCTATGCCCATCAGCAGGCGCACGACACCATAGGCGAGCCAGGATGCCAGGCGGGCGTACCACGGCGCGCGCTGCCAGGCCTGGCGATGGATCGGGCGGGCGCCGCGTTGCAGCGCGGCTTCCAGGCTGGCTTGCAGTTGCGCCGCGAATGCGCGGTCATGCGCCACCAGATTGGCTTCGCGCGAAAGCAGCAGACTGAACGGGTCGATATTGCTTGATCCTACCGTTGCCCAGGTGCCGTCGATGACCGCGACCTTGGCGTGCAGTTCACTGGCGTGATACTCGTAAAGTTCGACCTCGTTTTCGAGAAAGTGGCGATACAACGCACGTGCAGCGAGGTGATACAGCGGGTGGTCGGAATATCCCTGCACGATCAGGCGTACGCGCACGCCGCGCCGAGCGGCGGCGATCAGTGCATGGCGAAAGCGCAGTCCGGGCAGAAAATAGGCGTTGGCGACAAGAATCTCGTGGCGTGCGCGCACGATCGCGCGCAGGTAGGCGGCTTCGATCGTCCGGCGCTGTCTGAGATTGTCCCGGGTCAGAAAGGCTGCGCGTTGTGCGCCGACGGGTTTGACATCGGGCTTGAGCCAGGCGTCCTCGCCGCGACGCAGGCCGAGGCGACTCCAGAGGATGCGTTGCCAGAGTCGACGCGCGGCGGCATGCATATCGGCGACCAGCGGGCCTTCGATGCGTGCGGCGTAATCCTGGCGTGGTGCGACCAGCTTGCGACCGTTCAGATCGTCGATCAGGTTGATGCCGCCGACAAAGCCGATGCGCGCGTCGATGACCACCAGCTTTCGATGCATGCGCCGCAGGCGATGCCGGCGCAGATGCAGCAAGCCACGTTCGGGGCGGAAGAAATACAGGATGACGCCGGCGGCGCGCAGGGCTTTCTGGCAATCCGTCTCGAATCCGCGCGAACCGAAGCCATCCAGCAGGACGCGCGTTTCCACGCCGCGACGGGCAGCCCGCATAAGCGCCTGGGCGACGGCTCCGCCAGCGATGTCGTTGGCGAATATGTAGCTTTCCAGGTGAATTTCGCGCCGCGCAGCATCAATTTCGGCGACCAGTGCGGGAAAGTAATCGGCCCCGTTTTCCAGCAGGGTCAGCCGGTTACCGCCCTTGATCATGTCTGCCTGCGAGGAGAAGACTGTTCAGGCCAGCGGCCGTAATTGCGCGGTCAGCGCGGCATGGTCGGACAAACGCCGCCAGCGCTGGCCGTGCAGAACCTGCGCTGAAGCGATGCCGAAGCCGCGCACATAGATGCGGTCCAGCGAGAGAAACGGCAATGCCGCCGGAAAGCTGCGGGCATGGCGGCCAAGGTGGGTTTCGAATACTTCCTTGAGGCCAAGTTCTTCCGCCAGGTAGGAACTGGTGCGCTGACGCCAATCGTTGAAATCGCCGGCGATGATCAGCGGCGCGTCATCAGGCACCATGCGGCGAATGCGTTCGCTGAGTTGCTGGATCTGTTTTCGGCGCCCCGACTCGTTCAAGGCGAGGTGAAGGCAGATTGCGTGCAGCGGTTGCGCCATGTTCGGCACCGCCAGTTCGCAGTGCAGCAGGCCGCGGCTTTCGAACGCGTGCGCCGAGATGTCGACGTTTTCCCAGCGCAGGATGGGGAAGCGCGACAGGATGGCATTGCCATGATGGCCATGTTCGTACACCGAATTCTTGCCGTAGGCAAAGTCGTTCCACAGGTCGCCGGCGATGAATTCGTGTTGCGGCATGGCCGGCCAGCTCTCGAAGCGGTGAGCGCCGCGTGCATGATGCCCCTGTACTTCCTGCAGAAACACGATTTCCGCGTTCAATCCCATCAGACTGTCGCGTACGTCATGCAGCACGATGCGGCGGTTGAAAAAGGACAGGCCTTTGTGAATGTTGTAGGAAGCGATTCTCAGCGGGGGAGTGTTCAAGGGCGTCTCGTCGGGGTGGATCAGTGTTCCTTGGACGCGTTGACATCGGTTTCGTCGTCAGGTTTGGGCTTTTTGGGCTTGTCGTCCGTTTGTTCTTCGTCTTCGCTGGAATCGACCGATTTCTTCTTCAATCCGGGGATCAGATCGAGTTTTGCGGGGATGCTCGGTTTCACGGCCTGCATGTTGTTCTTGACCATGTACTCGTTCATTTCCTTCCAGCCGGCATAGACAGCCGACTTGGAGGCTTCCTTGTTGAGCCGGTAACAATCCTCCAGCCCGCGACCGGCATGTCGGCAGGCGCCGCCGATGGCCTTGCCTTCGGCTTCCTGTTTTGCCGGGTCTGGAAAACCTGCGCGTTCGGACAGTTGGTCACAGCCCGAGAGCAGCGCACAGCTGAAAACGATCTGCCAGGCGAAATGCCGGGTCATGCGAAATTCCTCACGCGGTGGATGGAGTTAGCGAGTCAGGTAGGGTGAACTGGGGATGGGGATCGGGACAACATAGGGCGAGGTTTTTTTCTGCTCGCGCACCCTCCGTTCCGCCTCCCGCCCAACGGCTTCAAAACGGGCGCGCACCTCATCCTCGACAAAGTAGCCCGAACCGAGCGGTGGAATGGGGCTCATTGGAACGATATGGGCGCGATAAAACAAGGTGACCGGCGCTTTGTCGCCAACGATGCGCCATTCCCCGGTCATCGAAACCAGCTTGCCGGAAATGGCGCGGAACCGGATTGCGCTATACGGCGTTTCTTCCAGCGCCAGAACAACCTGATCGGGCATGATGAAGGCGAACATGCCGGCATCGGCGATCTGCTCGACGCGTTTCGGCGCGCCGGGCGCGGAAATCACCCGGCTGGAAACCATGTCCGGGATGAATGTTGCCAGGCGGTTGTAGTCGGTAATGGTGTCCCACAATGTACGGGCGTCGGTTTGCAATACCTGCTGGGCTTCAACCCTGACCCCGGACAGTCCTGTGCTTGCCTTCACCCGGGCCGAGCCGGTGGCCGCACTTGCCGCGGCAAACAGCAGACAGACCGCCGCCAATAGTGCGCGCTTCATTCCTTTTTCCTTTTCACGTCTTGCATTTCATGGGCGAAAGCCTCGACCCAGCTCCGCACCTGCTGTTCAATGATGTTCACCGAAAGCGGCGGCGGAAAGGGCGCTTTCGAAATATCCATGCGCATGCGGTAACTCAATCCCAGCGGTTTGCCTGGACGAATATTCCACTCGCCTTGTACATCCTTCAATGGACCGCTGACATAGACGATTTTCATGCCATCCGGCTGTCCGTCTCGTTTGTGTTCCTCGACCTGCAGGACGCCTTGAAAAGGCATCCGGAACTGGCCGGTATTGATCACGCCGCGTTGCTCGATCAATTTCAATTCCTTACGTTGTTCCAGAATGCGATTGCTGGTGATGCCGGGGACAAATTCGGGAAAACGCGGGTAATCGGTCAAAACCGCCCAGGCGATTTCCTGGCTAACCAACATCTCCAGCCGGCCCTCGACGACCAGTATATTGCCATCCTGACGCATACTCATGCGAGTCTCTTCGGCATGCGCGGACAGCACAAGCAGGCAGGACAGAAACAGTGTTTGGAGTAGAGTTTTCATGCGGGTTGTCGATCATCGTGTTTCGAACGTTGTTTGCAGCCATTCGGGGTGGCAACCGGTCCGATTGGTAGCAATATATTCGCCTATTGCTGAAGTATATCCATGCCGACAATTTTTCGTTCTCATCGTCTTGCCGACCTGATTCTGGCGCTGGTTCTGGTGCTTGGCGCCTGGGCTTATCACGCCATGCCGCGCGCGCAGTATCCGGAAGTTGAACTGAACTGGGTGGCGGTTGCCGTGGTCTGGCCGGGTGCAACCGCGCGCGATGTGGAACGCGAGGTCGCGCTGCCGCTGGAAGCGGCGGCGCGGCGGGTCAGCGATGTGCGCTTTGTCGCAGCGACTTCGCGAGATCATGTGGCGACGCTGCTGGTCCGCTTTCATGACCTTGACCATACCCGCTTCGAACGCCGTCTTGCCTCGCTGGATCGCGAGATTCGCCAGGCTGCCGCCGATTTTCCGAAAGACGCGCGCTCGCCGCAGGTCATCGAGCTGACCTCGTCTAATTTTTTCCCTACCGCGATGGTGGTGGTCAGCGGCACGGCGAACGATGGCCGCGTCTGCGACCTGGCGGAAGCGACGCGGGACAAGCTGGAAAAACTGCCCGGCGTCGGGCGCATCTGGTCGTATGGCATGCGCAGCCGCGAGATTGCCGTGACCTTCGATCCTGCCGCACTGGAACAACGCGGCGTATCGCTGGAGGCGCTGACGCGCGCCGTCGCCGAACATTCGCGCAGCATGCCGGCCGGCATGGCGGATATTTCCGGTCGCCGCTACGCGATGCGCGTCGAGGGTCTCAATGCCAATCCGGACTTTCTCGCCGAACTGCCGATTGTCGGCGCGGATGGCCGCATGGTCGAAGTCGGCGAACTTGCCTCCGTCACCACCGGCGTCGCTCCCGCGCGCGAACTGGTTCGTCTGGATGGCAAGCCGGCTGTTCTGCTGTCCGTGATCAAACGAGAGAACGTCAATACCCTGGCGCTGACCGACTCCATCCATGCCCTGGTGAAGAATACCAACCAGGCTTTCGGTGCGCCGATCCTGACCCTGCTCGACGATCAGAGCGCGACTACGCGTGAAGCCATCGGGGTCATGGAGGCGAACGCGCTGTTCGGCCTGATCGTGGTGCTGGCGGTAACCTGGTTCTTCCTCGGTCATCGCCTGGCGCTGCTGACCAGCATCGGTGTTCCGTTTGCGCTCGCCGGCATGTTCCTGGCGCTGCATCTGATGGGGCACACCCTCAATGTTTCGGTGTTGCTTGGCGTCGCGATCGTGCTCGGCATTCCGCTGGATGACGCGGTGGTGGTGGCGGAAGCGATTCGTCTGCGCCTTGCCGCCGGCATGTCGCGCACGGCGGCAGTGACTGCCGCGTTAAAGGAGGTCGCGCGACCGGTTACCGCCTCGATCTTCGCCACCTGCCTGGCTTTCGCACCGTTGCTGTTGTTGCCGGGCTTGATGGGGCGCTTCATGTTCGTGACGCCACTGGCGGTGATTCTGACATTGCTGTGCAGTTTGCTCGCCTCGCTCTGGATTTTGCCGCGTCATGCCGTGGCCTGGGGTGGCGACCGGAGCGGCGCCGATGCGGGCAACCGCTGGCGCGATGCCTTCGCACGCAGACTACGCGGTTTTTACGGCAAACGTCTGCTCTGGGCTCTGCGCCATCCGGCGCCGGTATTTGCATTGTTCAGCAGCGTCTTTCTGCTCGCCGGCGCCTCCCTGGCGCTGGAATGGGTGAAGCCGCGCTGGTTTGCTTCCGACCCGCTGCGTGTGTTCAACATCAATGTGCAGATGCCGCCGGCAAGCAATCTGGAAACCACGCTGGCCGCCGCGCGAGAACTCGAACTGGCGGCAAAGCGTGTCGCCCGGCCGGGCGAACTGATCGCCACGCTGGCGATGGCCGGCTTGCAATTCACGCCAAGTGAAATGGTCATCGGTGAACAGATGGGGCAGGTTACTGTCAGTCTGGCGCCGCAATCGGCCAGCAGGCGCGGCGTTGCCGATTATGTCGCCGCGCTGCGGCCGGCGTTGAAGGCGGCGGGCGCCGAGAGCATATCGGTGCAGGTGCTTTCCGCCGACTTGCCGATGCTGTCCAGCCTGTCCCTGCGGCTGACCGGCGCGCCGCTGGATCGCCTGGCCGAAGCCGCGCGTGATCTGCGCCTGGCGCTGGCAGACGTGCCCGGTTTCAACGATATGAATGACGACGCCGGGTTCAGCCAGCCCCGCCTGACCTTGCAGGTCGATACCCCGGCCGCCGCCCGTGCCGGCCTCGATCCGTTCAAACTGGCCGCTCTGGTGCGCCTGCATTTCGAGGGCGTCACGGTCGGCAAGATCAATAGCGGCGACACCTCGCTGGAAGTTGTTGTACGTGGCCAGGCGATGAATCAGGCCGAGGTGCAACGCTGGCTGGCGAAGCCCTGGCGTCTGCCGGACGGGCGCACGGTCAATCCGGCCGAACTGTTCACCGTGACGATGGAATCCACGCCGGGCGAACTGCGTCGCGTCAACGGCGACCGCACCATCACTTTGCACGCCGGCTTTGACCAGGATCGCATCACCGCGCGCCAGGCAGTTGCTGCCGTCGATGCAGCCTGGGCCGGCATCGCGCCGCGCCATGCCGGCGTCAGCCTGCAACAAGGTGGCGAACTGGACGACGTCAAGGCCAGTCTGCACGACTTGATCGCCTACATGGTGGTCGGTTTTGTGCTGATGTATGCGCTGCTCGCGGTGCAGTTCGGGCGGCTGGTGCTGCCGCTGGTCATTCTTGCGACGACGCCGATGGCGCTGGCCGGCGTCGCGCTCGGTCTGCTGATCAGCGGCCAGCCGATCACGCTTTACACGCTGTATGGCTGCGTCGCGCTGTCCGGCGTCGCGGTGAACGCGTCCATCGTACTGGTTGCCGCCGGCGAAGATCGCCTCGCGCGCGGACTGCCGCCTCTCGCGGCCGCGTTCCACGCCGGCCGACGTCGTCTGGTGCCGATCATCATCACCACGCTGACCGTCATCGGCGGCCTGGTCTCGCTTGCCTTTGGCTGGGGCGGCGATTCCCTGCTTTGGGGGCCGCTTGCAGCCAGCATCATCTGGGGCCTGGCGGTGGCCACACCGTTGACCCTGTTCGTGACCCCGCTGATGCATGCCTGGCTGATGCGCATGCGGCTGGCCCGTCCCGCACAGGGTTGATCCATGGTTGAGGCCGAACGCCTGTAGCAAACCCGACAAGCCTCGACGACGGTGTGACTCCACACACCGTCGTCACGTCGAGAACCCTGAATAAATCCTTTAATAACAATGGTATGTGGCTGTCTTTCGGTCTGGCACAGGCCTTGCGAATAGCTAGGCATCGTCACACCGACAGGAGCCCGACATGATCACCCTTACCCCTTCAGCACTATCCGCCATAGACAAGTTCATCAAGGGCGCCGCCACGCCGGTGGCCGGCTTGCGTATCGCGATTTCCGGCGGTGGCTGTTCCGGCTTCCAGTACGGCATGAAGCTGGAGGAAGCCCAGGCCGAGGACGATGTGGTTGTTGACCTGAACGGCGTCACGCTGCTCGTCGATCCCTTCTCGGCGCCGCTGCTGCAGGGCGTCACCGTCGATTTCGTCGATAGCCTGAACGGCTCCGGCTTCAAGTTCGTGAACCCGAACGCGACCAACAGTTGCGCCTGCGGTTCTTCTTTCTCCGCTTGATTTTTTGTTTAAGGAACGGCCATGTGGGACTACTCGGACAAGGTCAAGGAACACTTCTTCAGCCCGCGCAACGCCGGCGCGCTGGATAACGCCAACGCGGTCGGCGATGTCGGCTCGCTCAATTGCGGCGACGCGCTGCGTCTGATGCTGAAAGTTGATCCGGACACGGAAACCATCCAGGACGCCAGCTTCCAGACTTTCGGCTGCGGCTCAGCGATTGCTTCCAGTTCGGCGCTGACCGAGATCATCAAGGGCATGAAGCTGGATGATGCGTTGAAAGTCAGCAACCAGGACATCGCCGATTATCTCGACGGCCTGCCGCCGGAAAAGATGCACTGCTCGGTGATGGGCCGCGAAGCCCTGCAGGCCGCCATCGCCAACTATCGCGGCGAGGTCTGGAGCGACGACCACGAGGAAGGCGCGTTGATCTGCAAGTGCTTTGCCATCGACGCGGTGTTGATCGAGGAGACCGTGCGCGCCAACAAACTGTCGACGGTGGAAGACGTCATCAACTACACCAAGGCCGGCGGCGGCTGCTCTTCCTGCCATGAGGGCATCGAGGAAATCCTGGTGAAAGTCATGGCCGAGCGTGGCGAAACATTCAGTCCGCACAATGTCGAGATCCCGGAACCCCCGAAACCCGGAAAACTGACCAATCTGCAACGCATCAAGCGGATCGAGATGGTGCTCGACTCGGTGCGCCCCCAATTGCAGCGTGACCACGGCGATATCGAACTGGTCGATGTCGACGGCAAGACCATCTACGTCAACATGACCGGCGCCTGCGCCGGCTGCCAGATGGAAGCGCTGACCCTGCAAGGCATCCAGCAGAAGCTGATGGAAGACCTGGGCGAGTTCGTCAAGATCGTGCCCAGCCGCGCCGGTTCGCTGTCACGCGCCGCCAGCCACCCATAACAATCGTTGCGCGCGGCGCACCCTGCCGAAACCCAACGCAGGGTGCGTCATGCGCAACGTTCAACGCCTCAAGGAGCCATCATGGACGGCATCTATCTCGACAACAACGCCACCACCCGCGTCGATGACGCGGTGCTGGAAGTCATGCTGCCTTACTTCACCGAGCAGTTCGGCAATCCCTCCTCGATGCACAGTTTTGGCAACAAGGTCGGTCTGGCGATCAAGAAGGCGCGTTTGCAGATTCAGGAACTGCTTGGCGCCGAGCATGATTCCGAGATCATCTTTACCTCGTGTGGCACCGAGTCCGACTCCACCGCCATTCTGTCGGCGATCAAGGCGAACCCGGGAAGGAAGGAAATCATCACCACCAGCATCGAGCATCCTGCGGTGCTGGCACTGTGCGAGCATCTGGAAAAGGAAGGCTACAAGGTTCACTACCTGAAGGTCGATGCGAAGGGTCGCGTCGATCTGGCCGAATACGCCAGGTTGCTGTCCGACCGTATCGCCGTGGTTTCGGTGATGTGGGCCAACAACGAAACCGGCTCGTTCTTCCCGGTGCTGGAGATGGCCGAGATGGCGCACGCCGCCGGCGTGTTGTTCCACACCGACGCGGTCCAGGCGGTGGGCAAGATTCCGATCGACCTGAAAACAAGCAAGATCGACATGCTGTCCCTGTCCGGCCACAAATTGCATGCCCCCAAGGGGGTTGGCGTGCTCTACCTGCGGCGTGGCGTTCGCTTCCGTCCGCTGCTGCGCGGCGGGCATCAGGAACGCGGCCGGCGCGCCGGCACGGAAAACACAGCCTCCATCATCGGTCTTGGCAAAGCCTGCGAGCTGGCGCTGGACGCCATGCACCACGAGAACACCGAAGTACGTCGTCTGCGCGACAAGCTGGAAGCCGGCATCCTGGCCAAGGTGCCGCGCGCCTTCCCGACCGGCGACGTCAACAACCGGCTGCCCAACACCAGCAACATCGCGTTCGAATTCATCGAGGGCGAGGCCATCCTGCTGTTGCTGAACAAGTTCGGCATCGCCGCCAGTTCGGGTTCGGCCTGTACTTCAGGCAGTCTGGAACCCAGTCATGTGATGCGCGCGATGGGCATTCCCTACACCGCCGCGCACGGCACCACCCGTTTCTCGCTGTCGCGTTACACCACCGAGGCCGAGATCGACCGAGTCATCGAAGTGACCCCGGAAATCATCGCGCAACTGCGCAAGATGTCGCCCTACTGGGGCGAAACCGGGCCGACGAGCGAGCCGGAAAAAGCCTTCGCGCCGGTTTACGCCTGACTAACCCGCTCCCCCACCTGCGCCGGCCCGGAACAGGTGACTTGCCCGCCTTCCCAGCGAGGGCGTGCTTTTTTGTTTCCAGGTTCAAGGTTCAAGCCAGGTCACGGAATACGGTCGATCCACGGTTTCACGCGTCAGTCCGTGTATCCGGCAAGCTCGCTTCCGCCATCCACACCAGCGGCCACAGCAGTATTCGCGTACCGGCACGAAGCCAGGCGTGACGTGAAATGAAATCCGCCAATGGCGGGCTGGCGCGGTAATACGCGGCAACCAGTGTGCGACCGAACGGGTTCGGCATCAGATATCGATCCCGGAACCGGCGCAGCACACTCACCTTGGGATGTAGTGCGCTGCCGTATGCTGCGGTGGCAATGAAGCAGCCGCCGCCACCGCCGGAGTCGCCAACCGAGGTCGCGGCGACAAATTCTTCCGTATAGGCAGAGAAACCGGCGACGCTGCTCTCGGCGCGAACCCGGTAGCGATATTCGATGCCCGCAGCGAGCTCGACATCCCGATACTGGGTTGAATTGGCCGGCAGGATGGCGATTTCGAAGAACGTCCCGCCAGCGATGGCCCGTTCCACCCGATAGCTGCTTTCCCGCGCGGAGCGGTCGATCCAGTTCAGTATTCGCGTACCGGCCTGAGTGCTGGTCGAGAGATTGGACGGGGCAAGCGGCGGGGTGATTACCCTGACTTCGACACCGGGCGATGAATCCCCGACCCCGTTGAAGGCAAGCGCCCGGTAGCCGCTGTAGGTGCCCTCGCCGGCTTGTGTGGCATTGTCCTGATAGTTCAGCGTTGGCGAGGGGAGGGTGCTTCTGGTAGCAAAGTCGGCGGCGGGGGCGGCACGGTATTGCAGTTTCCAGCCGGTCTCGATAGTGGAATCGTCTATCCAGGTCAGATCAATGCGGCCATCGTCCACTTTGCTGGCGACCAGATGCGAAGGATGCAGCGGGGCGCTGGCGCCCAGATCAAAGTCCATTGCCATGCCCGCATCCAGGCGCCCACCGGTTACCGCCAGGCCGGCAAGCGCCGGACGCGTGGCGGCCGTCTTGAGCAGGATCTCGCGCACCTGGAACATGTTCAATGTCGGTCGATACGACTTCAGCAACGCGGCCGTGCCCGAAACATGGGGCGTCGCCATCGACGTGCCGCTCATATAGCCATAGCCGCCGAGCGCGAGTCGGAGCGTGCTGTAGACATATTTGCCCGGCGCGAACAGATGCACGGTCTGACCACCGTAGTTTGAGGAAACCGTGGCGGAAAAGATGGCGCGCTGATCGTATTGATCCGAAGCGCCGACCGCGATCAGGTTGTTCAGGGCGTGACTGGCAGGGTAGGTTGGTTGTACATCGCTATCGCACCCGCCGTTGCCGGCGGCCAGCACCACCAGAATTCCCGCCGCCCGAGCCCGGTCCAGCAAGTCGTGTTCGCTCTGCGAGGGCGCTGCACCGCAACCCAGTGAATAGGATGCGTTGATGATGTTGACGCCCCTGGCGATAGCGTAATCAATCGCGGCGATGACATCGGCAACAGTCCCGAAACCGTCCGCGCACAACACCTTTAGCGGCATCAACTTGACGTTCCAGTTGACGCCGGCGACTCCCGCCGCGTTGTTCCCCACTGCGCCGATGATGCCGGCGACATGGCTGCCATGACCATCGACGCAATCGTCCATCGGATCGGCATCATTGTTGACGAAGTCCCAGCCTCGGATGTCGTCCACCTTGCCATTGCCGTCATCGTCGCGGCCATTGCCGGCAATTTCCGCAGGATTCGACCAGATATTGGGGAGCAGTTCGGGGTGGTTGTAGTCGATGCCGGTATCGACTACGGCCACCACTACGGAGCCGCTGCCGGTGTGCTTGTCCCAGGCCGAGACGGCATTGATGTCGGCGCCCGCGGTGCCGGCCACGCCAAGCACGATCTGTCCCCTGTTGCGCATGCCCCATTGCCGGCTGAAATTGGTGTCATTCGGCACCGCCGCCGTATGTACGATGTAGTTGGGCTCGGCGTATTCGATTCCGGCCTGGCTTTGATACCAGCGACGCATGCCTTCAACATCCCTGCCGGCGGCAAGCTGCACCCGTTCGATGCGACCGAAACCGGCAATACGTCGGCCACCTGTCGCCGCATGCAGGTTGGCGGCATGTCCGCTTGAATCGGGCTTGAATTTGACCAGCAACTCACTGTTTCGATAGAGCGGAGACGCGTTGGCCAACGTGCAAGCATCGGAGCCGCTTTCCTGAGCCAACGCGGAGTGAAGCAGCGCAATGAACAGCAGGACGAGGTGATGCGGACGGAACGACATGGCGGTACTCCTCGGGAGCGCAAACAGCCGCTTCACGCAAGGTATAAAGGTGTGAACTCCCTTTTCCTGGTTTCCGGCAGCGGTGGTTCTCCAAACCGAAACCTGGTTACCCTGAAATATTTTTCAGGGTAACCACTTAGAGCATAGTGCCATGACCGATTAAAGCCAGCCTGTTAATCCGGCGATCAACGCCGTCTTGCACGCACCGCATTGAGTATTCCGCGCCAGATCGCGACTTCCTCGCTCTCCAGGCCGGCTTTGGCGAAAAATCGCCTGAGTCTTGGCATCAGACGTTTGGGGTTGGCCGGATCGAGAAATTCGATTTCGACCAGCATTTTTTCCATCTCGACCAGCAGGCTTTCCTGTGCCGAGTGGGGGGCGGCTTCGAATTCCGGCAGTGGCAATACGGCATCTTCCTGCGTGCAGCGCAGTTCGTAAGCCAGCACTTGCACGGCCGCGCCGAGATTGAGCGAGGCATAGTCGGGATTGCTCGGGATGTTGAGCAGCCAGCGGCATTTCATCAGTTGTTCATTCGACAAGCCGAACGTCTCGGAGCCGAACACCACGGCGACCGGCCCGGTTTGCGCCAGCCGCAAAATTTCCGGTGCAGCCTGGCGGGGGGTGAATGCCGGATGCGGCAAGTCGCGGCGGCGGGACGTGCAGGCGGCCGCCAGCACGGTGTCGGCCAGTGCATCGTCCAGGCTGGAGAAAATCCGCGCCGCCTCCAGTACATCGACCGCGCCGGAAGCGCGCGCGCGGGCGGTGTCGTCGATTTCGCATTTCGGGTCGACCAGCGCCAGATCGGACAAGCCCATCACCTTCATCGCCCGCGCTACCGCGCCGAGATTGCCGGGATGGCTGGTTTGCACCAATACGATGCGGACTTGGCGCAGCGGAGTCGTTAGCGCTTTAGCGCTTACAAATCCGGCGTCCTCCTGAAGCGGGGGAAGAAGAGAAGCCAGGTTCAAGGTAAAATTCCCATCCGAATTCAATGCTCTTTGGAAAATTATGCTTCCGATGCTCAATACTGCGGTCAAGGCCGCTCGACGCGCTGGCGTCATCATCACCCGCGCATCCAACGATGTGGATCGTCTGATTGTCCACTCAAAGGGTGAAAACGACTTTGTGACCGAAGTGGATCAGAAGGCGGAGCAGGCGATTATCCAGACCCTGCTCGATGCCTATCCCGACCATGCGATTTTAGCCGAGGAGTCTGCGGCGACCGCTGCGCCGGGCGACGCCGAATATCAGTGGATCATTGATCCGCTCGACGGCACCACCAATTTTCTGCACGGCTTTCCGCAATATTGCATTTCGATTGCGCTGGTGTATCGGGGGCAGCTTTCCGTCGCGGTGATCTACGATCCGGTGCGCAACGATCTCTATACCGCCATGCGTGGTCGTGGAGCCTTCCTGAACGAACGGCGCATCCGGGTTTCCAAGCGCGACAAACTGCAAGGCGCGCTGATCGGCACCGGTTTTCCGTACCGCGATTTCACCCATCTCGACGCCTATACCGCGATGTTCAAGGATCTGGTGCAGAAAACCGCCGGACTGCGCCGTCCCGGCTCGGCTGCGCTCGACCTGGCCTGGCTGGCCGCCGGCCATACCGACGGATTCTTCGAGATTGGTCTGAATGCGTGGGATATTGCCGCCGGTTGTCTGCTGGTACTGGAAGCGGGCGGTCTGGTCAGCGATTTCGCCGGCGAGGAAAATTATCTGCAATCCGGCAATGTGGTGGCGGGCACCCCCAAGGTGTTCGTGCAGTTGTTGCAGACCATCACGCCGCATGTGACGCCGGCCTTGCGCGGCGAGGTCGCACAGGCCTGAACCGGTAGGGTGCGCCGCCGTGCGCACCATTGGGGTGAATCGGTGCGCACGCACCCTGTGCCGTCACCCCAGCCTTCGCCGGGGTGACGATGTATCAGCCATCAAGCCGTCGGCGTCACTGCTGCCGTATTGCGCAGGCGGATATGCAGTTCGCGCAACTGTTTCTCGTCCACCACGTTCGGCGCGCTGGTCATCAGGCAGGAGGCGCGTTGCGTCTTCGGGAAGGCGATCACGTCGCGGATTGATTCGGCGCCGGTCATCAGCGTGACCAGACGATCCAGACCGAAGGCCAGGCCGCCGTGCGGCGGCGCGCCGTATTGCAGCGCGTCGAGCAGGAAGCCGAACTTCTCGCGGCGTTCTTCTACGCCGATGTTGAGCGCGGCGAAGACTTTCTCCTGCACGGCTTCCTTGTGGATACGCACCGAGCCGCCGCCGACTTCCCAGCCGTTCAGGACCATGTCGTAGGCTTTCGACAATGCCTTGCCGGGATCGCTGGCGAGATATTCCTCGTGGCCGTCCTTCGGCGCGGTGAATGGGTGATGCAGCGCATCCCAGCGATTTTCATCCTCGTTGTATTCGAACATCGGGAAGTCCACCACCCACAGCGGCGCCCAGGCGCGGCCGTCGACATGGCCTTTCTCGTGGCCGATCTTCAGACGCAGCGCGCCGAGTGCATCGTTGACCACTTTCGCCTTGTCGGCGCCGAAGAAAACGATGTCGCCGTTCTGCGCGCCGGTGCGTTCCATCACCGCTTTCAGCGCGGCCTCGCTCAGATTCTTGACGATCGGTGATTGCAGGCCGGCTTCGTTCAATTGGCTGACGTCGTTGACCTTGATGTAGGCCAGTCCCTTTGCGCCGTAGATCTTGACGAACTCGGTGTAGCCGTCGATCTCGCCACGGCTCAGCGCAGCGCCACCCGGCACGCGCAACGCGGCGACGCGGCCTTTCGGATCGTTCGCCGGGCCGGAGAACACCTTGAATGCGACATCCTTCATCGCGTCGGTGCATTCGGCGATTTCCAGTGTTACGCGCATGTCCGGTTTGTCGGACCCGTAACGGCCCATCGCCTCGGCGAAGGTCATGCGCGGGAACGGGTTGGGCAGGTCGATGTCCTGGGCCTTCTTGAACATGTCGCGAATCATGCTCTCTACCAGCGACATGATTTCTTCCTCGCCGAGGAAGGAGGTTTCCAGGTCGACCTGGGTGAATTCGGGCTGCCGGTCGGCGCGCAGATCTTCGTCGCGGAAGCACTTGGTGAGCTGAAAGTAGCGGTCGTAACCGGCCACCATCAGCAATTGCTTGAACAACTGCGGCGACTGCGGCAGCGCGTAGAACATGCCGTCATGCACGCGCGACGGCACCAGGTAATCGCGCGCGCCTTCCGGCGTCGAGCGGGTCAGCATCGGCGTTTCGACTTCGATGAAACCTTGCTGGTCGAGGAAGTCGCGCATCAGCTTGGAGACGCGATAACGCAGGCGCAGGTTCTTCTGCATCGGTTCGCGGCGCAGATCGAGATAGCGATATTGCAGGCGGATGTTCTCGTTGATGTTGTCGTCGTCGATCTGGAACGGCGGCGTCAGGCTGGGATTAAGGATTTCCAGGGTCTGCGTCAGCACTTCGATCATGCCGGTGGGCAGATTCGGATTTTCGGTGCCGGCAGGCCGGGCGCGGACCTTGCCGACCACGCGCAGGACGAATTCGCTGCGGGTTTCCTCGGCCAGCTTGAACGCTTCCGGGGTGTCGGGGTCGATCACAACTTGCACCGTACCTTCGCGGTCGCGCAGGTCGATGAAGATGACGCCGCCGTGGTCGCGCCGACGCGAAGCCCATCCGCACAGGTTGACGATGCTGTCCTTGTGATCGGCGTTAACGGCGCCGCAATAATGTGTACGCATAAGAAGTCCTGATGAGCTGAATCAATCGCCGGCGTAGTTGGCCAGTTCCGGCTTCATCACCGGCGCCACCACACCCATGGAAACAATGGCTTTGAGCGCGGCATCGACGCTCATGTCGAGTTCGATCACCGCGTCGCGCCGCACATAAAAATAGAAACCGTTGACCGGGCTGGGCGTGGTCGGGATGAACACCGCCACATGCTCGGTATCAAGCTGTCCGACCACTTCGTCAGGAATGTTGGTCTGAAAAGCCAGCGACCACGAGTCGGCATGTGGATAACGCACCAGCAATACCTTCTTGAACGCCATGCCGGAGCCGGACAACAGGCTGTCGGAAACCTGCTTGACGCTGCCGTAGATCGACTTCACGACCGGAATGCGTTGCAGCAGGCTTTCCCAGAACAGCACCAGACGCTGGCCGATCAGGTTGGCGGCGAACAGGCCGGTGACGACGATGACCACGCCGGTCAGGATCACACCCAGGCCGGGAATATGGATGCCGAGCCAGTAGTCCGGCTGCCAGGAAGCCGGCAGCAGGAGCAGGCTTTGATCGAGAGCGCCCATCAGGGCAGTCACCACCCAGATGGTGATGCCGAGCGGTACCCAGATCAGCAGGCCGGTTATGAAATAGCGCTTAAGAGCGGTCAATGAAGGCTTTCAAACAAATCGGGCAAAACGCTTCTGCGTTTTGCCCGATGGCGGGGGAAAAACCGCTTCAGCTTACACAGGCGGGGCAAGTGCCGGTGCCGCAAGCAGGCGCCTCGGCAGGTTTTGAACCGCTGTTCTTGAAATCGGTGGCGTAATAACCGGAACCCTTAAGGTGGAAACCAGCGGTGGAAAGTTGTTTGGCAAACGTGGATTTGCCGCAGGACGGGCATTCGGTGAGCACGGCATCGCTCATTTTCTGCATCACATCCTGTTCAAAACCGCAGTCGGTACATTTGTATGCGTAGATCGGCATGGTGGCCTCCAATGCGAAAGTGGCGGAGATTATATCAACGGAATCTTATATTTAGACGACGAGCGCGGTTTCAAGGCCGGGTTGTCTCCAGTCGCAGAGGGTTGCGAAAACCTGTCGTCTTCGTGTCGGGAATATTTTGGGGTTGATCGTTGCGAGTTGCCTCAGGCAATGACACTCTCTCGCTGCGGGAAAATCGACGGAGGGAGGCTTGGCGGCTTTGCTGATGCGAATCCGCTTCCAGGATGCCAACTGCCGGTCGGTCGCAACCGTTTGACCAACCATAGAGGAGTTACGATATGAAGCATCTGAAGACAGGCCGCGCGACGTTGGCGTTGGCCGCATTGCTGGCGCTGCCGGGTGTCGGCGGCGCGCAGGAAATGGTCAATGCCGAGGCGTACCGCGCCGCGCTGCAAGACAAGTTCGCCAATCCGGGCACGATGGTTGGTGATCGCGGCGAAACTCTGTTCAAGACGCCGCGCGGGCCGAAGAATGCCAGTCTGGAAAAATGTGATTTCGGCCTTGGCGCCGGCAAGCTGGCTGGTGCCTATGCCCAGTTGCCGCGCTACTTCAAGGACAGCGGCAAGGTTGAAGACCTGGAGTCGCGACTGGTGACCTGCATGATCAAGCTGCAGGGCTTCAGTCACGACGAAGTCACCAGGAAGGTTTTTGGTGACCAGACCAAGAACGAGAGCAACACCGACATCGAGGCTATCGCGATGTATGTTGCGTCCCAGTCCGACGGCATGCCGATCAATCCGCCGTTGAAGCATGCCAAGGAGAAGGAAGCCCTGAAGATGGGTGAAGCGCTGTTCTACACACGCCACGGACCGATGGATTTTTCCTGCAAGACCTGTCACGGCGAAGATGGCAAGCGCATTCGCCTGCAGGAACTCGGCAATTACGCCAGCAACAGGAAAAATGCCCAGGACACCATGAAGACCTGGCCGACCTATCGCGTTTCGCACGGCATGGTGCGCACACTGCAAAGCCGCATGTGGGACTGCAACTGGCAGATGCGCCTGCCCGATCTGGCTTACGGATCACCGGCCAGCGTGGCACTGATTTCCTACCTGAGCCAGCAGGCCAAGGGCGTCGCGCTTGATCTGCCCGGCATGAAGCGTTAACAAGGAGCCACCATGAAACTCAAGAATATTTCCCTGCTGGCCACGCTTGCCCTGACTGCCACCGGCCTTGGCGCCGCCGACAAGCCGGTGCTCGACGCCAAGATGAAAGCTGCGGTCGACAAAATGATTGCTGTCAGTTTCCCGGCCGGAGAGAACCAGGATTTGTCGCGCCTGAAACAGGATGAAACCATCCAGACCTGCAATATCTACCGCGACAACGTGCCGGAAAAACTGGCCGCAGAGATCACCGCGCGTGAAACCAAGTCGATCAAGTATCCCGCCGACGGCAAGCTGATGGGCGACTGGAAGAAAGGCCAGAAGTACTACACGATGGGCTTCGCCTACCGCATCGGCACGGTCGAGCCGGATGATCCGAAGAAGGATCGCGGCGGCAACTGCTACGCCTGTCATGCCGCCGAGCCGAAGGAAGTCGCCTATGGCACCATCGGCCCCGGCCTCACCGGCTACGGCAAGCTGCGTGGCGCGGGCGATGACATCGTCAAGTACACCTACGAGAAAATCTACAACTCGCAGGCTTTCACCGCCTGTTCACAGATGCCTCGCCTGGGCCACAACGGCATCCTGACGCCGGAAAAGATCGCCGATATCACGGCCTTCCTGGTGTCGCCGGAATCGCCGGTCAACAAGTAAGCCGGCAACTCAAACCAACCGCCCCTCGGGGCGGTTTTTGTTTATGCCGGATTGTCAATATTACGTTGGGCCTCAAGACAAGGACTCCTATGAGCACGCATGAAAAGAATGCCGCACTTGCCAAAGTCGCGAATGGAGCGAGCGTAACCACAGTGGGGAATGCCAAGGCACGAATTGGGACGTCAGTTGTTCACGTGCGCTTTTGTTCACGCAATCTGAGCGCGCCCGGAAAATTCAAGTTCAATATCAACCCCAACACGCTGAGCGCTGACTATGAGCTTTGGGTGTGCGGTAGTGCGACGCTCTATTACTTAATGCCCATTGCGTTTATGCGTGGCATTTACGATAACCCCGACACATACATCGACCGAATGCACCCCGAAATAAGGGTTGTCTCCGTTGACGCAAATGCACACACCGTTACTTTCGCAGCTGGCGGTGTTAGCAGTAGTTTGCGAGGCTATCTTTGCGCCACTCTTTGATGCCCAACGGGCATTGATCTATGCATTCGCAGGGTGCGCCATGCGCACCCTGCGGAACCGGGATTATTGCGGCTTTGCTTCGCGATCGAGCCAGATCAGCAGTCCCTGGCTGTTGAGTTCGACGTCGTTGGAGAGCAGTTCACGGCAGACCGCTTCATCGAGTGTGCAGCCATGCGCGCGCAGGCGCGCCATCAAGACATCGCCCATCGCCTGCATCAGCGCGGCCTGCCGGGCCTCGCCCAGGCCGGGCGCGGCCAGCGCCAACGCGACGTACTCGTCGATCAACGCATGCAGAACCGGCGCCAGCGCCGGCAGGTTTTCGATGCGGCCGTAGTGCGTCAGATAGGCGGCGTCGGCATTGCGCGCGAGCAGACGCTCGATCGACGCATGCAATGCATCGGGCTCGAACTGTACCGGCGTCGTGGTCGGGAAAATGAAGGGACGCAGCGTGTTGCCGACCGCGACGTCGAACTCGCGATACGAAATACCGAAGGTGTCGCCGGTGAACAGGCTGTTGCTGGCCAGATCGTGGATGCAGTAGTGGTGGCGGGCATGTCCCGGCGTGTCGATGAATTCAAGCCTGCGGCCGTTGAAATCGAGCGCGAAGCCGTCGTCCGCCTCGATCACCCGCGCGGCCGGGGCCGGCACGATCTCGCCGTACAACTCGCGGAAAGCCGCCTCGCCATAGACCGCGATGGAGCCTTGCACCAGCTTGGCCGGGTCAATCAGGTGGCGCGCGCCGCGTGGATGCACGACCAGGCGGGCGTTCGGGCAGGCGGCGAGAAATGCGCCGGCGGCGCCGGCATGATCGAGATGCACATGCGTGACGATGACGAAATCGACCGCCTCCGGCGCCACGCCGAGGCCGGCCAGTGCGGCCAATACATGCGGCACGGCGGCGTTGGTGCCGGTATCGATGATCGCGGCGCGACCCTGTTCGACGATCAGATGCACGGCGGCCAGGCCGGGGCGCAGATATTCGGCATCCAGCGTGACGATGCCGTGCGGGTGATGCTGCGGGGTTGCGGGCGTCATGGCGATTGCTTGATTGAAGATGGAGAGGCAGCGAACTTTACAAGGCCAGGGCGGGTTGCCTCCACTGTTTTGCCCAACAAAAAACCGGCCGCGCGGGCCGGTTGTTCAGGGTTGCGGAGAGATCAGGACGACATCGCCGGCGCCGGGCACGCCTTGGCGTTCTGGTTCCACGGCGCTTTCGCCAGAATCATCGCCAAGCCGCAGTTGTTGGTGATGCCGGCGTAGATCATGCCGGCGCCCATCGCCGCTACGATGGCCAGGCCGAGTGGCTGGCCGGCCATGACGATGCCGGCGCCGACCAGCGACATGCCGCCGACGATGACGCGCACCTGCTGTTCCAGTCCGAGCGCTTTCTTGCCTTTAAGCACCGGCAAACGGGCGTCGATCCAGGCGTCGGTGCCGCCCTCGACCTGCACCATGTTGCTGAAGCCTGACTCGGCCAGCTTTTCCATCGCCTTCTGGGCGCGGATGCCGGATTTGCAGATGAAGTAAACCGGGCTGCCGCTACAGTAAGCCAGCGAACTCGGCTCCAGCTTGTCGAGCGGAATATTGGTTGCGCCCTTGGCATGGCTGGCGCCGAACTCGGCCGGTGTGCGCACGTCGATCAGATTGACGACGCCCTGCTGCTGCATGTTGGCGAGGGTGGTGGCGGTGATGGTTTGCATGATGATGTCTCCAGTTCAGTTGGTTTTGTGGATCAGAGGCTGCCGCCAACCAGATTGGCGGGTACTGCGATGTCGATCAGGCGCGGCTTGGGCAGATCGAGGCCGTCCATGATGGCGACAAATTCGTCCTTGCTCTTGCCGGCCAGACGCGGGTTGAGCGCCTTCTCCTCGCCGATCGAGCTGACCCGGCGGCCGTTGTAGTCGTGGCCGGGATAGACCAGGGTTTCGTCGGCCAGCTTGAACAGCTTCTCGGTGATGCTGAAGTACAGCGTGTCGGCATCGCCGGCCTGGAAATCGGTGCGGCCGCAACCGCCGATCAGCAGCGCATCGCCGGTGAACACGCGGTCGCGCCACTGATAAGACACGCTGCCGTGGGTATGGCCGGGCGTACCGATGATGCGCAGCACTTCGTTGCCGAAGCGCAGTTCGTCGCCGTCATGCAACTGGTGGTCGAAGCCGCTCGCGTTGCAGCCGTCGCCGACCGCCGATTGCGCGCCGGTGGCGGCACGCAGGGCGTTGGCGCCGGTAACGTGGTCGGCATGGACATGGGTATCGAGCACCCAGGCCAGCTTCAGATCATGCTCGCGCAGCACCGCCAGATCGCGATCGAGTTGCTCGCGCACCGGATCGATCAGCACGGCCTGACGGCTTTCCGTGTCGGCCAGCAGATAGGTATAGGTGCAGGAAGTGGGGTCGAAAAGTTGTTTGAACAGCATGGTGTTGTCTCCTTACATCCAATGATCGAAGGTTCTCGCGAACCGTTGCCGGGAGGTCTCGCCGCGTTTCGTTACGGCTCAACCGATGGCTTGCATCCTACGGAGACAGGGAAACGAAATATGCGACGTTGGTCGCACAAAATTAGAAATTGCTAATGTTCCTGCGCTGACAAAATGGAGAAGCCGGCCGCCAGCGGAGTAGTAGCACGCCAGTGCTACACTGAGCCGTGTTCAAGGAGGCAAGAGGAGACCCGACATGTCCACCACCACCATACGACTGCCAGACGAATTGAAGACGCGCATTGCCAATGCCGCGCAGCGCGCCGGCGTGTCCTCGCACAACTTCATCCTGCAAGCGCTTGCCGAAAGAATTGAGCAGGAGGAGCGGCGCGCTGACTTCGAAGTGTTGGCGGAAACCCGCTACGCAAGGATTCTGACTGACGGAGAAACCATACCCTGGCAGGAAATGCGCAGCTATTTGCAGCAACGCGCGTCAGGCATTCAAGCCAGTCGGCCGCGGGCCGTGAAGTCCGCGCGCTGAGCGTGGCACGCATTGAACTGGCCCCGGAAGTCGGGGAAGACTTCGATCGCATCATCGATCACTTGACGCTTCACGCAGGCGGCGATTTTTCCGCGCGCATCCGGGAAATCATAGAAGCGATCGATATTCTGCAAGACAGCCCGTTGATTGGCCGCCCGGTTGCCGGCAACAAGCGGGAATTGGTCATTGGCCGCCGCGCTCATGGCTATGTGGCGCTGTACCGCCATATCGCGGAATTCGATACGGTGATCGTGCTGGCGGTAAAGAGTCAGCGCGAAGCGGGTTATGCATCGGATCAGGACGTCTGACCTTCCCGCCCCCGGATGTCGTACTCGCTATGCCGGCAGTACCGCACACTGCCAGACGGTCTAGCCTTCCATACGGACTTCGATGTGGGGACGCCATCGTCGGTTTGGTAGAGCAGAACCTGGGGTTTTGGTCGTGGCGTCATCTCTACGAGACCCAATCAAGAAAGGTGACATCAGCCATTACTGCCCCTGATTTCTGGCCGGCAACCTGTAAGCCTGCAACGCATGGTTGGGGGATTCCGGGAACCAGCCCGGAAAAGTCCCGGCAGGCCGTGTTATCCACCACCCCGGTTTCCCTCGTGTAGATCAACGCCTTGGCTTTGTCACCAGTGAGCCCCACGCCAGCCAGTTCCTTGAGCCACGCATAGTCTTCATCCAAGCGGCGGCGGTCAACGCCACCCCCATCAATTGGCGCGGCCGGCAAGACCGTCAGGTCATTCGAGATAATAGAAAAATTCCCATGTCATTGTTTTTGCAACGATTATCCCTATCTCTAGGGGCCATTATCCAGCGTCAAAGATAAAGAAGCTGCTGTTTCTGACATGCCATCCGGGAGAGGCTTTCGGTACACCGTATGGCGTTTGCCGGCGGCGTCATCCCGCAACAGCACCCCCTGTTCCACCCAGCGCTTGAGCATCCTGGAGGCTTTGAGTGTACCCACCGCCGCGCTCTGGCATAAATCGCTGTTGGCCAGGGGGCCATTGCGGTCCATCCAGTCGCTCACCTGTTCCCAGATAGGCGGGCGTTCCTCGTTGAGCAGGCTGACGACGACCGAGGCTTGGCCAGCCTCGCGGTTCTCACCGTAGAAGGGTGGGTACAGATTGGCGGCGCGCATCTCGGCGAACATCATGCGCACCCCCTCGCCTGCATCTACATTGGGCGGTTCGGGAAATTCGCGTTGGTTGCACGCGATGAATACCCGGATTCAGCTATTGCGGCTGTCAGCCTGGTTCAGACCGACGCGGCCTGAGTGAAGTCGTTCAGCAGTTTGGCAACGAAACCGGCTTCCAGATCGGAGGTGATGAACACGAAGCGGCTGCGCCGGTCGTCATCCGGCCAGGCCTGCAGTTCGGCGGGCGGGTAGAGGAGGTGCTGGACGCCGTGCAGAACGACCGGGTTGGCTTTGCCTTTGACATTGACCAGGGCCTTCATGCGCAACAGGTTTTGCGGCCGGAAGGCCTGCAACATTTCCAGTGCAGACAGCACGCCATGCCAGTCGAGCGGTTCGTCGAATGTCAGGCTGAAGGCCTGGATGCGGGTGTCGTGCATCGGCACGGTTGCCACCTGGGCCTTGCCGCCGAGCAGCGTGCGCGATGCCGGCTTGTAGCGCTGATGCGCCAGCCATTTGGCGACATCGGGATGTTTGTCGAGCGGGTTGAACAGGCCGAGATGGGTGACTCGCGCCGGATCGATCCGGCCGTTCAGCACCGTGTCTATCGGCGCGGCCGGGTTGAGTTCGGCCAGGCGGGCTGTCAGCGCGGCTATCTGCTCCGGCGTCGCCAGGTCGGTCTTGCTGAGCAGCAGGCGATCCGCCACCGCGACCTGGCGCGAGGCTTCGAAATGCGCCTCCAGTTGTTGCAGGCCAAAGACGGCGTCCACCGTGGTCACTACGCCGTCGAGCTTGTGCCGCGCGGCCAGCCAGCGTTCGTTCAGCAAGGTATCGAGGATCGGCGCCGGGTCGGCGATGCCGGTGGTTTCTATGATGATGCGTTCATACGGCGGCAATTTGCCGCTCGAACGCGCCATGTAAAGATTCTTCAAGGTCGGCGCCAGCGTGCCCTGAATCTGGCAACAGACGCAGCCGCCGGACAGCAGCGCGAGCGGGCCTCGACTCTCTTCCAGCAGTTGATGGTCGAGGCCGATCTCGCCGAATTCGTTCATCACCACGGCGGTCAGCGGCAAATGCCGCAACAGGTGGTTGAGGACAGTGGTCTTGCCGCTGCCGAGAAAGCCGGTGAGCAGCGTGACGGGCAGCAGTTCGCGGGGTGTCAAAGACTGGCTCAATCAGACATCCTCGAACACGCTATCCAGGCCGGCGGCGAAATCGAGTGACTTCAGGATCAAACCCTGTCCGCTCTCGCTGGCGGCGAGCAGCCAATCGCCGTTGTCCATGCGCCGGAATACCTCGACGCGGCGATGATCAGGGTCGATCAACGCGTACTCGTGCAGGCTCTCGATCAGCCGGTAACTGGCGAATTTGTCGCCGCGATCATAGGCCGCCGTGCTCTCGGACAGCACTTCGATGATCACCGTCGGATGATGCATTGTGGTTTCCGCCTTGAGATCGTCGGCATGGCAAGTGACCAGCACATCCGGGTAGAACACCGCGTCGGCGGCTTTGACTTCCAGCTTCATGTCGGCCATGAAGGCGCGGCAGGGGCCGCCGCGAAGATGCTGCTTTAGCAGTACGGCACAATTTCCGGCAACCGTGACATGCCCCCGCCGCGCGCCATTCCTGGCAAAGACCTCGCCGGCGGCGAAATCGTGCTTGTCCGGCTGCGCGTTTTCCCAGGCGATGAAATCCTCGCGTGACAGCGCTGCAACGGTTTGTGGCATTCCCATGTTGATATCTCTCAACAAAGCGTATGCGTGGATTGTAGGCCACTCAAAACCTGCCACCCACGCGGCCAAGCACCTTGGCGATTCCAGATATTCCATGCTGGCCGCGTCAAGGTAGCAAAATGGCGGCCTTGCTCCGGGCAGACTGCCGGATTGTTTCAACTTCGACCCGAACGCTGTCATGAACCTCGCTGCCACCCATCGCCTCGTCGCCGTACTGTTTCTCGGTTTTGCATCCGGTTTGCCGTTGGCGTTGACCGGTCAGGCCATGCAGGCCTGGTTGTCGGTCGATGGCGTCGATATCGCCACCATCGGCTTCCTCGGCCTGGTCGGCGTGCCGTACACCTTCAAGTTCCTTTGGGCGCCGCTGATGGACCGCTTCGAATTGCCGCTGCTCGGACGGCGGCGCGGCTGGCTGGTGCTGACTCAGTTGGCGCTGGCGGCGGCGTTGTACTGGATGGCGTCGATCTCCCCGGCGCAGACGCCGCTGCTGTTCGCCGCCGCCGCCGTGACACTGGCGTTCTTCTCGGCGTCGCAGGATGTGGTGATCGACGCATATCGCACCGATGTGCTGGACCCGCGCGAGCGCGGTCTGGGCGCTTCGATGTCGGTGTTCGGTTATCGCATCTCGATGATCCTGTCCGGCGGCATCGCGCTGATCTGGGCCGAGCAGTGGGGCAGCTGGGGCCAGGTGTATCGAGTCATGGCCGGCATCATGGCGGTGGCGGCGGTGGTGTCGCTGCTGACCCTGCCGCGCGTCAACAGCGCGTCGAAGCCGCTGGCCAGCGACGCCGGGCGGGAGTTGCTCGGCTTTTTTGCGCTTATCGCCGGTGTGCTGGCGGGGGCGTTTCTGTCGCGCTGGCTGTTGATCGGCGTCGGCCTGGACCCGAACGATGCCAACAAGTGGATACAGCTTCTGTTCATCCTGGCTGGCATAGCCGCCGCGCTGCCGCTGGGCGCCTGGGCGGCGCGCCGGGTCGGCTTCGCGACGCTGAACCAGTCGCTCGCCAGTTTCTTCAGCCTGCCCGGCGCCTGGGCGTTTCTGCTGCTGATTGTGCTGTACAAGCTGGGCGACGCCTTCGCCGGCAGCCTGTCGACCGCGTTTCTGATCAAGGGCATGGCGTTCAGCCAGGCGGAAGTCGGCATCGTCAACAAGATCATCGGCATCTGGCTGACCATTTTCGGCGCGCTGCTGGCCGGCGCACTGATGTTGCGGCTGACGCTGTATCAGTCCCTGTTCACTTTTGGCGTGCTGCAACTGCTGTCCAACTTCGGCTTCTATGCGCTGGCGGTGCTGGGCAAGGGGGCCTGGGGCGGCTTCACGCTGCCGCCGTTCGACCTCGGCTTCGTCGCGCTCGACACGGCGTCCGACATCGACGGCCTGCTGATGGCGGCGATCGCCGCCGAGAACATTACCAGCGGCATGGGCACGGCGGCTTTCGTCGCGCTGCTGATGAGCCTGTGCAATCGCCAGTTCACCGCCACCCACTACGCGCTGTTGTCGGCGCTGGCGGCGGTAGGGCGGATCTATGTCAGCCCGGTTTCCGGCGTGTTGTCGGAATCGGTCGGCTGGGCGACATTCTTTCTGTTCTCCGCTGTCGCCGCTTTGCCCGGTCTCTGGATGGTCTGGCGCATGCGGGCGGCGATTCTGGGTTTGAGCGACAAAGACGCAACGTGAGCCCGGCGCTCGGTCGCAAGACCTATACGCAAGGCCGATAGGCAATACCTATGTCCGACGCTGGCCGAGATGGTCCAGCACCCGCCTGGCGATGTCGTTCAACGTGACAACCTCGATCGCCGCGCCGATGTCGATCGCCGCTTTCGGCATGCCGAAGACAATGCAGGAAGCTTCATCCTGGGCGATGG
Source organism: Tepidiphilus sp. J10 (assembly GCA_945897955.1). Lineage (GTDB taxonomy): Bacteria > Pseudomonadota > Gammaproteobacteria > Burkholderiales > Thiobacillaceae > PFJX01. The sequence continues at coordinate 3,437 of CAMDGQ010000004.1, read as the reverse complement.
TGTAGGCCTTGGCCTGGCGCATTGCAAGCATGCCCTGAGCGCCATCCTTGCCCATGCCGGTCATGATCACGCCCAATGCGTTCGGGCCGGCAACCTCGGCGGCGCTGTTGAACAGCACATCGACAGAGGGGCGGTGGCGATTGACCGGATCGGCTTTGGACAGCTCGGTGTAGTAGTAAGCGCCGCTTTTCCGGACCAGCAGATGGGAATGGCCCGGTGCGATGTAAGCGTGGCCGGGCAGGATGCGTTCGTTGTGTTCGGCTTCCTTCACGGTCATCGCCGAGAGTCCGTTCAGGCGCAGGGCGAAGGAATGGGTGAAGGTTTCCGGCATGTGCTGGGTGATCAACATTGCCGGTGCGGTGGAGGGCATGCGTGACAGCAATTCCTTCAGCGCCTCGGTGCCGCCGGTCGATGAACCGACGAAAACCAGCTTTTCGGTGGTTTGCAGAAAATGCCCCGCCAATGGTTGCGGAGCGCTGACCTGGGCGCGGTTGATGGCATGGCGCTGAATACGGGCGCGCGCGGCGGCACGAATTTTTTCGCTGATTTCATGCACCTGATCGTGCAGGCCATCCATGACGCCGATGTGCGGCTTGGAAATGAAATCGACGGCGCCCAGTTCGAGCGCACGCAGTGTGACGTCGTTGCCCTTTTCGGTCAGCGTTGAAACCATCAGCACCGGCATCGGCCGCAGGCGCATCAGCTTTTCAAGGAAATCGAGTCCGTTCATGCGCGGCATTTCGATGTCCAGCGTCAGCACATCCGGATTGAGTTGCTTGATCAGATCGCGCGCACTGATCGGATCAGGTGCCACGCCGACAACTTCAAGGTCGGGCTGGCTGTTGATGATTTCCTTGAGTACGCCGCGAATCAGGGCGGAGTCATCAACGATGAGCACCCTGATTTTTCGACTGGTGGGAGAGCTGGGAGGAATCAAGGATCATCCTTGCAACTGCGGCAACGCAGCCGACTTGGACAATCGCCGAGCGTGAACCATGTTTTCAGTCTGCATGCGGTTTCGAGAGGGATATCGGGTGGTCAGGCGTGACTGCGGCAATCATGTAAACAGTTCCACATCGCCGGAGAGTTCCGCTTTCTTCAGGCGCTGGCCGTAATCGCGTTCGCGCTCGATGATGGTGTTGTTATGCACGGCTTTCAGCTTGCGCACCATGACGCGACCTGTTGCGGGGAAGAAATAGACCTTGCGTGGATAAACGTCCAGCAGGTCTTCCGCGACTACGCGGATGCGCTCGGTGTGCAGATATTCGAGCACGAATTCGCTGTTCATCTCGCCCACCTGAACGGTGGTGAATCCGCGCAAAACCGCCGCGCCGCCGAACACCTTGGCTTCCAGCCGGCTGCGGTTGGCGCCCAGCTTGACCAGTTGATTGATCAGCACTTCCATTGCATAGCCGCCATAGCGCGCGGAATTCGACAGGACGTTGTGCTGGTCGCCGCCGCCTTCCGGCAGCATGAAATGATTCATGCCGCCGATGCCGGTTTTCGGGTCGCGCAGACAGGCCGCAACGCAGGAACCCAGCACGGTAACCAGCAGCATGTCACGCGCAGAGACGTAGTACTCGCCAGGCAGAATCTTCGCCGCCTCGATATTGAAGTTGCGATCGAAGTAATGATTCGGCGCCTGGACTTCCTCATAACCCTGGAAAGTCACTTCGCCCCCTTCGAGTCGGCATGCTGATAAACGGTCTGGCCGCGCAGCCTGAACAGGTCGGTGGCGTGATAAAGCGCTTCCGAATGCCCCACGAAAAGCAGTCCATCCGGTTTCAGCAGGGGTTTCATCCTTTTCAGGATGGCGTACTGGGTTGGTTTGTCGAAATAGATCATCACGTTGCGGCAGAAGATGGCGTCAACCGGCTGTCGAATCGGCCAGGCCGGATCAAGCAGATTCAGCGGGAAGCATTTCAGCATGGCGCGCAACTCGGGTTTGGCACGGGCCATGCCGGCATTATCGCCGGTACCCTTTAGAAAAAACTGACGTTGTTGAGCGGCGCTCAGCTTGGCCAGTCGCTCGATCGGATAAGTGCCTTCCTCGGCTTTCTTCAGGACGTTGGTATCCAGGTCCGACGCGAGTATCTGCACAGGCGCCTTGCTGCCCAATACCTCGACTGCCGTCATCGCAATCGAATAGGGTTCCTCGCCCGTGCTGGAGGCGGAGCTCCAGATCGTGATGGGCCGATCGCGTCGGGTATTGAGAAACTCCTTCAGGATCAGGAAATGGTGCGCTTCACGAAAGAAGTCCGTCAGATTGGTGGTGAGCGAATTGACGAAAGCTTCCCATTCGGCTTCGTCGCCGGAGCGAATCAGCGCCAGATACTCCGGAAAACTGCGCTTGCCGGTCGCGCGCAGGCGTCGTGCCAGACGGCTGTAAACCATGTCTTCCTTGGCTTCGTTGAGCGCAATTCCGGCATGTTCATAGATCATCTTGCGGACTTCTTCGAAGTCACGGGTCGAGAATGCAAACTCGCGTTGAGGTGATCCGGCTTCAGCCATTTTGCGTCCGGACAACCCATGCAGCGTGGTCAGTCAGTACATTTTTCAAAATTCCTCCCATTCATCTTCACTGCCATTGTTGGCGCTCGAATTCCGGTTTAGCCGTTGCGCCGCTCGCACCGGCGCCGGCAGCGGGCCGGGCCGTGCGCCGGGGCGCACGCTCGTGACCTGCACCGGCATGGCCGCCAGACCGCCACCGGTTTTGAACACGGCCACCGCCTGGCTGAGACTGGCGGCCTGATCCTGCAGAGACTCGGCGGCTGCAGCGGCTTCCTCCACCAGCGCGGCGTTCTGCTGAGTGGTTTCATCCATCTGGGTGATTGCCCTGTTGACCTGCTCGATGCCCTGGCTCTGCTCGGTGCTGGCCGCGCTGATCTCGCCCATGATGTCGGTGACCCGCTTCACCGCATTGACCACTTCATCCATCGTGCCGCCGGCCTGCTCAACCAGCTTGTAGCCGTTGGTAACCTTGTCGGTGGAGTCGCTGATCAAGCCCTTGATTTCCTTCGCCGCCGCCGCACTGCGTTGCGCCAGGTTGCGGACTTCGCCCGCCACCACGGCGAAGCCTCGGCCCTGTTCGCCGGCACGCGCCGCCTCGACGGCGGCGTTGAGCGCGAGGATGTTGGTCTGGAAGGCGATGCCGTCGATGACGCTGATGATGTCGGCGATCTTGCGGGAGGAGTCGGCGATGGCGCCCATGGTGTGGACGACCTGGCCGACCACCTCGCCGCCCTTGACGGCGATCTCGGAGGCGCCCTTGGCGAGTTGATTGGCCTGGCGGGCGTTGTCGGCGTTCTGCTTCACCGTGCTGGTGAACTGGTCCATCGAACTGGCGGTTTCCTCCAGGCTGGCGGCCTGGCTCTCGGTACGTTGGGATAGATCGGAGTTGCCGGACGCGATCTCGCGCGAGGCGGTATTGATGGCGT
>CAMDGQ010000003.1 GCA_945897955.1 Tepidiphilus sp. J10 | reverse complement strand
GCCAACATCGCCGCCAACATGGTTGTTTTATATGCCACTTTAAGCTAGCTTCCAGCCCACGTTAGGGGTGCCGTCCAGCCGATCTGGATGGCTGAGATCACACCCTTGGAACCTGATCCGGGTCACACCGGCGTAGGGAAGCGTTCTGGCGATGCCTGCGCTCCTTGCGTTTTTTTTGATGGAGCTTTTCATGAACGCCGCATTGCCCGCCGCAGTTGCCAAATCCACGACCTTTCTCGCCGCCGACGCACAAGTCGACTCGGCTGCCATCCAGCCGCTACCTAATTCGCGCAAGATTTATGTTCAAGGTTCGCGCTCGGATATCCAGGTGCCGATGCGCGAAATCAGCCAAGCCGACACCCCAACCAACATGGGCGGCGAGAAGAATCCGCCGATCTACGTTTACGACTGCTCCGGCCCTTACAGTGACCCGGCTGCAAAGATCGACATCCGCCAGGGCCTGCCGGCGCTGCGCCAGAAGTGGATCGAAGAACGCGGCGACACCGAAGTGCTGCCCGGACTGAGTTCGGAATACGGCCGCGGCCGCGCCACGGACGCCGCCCTGAACGAACTCCGTTTCCCCGGCTTGCACCGCCAGCCACGCCGCGCCAAAGCCGGTGTGAATGTTTCGCAAATGCACTATGCCCGCCAAGGCATCATCACGCCGGAGATGGAATACATCGCCATCCGCGAAAACATGCAGCGCGAGGTGTATCTGGAAAACCTGCGCAAATCCGGCCCGCAGGGTGAAAAACTGGCCAAACTGATGGGTCGCCAGCATCCCGGCCAGAACTTCGGCGCTTCCATCCCGAACGAAATCACGCCCGAGTTCGTACGCGCCGAAATTGCCCGCGGCCGCGCCATCATCCCGAACAACATCAACCACCCGGAAACCGAACCGATGATCATCGGCCGTAATTTCCTGGTGAAGATCAACGCCAACATTGGCAACTCGGCTCTGGGTTCCTCGATCAACGAGGAAGTCGACAAGATGACCTGGTCTACCCGCTGGGGCGGCGACACGGTGATGGATCTCTCCACCGGCAAGAACATCCACGAAACGCGCGAATGGATCATCCGCAACTCGCCCGTACCCATCGGCACCGTGCCAATTTATCAAGCGCTGGAAAAGGTCAACGGCCGCGCCGAGGAACTCACCTGGGAAATGTTCCGCGACACGCTGATCGAGCAGGCCGAACAAGGTGTCGACTACTTCACTATCCACGCCGGCGTGCTGCTGCGCTACGTGCCGATGACCGCCAACCGGATGACCGGCATCGTCAGCCGTGGTGGCTCGATCATGGCGAAATGGTGCCTAGCGCATCACAAGGAATCGTTCCTCTATACGAATTTCGAGGAAATCTGCGAAATCATGAAAGCCTACGACGTCGCCTTCAGCCTAGGCGACGGTCTGCGCCCGGGTTCCATTTACGATGCCAACGACGAAGCGCAGTTGGGCGAACTGAAGACGCTGGGCGAGTTGACGCAAGTTGCCTGGAAACATGACGTGCAGGTCATGATCGAAGGCCCCGGCCATGTGCCGATGCACTTGATCAAGGAAAACATGGACCTGCAACTGGAATGGTGCGACGAAGCGCCGTTCTACACGCTCGGCCCGCTCACCACCGACATCGCGCCCGGCTACGACCACATCACCAGCGCCATCGGTGCCGCCCAGATCGGCTGGTACGGCACTGCCATGCTGTGTTACGTGACGCCCAAGGAACACCTCGGGTTGCCGGACAAGGATGACGTCAAGGAAGGCATCATCACCTACAAGCTCGCCGCGCACGCCGCCGACCTGGCCAAGGGCCACCCCGGCGCGCAGATTCGCGACAACGCACTATCGAAAGCCCGCTTTGAATTCCGCTGGGACGACCAGTTCAACCTGGGCCTCGACCCGGACAAGGCGAAATCCTTCCACGACGAGACGTTGCCGAAGGAATCCGCCAAGGTCGCACATTTCTGCTCGATGTGCGGCCCGCATTTCTGCTCGATGAAAATCACCCAGGACGTGCGTGACTACGCCGCCAAGCAGGGTCTTTCGGAACAGGATGCTCTGACGAGTGTGGCAACAGCAGGCATGGAAGTGAAATCCATCGAATTCGTCAAGCAGGGCGCCGAGGTGTATCACAAGGTCTAGCCGCGAGGGGATGCCCGCATTTATCCATCGGGAACACGCATGACCCCGGAACCCGCGCCGGACAATGGCTTTTACCTCGACCATGTCCGGCTGCTGATCGCCAGCCATCGCCGCCTGACCGGGCGCGATCTGGTCGATCCCGCTCTATCTCCTTTCGACGCCGCGCAATACCTGTATCACGCCCACTTTGTCGTGCTTTCGCACGACCCCACGGCGGATCCCCGCTTCACTTACGCCAACCTCGCCGCGCAGGCGCGTTTCGAAATGCCTTGGCGGGAAATCGTCGGCCTGCCCTCGCGTCTATCCGCTGAACCGCTAGTTCAGGCGGAGCGCAGCCGCTTGCTGGCGCAGGTCGCCATGACCGGATACATCGACCATTACAGCGGCATCCGCATCGCCAAAAGCGGCCGCCGTTTCAGCATCCGCAACGCCACCGTGTGGAACCTCGTCGATGCCGCCGGCCATCTGCACGGCCAGGCCGCGACGTTCACGGAGTGCAGCGATCTGCCCGTCGGCTGATTGGGTGGTGTCCGGCTCGTTACGAACACGAGTCTTACCCCTGATCAAGTTGGGGTGGAATTTCCGCGCAGTTGGCCCAAAGTTCGTTCCCAATTACTCATACCGTCTGAAATGCGGCCCCACCGATGCCAACCACCCTCCTCCCCTTCGACAACACCTACGCCCGCGACCTGCCAGGCTTCTACGAGCCCTGCCAGCCCGCGACGGTACCTGAACCGGTGTTGCTGTTCTTCAATCGCGGACTGGCAGAGGAATTGCAGTTGGGCCTGGCCGGGCAGGACGATGCCGCGCTGGCAGCGATGTTTTCCGGCAATGCGCTGCCGGAGGGCGCGCAGCCCATTGCCCAGGCTTACTCGGGGCATCAGTTCGGGCAGTTCAATCCCCAGTTGGGCGATGGCCGCGCGCTGCTGATCGGCGAGGTTATCGACCGCCATGGCCGACGGCGGGATATCGCTTTCAAGGGTTCGGGGCGCACGCCGTTTTCCCGCCGAGGCGACGGCAAAGCTGCGGTGGGGCCGATGCTGCGCGAGGTGCTGATCGGCGAGGCGATGCACGCGCTGGGTATTCCCAGCACGCGCGCGCTAGCGGTGGTGTCCACCGGCGAGCCGGTCTGGCGCGAGCGCACGCTGCCCGGCGCCATCCTCACCCGCGTCGCCGCAAGCCATCTGCGCGTCGGCACTTTCCAGTACTTCGCCGCGCATGGCACGCCGGAGCAAATGCGCCAACTCGCCGATTACGCCATCGCGCGCCATTTCCCGGAATTGCTGGCGTCAGAAAACCGTTATCTGGAATTCCTGCGCGCCGTGGCCGAACGCCAGGCCGCGCTGATCGCGCAATGGATGCATGTCGGCTTCATCCACGGCGTGATGAACACCGACAACATGGGCATTCCCGGCGAGAGCATCGACTTCGGCCCCTGCGCTTTCATGGAGGCATTCGATCCGCGCGCGGTGTTCAGTTCCATCGACGAAATGGGCCGCTACGCTTACGAGGCGCAGCCGCGCATCGCCCGCTGGAACCTGTCCCGTCTGGCCGAAACCTTGCTGCCGCTGATCGCCGACGACGAAGGTCAAGCGATCGAATTGGCCACCGAGGTCATCGACAGTTTCATGGCGCGCTACCAGCATCATTGGCTGGCCGGTCTGCGCGCCAAACTCGGGCTGCGCGGCACGGTTGAGCATGGCGACCATGTCGATACCGCCTTGGGCGAAAGCTGGCTGGATCTGCTGCACGCGCAACAAGTGGATTTCACGCTGGCATGGCGAAGACTGGCGGATGCGGCGGAAGGCAATGAAGCGCCGCTGCGCGCCTTGTTCGCCGGGCAGCCGGGGCTGGATCTCTGGCTGCAACGCTGGCGTGAGCGATGCGCCTTCGAGGACGCCACCCCCAACATCACCCCGCGCGCAACCTCGATGCGCCGGGTCAATCCCTGGCTGATTCCGCGCAATCATCGCGTCGAGGAAGCGCTTGCCGCCGCCTCGGACGAAGGCGATCTGACACCGTTCGAACAATTACTGAATGCCTTGCAACACCCCTTCGACGAAGACCCGGCCCTGGCCCCTGCCCTGGCTCCTGCCCTGGCCCGTTACGCCGAGCCGGCATCAGGCGAGTTCATGGCTGAATTCCGCACCTTCTGCGGCACATGAAGAGCGGCTGCAGAAGTTATCATTCGGCCGGATCGCCGCGAACAGCGGCACTGTGAACAACCAAACAGGAGAACAACATGGGTTTATTCGATAGCGTGATCGGCAGCGTTTTGAACAACATGGGCGGCAGCGCTCAGGCCGGTGGTGGTGGCGACATCATGCAGATGGTCATGGCGCTGACGCAGCAGAACGGCGGCCTGGCAGGTCTGGTCGAGATGTTCAACAAAAGCGGCTTGTCCGAGCAGGCGGCTTCGTGGGTCGGCAATGGGGCCAATATGCCGGTTAGCGCTGCGCAAATAAGCCAGGCGCTGGGCAGCGGCCCGCTGGCCGATCTGGCCAGCAAGTTCGGCATCGACCCGGCGCAACTCAGCGGCAGCCTGGCGCAATATCTGCCGGAAGTGGTCAACCAGTTGACCCCGCAAGGCCGTCTGCCTGACAACACCGGCGACACCGATGCGCTGGGCCAAGGCCTGAGCGCGCTGGCCGGCAAACTTTTCGGCTGAAACATCCATGCACCGCGCCGCCGGCATTTTGTTCAGCGTATTCCTCGCCACAGCGCCCGCCGCTGCAAAGGACGTCATCACGCAACGCACGGTCAGTATGGAACTGGCGCGCGACTTAGCGCAGGCGGCGGTGGAAGCCTGCCGCGCCGACGGCTGGCAAGTGACCGCAGTGGTGGTCAACCGCGCCGGCGACATCCAGGCCGTGCTGCGCGATTCTCTGGCCTCGCGTTACACCATTCAGATTGCACAGGAAAAAGCCGAAGCGGTGATCCTGTCCGGCGTTGCCTCGTCCGATTTCCGCCGTAACCGACAAGACATCCGCATGGAAATGAACCACGTCAAAGGCATCCTGGTGCTGGAAGGCGGCGTACCAATCCGTGCTGGCGGCGGCATGATCGGCGCGCTCGGTGTCTCCGGCGCACCCGGCGGCGAGAAGGACGAACGCTGCGCCATAGCTGCGCTCGACAAGCTGCAGGAACGGCTGGAGTTCGCCGAGTAATTTCGCCGAGTAATTTTTTCCCCGCAATTTTTCAACGCCAGCCAGCCAGAAGTAGAGTCAGCATAAACTTGAGCCCCCAAAGATCGAGACTGAACCCATGTATTCCCGCATTCCCCGCATCATCGGAATCACCCTGCTTGTCCTGATCCTGCTCAGCACCGCCTGGGTCTGGCTAACGCTGAACTGGAGCTACTCGGAAGGCGAGCGCGCCGGCTATGTGCAGAAGCTGTCGAAAAAAGGCTGGCTGTGCAAAACCTGGGAAGGTGAAATCGCCATGGTCACCATGCCAGGTGCGATTCCTGAGAAGTTTTTGTTCACCGTACCGGACAACGGAATCGCCGAAAAAATCAATGCCATGGCGGGTCAACGCGTGGTGTTGCAGTATCAGCAACACAAATTCATCCCGTCTTCCTGCTTCGGCGAGACCGAATATTTCATTTCTGACGCGCGTGTCGTCACCGACTCAGCGCCCACTTTGCCTGCGCAATCCTCGTCTCAAGGCCAGTTGCAAGCGCCACGCTAAGCGCAATAACGGCTAGCGCGCCGGCGTCAGGGTTCGCGGCTTTACGCACCATGCAAATCGAAACATTCCGCCTACACCTGCGCCAACTCGGCGCAAAACCCTGTCACGAAGACCGCATCCTGCGCGCCTGGCTGCAAGCGCGATCACTCGATAAGCGCCACAGCAAGGCAGAAGATTTTTTGCCGCTCGACGTTCGCCATGCGTTGCCGGAAATCATGGCGCAACTGCACGGCCTGGCCCGGGTGCGCTCTGAACATCCCGGCGCGGATGATTCCGCCCGGCTTCTGGTCGACCTGGCCGACGGCCAAAGCGTGGAAAGCGTGTTGTTGCCGCGTGACGGCGTCTGCGTTTCCACCCAGGTCGGCTGCGCGGTCGGCTGCGTGTTCTGCATGACCGGACGCGATGGCTTGCTACGTCAGGTCGGCAGCGCAGAAATCGTCGCCCAGGTCGCGCTGGCGCGCCGCCGGCGCAAAGTGCGCAAAGTCGTGTTCATGGGCATGGGCGAACCGGCGCACAACCTCGAAAACGTGCTTGAAGCGATCGACCTGCTCGGCACGCTGGGCGGCATCGGCCACAAGAATCTGGTGTTTTCCACGGTCGGTGACTTACGCGTGTTTGAACGCCTGCCGCTATGCAACGTGAAGCCCGCGCTGGCGTTGTCGCTGCACACCACGCGCGCCGAACTGCGCGAGCAACTACTACCGAAAGCGCCGCGCATCACCCCGGCTGAACTGGTCGAACTCGGTGAGATTTACGCCCGCCAAACCGGCTACCCGATCCAATATCAGTGGACCTTGCTGGAAGGCGTCAACGACAGCGACGCCGAAATCGACGCCCTGATTCAACTGCTCGCCGGCAAGTACGCGATGATGAATTTCATCCCGTACAACCTCATCAATGGTGCCGATTTCAAACGCCCCAGCCTGGATCGTTGCTCCGAACTGGCCGGCCGTCTGCACCAAAACGGCATCGTTTCCCGGCTGCGCGACTCCGCTGGACAAGACATCGACGGTGGCTGCGGCCAGTTGCGCGCCCGTTCTGCCGTACTGCATAGAAAACCCCTTTAAATTCGTTTTGACAGATATAGTCAAACGGTAATAAGCTGGCTTACCGTTTAATCTGATTCGTCAAAACGCATATGCAGCTCGACCAGCAAGCCTTTTTTGAAGCCCTGAACGATCCGATCCGCCGGCGCATTCTGGCGATGTTGCTGATCCACGACGAACGTTGCGTGTGCGACCTCAATGCCATGCTCGATGCGCCTCAACCCAAAGTTTCCCGTCATCTCGGCGTATTGCGCGAAGCTAGCTTGGTACTGACTCGGCGCGAGGGCGTCTGGATGCATTACCGCTTGCATCCGGAACTACCGGCCTGGGCCGTGCGCGTTTTGTGGCACATGAACGAAGGCATGCCGCTGGAAGCTGCGGTTCCAGACCAGGCTTGCCCGACCTGCGTCGCCTGACTCCCCTTTTTTTCCTCACCCTGAGAGACCACACCATGAAAACCGTTCTGATCCTCTGCACCGGTAACTCCTGCCGCTCGCAAATGGCCGAAGTGCTGCTTAATCACGACCTCGCCGGGCAAGTCCACGCCATTTCCGCCGGCACCAAACCGCAACCGAAAGTGGCCGATGGTGCCATCGCCGCGCTGAAGGAAGCCGGTCTGAACACCGAAGGCTTGTACCCGAAGGATGTCGACGCGGTGATGAACCAGGACATCGATCTGGTGGTAACCGTGTGCGACAACGCCAAGGAAACCTGCCCGATCTTCCCGCGCCCGGTGAAAAGCATCCACCTGCCGTTCCACGACCCGCACGGCGAGCCGCTGGAAAGTTTCCTGACTGTGCGCGACGACATTCGCGCCCGTCTGGTGGCTGCCGTGCGCACCGAATTCAATCTCTGAACCCCGTCGCGCCCAAGGAGGCCACCATGTCCGATCGTCCGTTCAATGTATTGTTTCTGTGTACCGGCAATTCCGCCCGCTCCATCCTGGCGGAAGTGTTGCTCAACAGTTGGGGCAAGGGGCGGTTCAACGCCTTCAGCGCCGGCAGCCATCCGGGCGGACAGGTGAACCCTTTTGCGCTGGAACTGCTTGAGAAGAATCGACTGCCGACTGATGGCCTGCGCAGCAAGTCCTGGGATGAGTTTGCCCAGGCCGGCGCGCCGGAACTGGATTTTGTCTTCACCGTCTGCGACAACGCTGCCGGCGAAGTCTGTCCGGTCTGGCCCGGCCAGCCGATGACCGCGCACTGGGGCGTGCCCGACCCTGCTGCGGTGGAAGGCAGCGATGACGACAAGCGCAGGGCGTTCTTCCAGACCTTCAACCAGTTGCAGAACCGCATCTCGATGTTCGCCAGCCTGCCGATCGACAAGATTGATCGAATCAAGCTGCAAAAGACTCTGCAGGACATCGGCAAATCCACATCATGACCCTGCCCCGAAAACTGGTCGCCGAAGCGCTTGGTACAGCGTTCCTGCTCGCTGTGGTGGTCGGCTCGGGCATCATGGCGGAGCGGCTTTCCGGCGGCAACATCGCCCTCGCGCTGTTGGCCAACACCCTGGCTACCGGCGCCGGGTTGGTTGCCCTGATTCTGACTTTCGGGCCGATTTCAGGTGCGCATTTCAATCCGGCGGTGACACTCGCCGATGCCTGGGCGGGCGGCCTGCCCTGGCGCGAAGTGCCGGCCTATGTGGCGGCGCAGATCGTCGGTGCGTTCGCCGGCGTCGCGGCGGCGCACGGCATGTTCGATCTGCCGCTGTTCTTCGCCTCGCAGCACGAGCGCGCCGGTCCGTCGCAACTTTGGAGCGAATTCGTTGCCACCTTCGGCCTGCTCGCGGTGATTTGGGGCACGGTGAAAAGCCGGCCGTCAGTGACGCCGGTCGTGGTTGGCTGTTACATCACGGCCGCCTACTGGTTTACGGCTTCGACCTCGTTCGCCAACCCGGCGGTGACGCTGGCGCGCGCGGCTTCCGATACCTTTGCCGGCATCCGCCCGACCGATGCGCCGGGTTTCATCGTCGCGCAACTGCTTGGCGCTTTTGCCGCCACGGCATTGTTCAAATGGTTGATTCCCACCTTGCCGCAGACCAGCGAAAACGTGATGCTGCCGCACTCCGATCCACAATAGGACTCGCATCATGTTCAGACCACTCGTTCTGCTGGCTTGCACGCTGTTCCACCTTGTCTCGGCGCAGGCTGCCGAGTTCATCCCGAAAGCCGAACAAGTGGCCGAAAACGTTTATGCCATCGTCGGCCCGCTCGGCCAGCGCAGCAAGGACAACGAAGGCTCCAACGCCAATTTTGGTTTCATCGTCACCACACAGGGCGTCATCCTGATCGACTCAGGCGCCAGCAAGCTGGGTGCTGAAAGGATTGAAAGCGCCATCCGCACCGTCACCCCCCAACCGGTGCGCTGGGTCATCAACACCGGCAGCCAGGATCACCGCTGGCTGGGTAACGACTATTTCGCCGGCCAGGGTGCGCAGATTTCCGCGCTGAAGCGCACCGCTGCGACGCAGGCGGAATTCGCCAACCAGCACATGCAGATGCTGACCGGTTTTCTCGGCGCGCGCCTCGACGGCACAAAGCCCCTGCCCGCCACGACCTTGCTCGAAGGCAATGAAACCACGATCGAACTGGGCGGCGAAACACTGACCCTGCGCTACACCGATGCGCATTTCCCGGGTGATGCCTGGATCTGGCTGCCCAAGCGCAACATCATGTTCACCGGTGATCTGGTTTACGTTGACCGTATCCTCGGCGTGCTGCCCTGGTCCAGCGTGAAGAACGGCCAGAAGGCGTTCCACGTGCTGGAAGCGCTCAACCCGAAACATATCGTCCCCGGTCACGGCAGCGTCTGCGACCTGGCCAAGGCGAAGCGTGATTCCGGCGATTACGAGGATTTCCTCGCCGACGTGATCGGCAAGGCCGCGCAGGACATGGAACCGCTGGATGCGACGCTGGACAAATACGCCGACCTGCCCCAGTTCAAACATCTTTACAACTACAGCGACCTGCATCGCGCCAACATGAACCGCGCATTCGTCGAGTTCGAGTCGAATTGAGCCCATGGCACAGCGTCGTCATGACTGGAATCCCGCTAACCAACCCGTAGCATGGATCGTCATGCCGGCGAAGGCCGAGGTGACAGTGTCCTTTATTACCTGCTCATAACCCGATGTTCGACGCCCTCGCAACATTCCTCATATTCGACCTTGCCGGCCTGACGCCAGGCAGCCCCTTGGGTGCGGCTGTGCATTTCTTCGTCATGGACGTGGTGAAGATCCTCGTCCTGCTGACCACGGTGATCTACCTGATGGGCTGGCTGCGCGCGTTGCTGACGCCGGAACGCGTGCGCGCGATGATGAAGGGCCGCTCCGGTCCCGGTGCGCGGTTGATGGCGGTGGGCCTGGGCGCGGTGACGCCGTTCTGTTCGTGTTCATCGATCCCGCTGTTCATCGGTTTCGTCGAAGCCGGCATTCCGTTGGGCGTCACGCTGTCGTTCCTGATCGCCAGCCCGATGGTGAACCAGGTTGCGGTGGTCGTGCTGGCCGGCGTGATCGGCTGGCAGATGACCATGATCTATGTCTTCACCGGCCTGTCCATCGCCTTCATCGGCGGCTATGTGTTGCAGGCGTTCAAACTGGAGCGCTGGGTCGAGGAATACGTCTGGAAGATCCAGATGGGCGAGGCGGCGGCGGAGGAACGCGACAACAGCCTGCGCGCGCGCCACGACTACGCCTGGAACGAGGTACGCCAGATCGTCGGCCGGATCTGGAAGTACGTCATCATCGGCGTCGGCATCGGCGCCATCATTCACGGCTATGTGCCGGCGGACTTTGTCGCCCGCATCGCCGGCGACGGCAGCGTGCTGTCGGTGATCGTCGCGGTGCTGGTCGGCGTACCGATGTATTCCGACGCGGTCGGCATCATTCCGGTCGCGGAAGCGCTGCTCGGCAAGGGCGTGCCGCTCGGCACCGTGCTCGCCTTCATGATGGCGGTGATCGCGCTGTCGCTGCCGGAAATGCTGATCCTGCGCAAAGTCGTCAAATGGCCGCTGCTCGGCATCTTCGCCGCCTATCTCGCCACCGCCTTCGTGGGCGTCGGCGTCCTGTTCAATGCTTTGAGGAGTTACCTATGAGCCAATCTCAGGCGAACCCGCTGCATCCTTCCATCGTCGCGCTGGTTTCGCTGGCCGCCAACATCGCCTCGAATCACCCGAAACAAGGCCTGTGCCAGGTTGACCGCCTGAAGGAATATGGCGTTTCCAAGGATCAGATCGACAGCGTCATCGAAATCGCCCGCCATATTCGCGATGAAGCAGCACAGGCGTTGGACGCAAAATTCGACGAAGCCTATGCACAGGGTTACGCGCCGGCCAAGCCGAAGATCAAGGTCGATCCGTTCGCCAACATCGCCGTGGTTGAAGGTGGCGCCTGTTGCACGCCGACCAAATCCGGTCAATCCTGCTGTTGAAATCGGTCGCTGCAAATTTGTTCCGGCTTGCAGCCGTCATTCCCGCGCATGCTGGAATGAAGACCCGACTGGTTTAAGACCTGACAGGTTTTTAAAACCTGTCAGGTCTAGCCGGGCTTTGGAAATGACACCATTTCAAAGGGTGACCGTTAGAACAAATTTGCCTTGTGAAATCGTTTGATCAGTGCGCCGTGCGTACCAATCAATGCCATCAACGACATTCCGGAAAATCATGCAAACAAACGACCACGACTCCATTCGCCAGCAAGTCCGCACCGCTTATGCGGCGGTCGCCAATACCGGTTCTTCCTGCTGCGCCACGGCCCCCGCACCATCCGGTAGTTGTTGTGCGCCTTCCGATCAATCCGTCGCCGAATTGCTGTCGCGCGGCATCGGCTACAGCGCGGAAGAAACCGCCGCCGTGCCGGAAGGCGCAAACCTTGGCCTGGGTTGCGGCAACCCGCAGGCCATCGCTGCGCTGAAGGCGGGCGAGGCCGTGCTCGACCTGGGCAGCGGCGCCGGCTTCGACTGCTTCCTCGCCGGGCGCGCAGTCGGCGCCAACGGCCATGTCATCGGCATCGACATGACGCCGGACATGATCAGCAAGGCGCGCGCCAACGCCGTGAAATATGTAAACGCGGGCGGCTTTGCCAACGTCGAATTCCGCCTCGGCGAGATCGAATACCTGCCGGTCGCCGACGCCAGCATCGACGTGATCATTTCCAACTGCGTCATCAACCTGTCGCCCGACAAGGCGCAGGTCTTTCGCGACGCCTATCGCGTGTTGAAGCCGGGCGGCCGCCTGGCCATTTCCGACATCGTGCTGACCGCCGAACTGCCGTCGGAGATGCGCGCCGAGGTCGCCCTCTACACCGGCTGCGTCGCCGGTGCGGCGCAAATCGCGGACCTCGTCGCAATGCTGGCCGCAGCCGGCTTCAGCAACATCCGCATCGCACCGAAAGACGCCAGCCGCGAATACATCCAGCATTGGGCGCCGGGTCGCGGCGTCGAAAACTTTATCGCCTCGGCCAACATCGAGGCTGTCAAACCGGAGCAAACAACATGAAAAACATCAAAGTCCTCGGCACCGGCTGCCGCAACTGCGAAACCACCGCCAAGCTGATCACCGACGTCGCCGCCGCCAAGGGCGCCGCCATCGAACTGGAAAAAGTCACCGACATGGCCGCCATCCTCGGCTACGGCGTCATGTCCACGCCCGGCGTGGTCATTGACGGCAAAGTCGTGCATGCCGGCGGCGTACCCGACAGAAAGAAGATCGAATCCTGGATATAGGACGAAAAGGCATCGAGCCGACCGGCATTCGGCAAAGCCTTGTTGCAACATTTTGAAGCAACACACTTCAAACTCGCAGCCAACCCGGCCGCCATGCATTCATCCAAAAAACGAAGTTGACCAGACTGTAGGTGCGAATTTATTCGCACCTACAGCTGTTTTCAGTTTCATTTCTGCCGACCTGAATCGCTGTTGACTCGCCTGCGGCCCGGAAATACGGCAAATGCCGGCACTGGCGAGAAGTTTGCAGTTGCTCAAGTCAAGGTGATTGAGATTCAGACACCGCACGTGTTTCCACGCTGCCGCATTTGCCTTTTCAGGTGCAAAAAATTCCGACATCCGGGTAAAGCAGCGCACCCAGCCTGTCCGGAAAACCAGTACCAGGAAAATCGCTTGCGCCCCGGTCAACAGCGGGGGAACACCAAAATATTCCCCGCTACATCGGCTTGTCAGCGGGACCAATGTCGAATTTTTTTACACCAATCCCGGAGCAAATTTTCAACCCCATGATTAATTAAGGGATTTTCCATTGGCCCGAATTATGCTTGGTACATAACGTCCATTGCTTATAGTACATATCCAAGGATTTTTTCATCGCCACTCAAGTCAGGAGGCAGCAAATGAACACAGCAATCATGAATAGCGCATTGGCATTGGCTCTTTCAGCCAGTGTAGTGACCATCTCGCACATCCCGTCCGCCTTTGCGGCCGCCCCCTATCTTGCCGGACCGTCAATCATGGGCCTGCATGAAAGTGCCGTATTCAATGGCGGCAACTTTCCGCCCAATGTCGCTTTGCGGCTGATCGTCAACTACCCGGACAAAACGCAGTACAAGCAGGTCATCCTGCCGGATGGCGAGGGTTCGTTGAGTTACCAGGTCGCGCTTACCACGCCGGGCCGTTACACGCTGGTGATCAGGAATGCGGCAGGCGCGCTGCTCAAGTCGGTTTCCTTTGTGGTATCCAAATAGGGTCTGCTCGGTCCACGCCCGCTCTTTGGCACCCCAATCCTGAACGAGGAGACTGAGTATGAGTAACGACATCAATTCCACAAGGCTGCGCCGGCTTTGCTGGTTTGCGAAACCGCTTCTTGTTGCCGCCAGCATGGCGGCAAGTTGCGCGGCGGCATCCATGCCAGCCCGGCCAGTTGGTGATGTAGCGCAGGAAATTCTTTTCACTTCCATGCGCGACGGCATGATGCAGATTTACGGCATGCGCGACGACGGCAGTGGCGAGCATCGCCTGACCCGGACCGACAGCAGCGAACTCCAGCCGGTCTGGTCGCCTGATGGCGCAAGAGTCGCCTACATTTCATACCGCAGCGGCCAGGGTGACATTTATGTCATGAACGCCGACGGCGGCATGCAGACCCGCCTGACCGACATGCCGGGCCTGGAGCAGCAGCCGCGCTGGTCGCCCGACGGCAGCCGGATCGCCTTCATGGCCGACCAGAATGGTCCTGGCGGAATCTTCGTCATGGCAGCGGATGGCAGTGGGCGACGTGCATTGACGCCCGCCGATATGGATGCTGCCGACCCGGCCTGGTCGCCCGATGGCAAGCGCATCGCATTCATCCAGGGCCAAGGCAAATCGGCCCGGATCATGCTCGTGGAACTGGAAAACGGCGCCATTCGCCCGCTCACCCGGGACGGCAAGAATGAACGCAATCCGGTCTGGTCGCCCGATGGCCGCCAGGTGATGTATCTGGCTCCAGGTGGGCGCACGGAAGGCGTGAACATCAAGCTGGCCAGCGTCGACAGCGGCGAGGTCGTGTCGCTGACCCAGAACCAGTACATCAACAGCCAGGCCAGTTTTTCGCCTGACGGGAGCCGCGTTGTGTATCTGAGCAATGCCGATACCCAGGGCGGCGCGATGAATCTGCATACCATCAACCGGGATGGTTCCGGCGCCAAAAACCTGACGCATTCGGAAGTGCAGGATCTGGCGCCGGTCTGGTCCGGAGACGGCAGCCATATTTATTTCATGAGCTTTAAGGATTGGCCCGGCCAGATCTATCGGATCAATCCGGACGGCACAGGCCGTCAGCGCCTGACGACCACCCAGGCACAGGAAAGTTATCCCGTCGCACGTCCGAGCGCCACGCAGCAGGCCTTGGTCGGGCAAAGCAAATAACGGTTAGAGGGGAATGAAATGACACATCTCACCAGAAACAGCAACAAGCCCAACCTGCCGATGACGCGTTTGGCGATAGCCATCGCAGCAACCTGCTGGGTTTCGGTCGCGCCGGCGGCCACCACTGTCTTCACGCTTGATGGAGAGTTCGATCAGGGCGTGCTGTCGGGGGTCAACCACACCGCACCCAACAGCAACCAGTTGCAGCTCGACGCCGTCGGCACCACCTTCCCGGTACTTTGGATAGCCAACGCCGGCGAAGACTCCATGTCCAAGATCGACACCACGACCGGCAAGGAGCTGGGGCGTTATCGGACCTACTTCGGCAGCGGTGCATTCTCGAATCACGGCGCCTTCTCCGGACCCGCGCCATCGCGTTCGGCGGTCGATATCAATGGCAACGCCTATATCCTGAATCGGCATTTCGACGGTGGCAGACCCTCATTGATGAAGGTGTTGGCCGAGGGCTTCATCGACCGTGCCGGCGGCACTGCCGGCGTCGCCGACACCTCCACGGACAGTAACAACAGCGGCACCATCACCTTTGATGAAACCAAGTCTGTAGTGAACGACAACGCCAATACAACCTTCGACTGCGCTGTCGCCGGCACCTGCGAGAGCCGCGACGAGCGGGTTGCATGGACAACCACCTTGCCCGCCGGCGAGGCTGGCCAACTGGGTCGAGCGCTATGCATCGGTACCGATGGCAATCTGTGGGCCGGCATGTTCAATTCGCGACGCTTCTACAAAATCCAGGCTTCCGACGGCGCCATCCTGAGCGGCCCGCATACCGTTCCCTGGTCGCCCTACGGCTGCCTGGTGGACGGTAACGGCATTCTGTGGAGCGCCTCGCTTGGTACCGTGCTGGGTCGCCTGGACACCAGCAACCCGGCAAACGCCACGGCCTTGAGCGACAACAGCAACAGCAACTACGGCATCGCTCTGGGCAACGGCAAGGTCTATCTGGCGTCGCAGAGTGGCCTGGGATTCCGCGAGTTCACGCCGGGGCCCAACACTTTCACGACACCCGGCGGCTCCAAGGGCTTCTCTTCCACCGGCATTTCGGTGGATGGCTCCGGCAATATCTGGACCGGACCTTTCAGTGGCGGTGGCGTGCGCAAGTACGACCCGGCCGGCGCTCTGCTTTGTTCCGGCGCGACCCAGTCCAACACCGAGACGCGGGGCGTAATTGTGGACTCGGACAACAACATCTGGCAGATCAACCGCTTCACCAACAGCGTGTCGAAATACCGTGGCACGGATTGCGCGCCACTGGGGGTGTTCCCGGTCGGTTTCGATCCCTACACCTACAGCGACGCCACCGGCTTCGCCGCGCGCAACATCACGTCTCCCACCGGCACATGGACCGTGGTCAAGGACAGTGGTGTCAACGGCCAGGCCTGGAGCAAGGTGAGCTGGACCGAGCAGGTGCCGCAGGGCGCCAGCGTGCAGGTGAGCGTGCGTGCCGACGACAACCAGGCCAATTTGCCCAACCTGGCCTTCCTGCCGGTGGCGAACGGGGCCAACCCGGGTGTCAGCGGTCGCTTCCTGCAGGTGCAGGCGAGGCTAAACGCCAACACCGGCGGCGAATCGCCGATCCTGCTCGACCTTACGCTGAACACACCGGATGGTGCCTGCGACGTGGACCGCGACGGTGACATCGACCAACTGGATCTAACCGCCATCAGCCGGGCGCGTCGCCAGACTCCTCTGCCGGCCGATCCGCGCGATGCCAACCTCGATGGCAAGATTGATCCGATTGATGTCCTGTTCTGCATCCCGAAATGCACACGCCCGAATTGCGCAACGCAGTGATAACCCTTGAATCCAGCCGTTCCCGGGATAAGCCGGGACGGCAGCAGACTCTCTTGGCAACCAATAAGGAGTAGCACCATGAAATCGACTCGAATCCTCACTGCGCTGATACTGGCGCTCAGCGCGGCAGGCGGCGCGCAGGCGGTTCCCCTGACTTCCCTGATAAACGGAGGCAGTATTACTGCGGGCGACAAGTTGTTCGACCAGTGGAGCGTGCTCTTTCAGGACAAGTCCGATGGCTCCACAGTCAACACCGACAACATTGATGTCACCGCGCTGAACGACGGCGGCATGAATCCCGGACCCGGCCTCCGTTTCGACATTCTCAACGGCGAGTTCAATGTCACCGGCGACAACATTTTTGCCTTCATTGACTTCCAGTTCGGATTCCGTGCAAGCACGCTGAACAACAACAGGATCAAGGACAACTCGCTGAAATTAACGACCGGCGGCGCCTTTGTTACCTGGCTGATCGACGGCAGCAATGACAACGGCAATTTCATTCTGGAGACCATAGGCACAGCGGCGGGTCTCGCCGACCTGGGCAGCGAGGTGGTCGAGCACAGTGTGCTTGATGGGGCTGTTACGACCATCCTGTCCGACTCGGCCGCCTTTCTGCCGCAGGACGAAATCTGGGTGACCAAGAATATTCTGGTCTGGGCGACAGACGACACCGATTCGGCTGGCCTGTTCAGCTTCGAGCAACGTTTCTCCCAGATCCCCGAACCTGCCTCCCTGGCCTTGCTTGGCCTCGGCCTGCTCGGTCTCGGCGCAATGCGGCGCAAATCCCGGGCCTGAAGCCTTCGAGTCGATCCATGGCCCCGCTTCGGCGGGGCTTTTTCATGTCATTTTTCCTGCTTGAGCCGCATGTAATCCACCTTGCCGGTGCCCAGCAAAGGCAAGGCCTCGACCACCCGAATCCGCTTCGGAATGGCGATTTCCGGATAACCCAGACCGCGCGCGGCTGCAGCGAGTTGATCGCGGGTCAGTTCGGAGTCGGTGGTGAACAACACGATCAACTCGCCGCGAGCAGCGTCTGAAATACAGGTCGCTGCATGCATGGCCTCGGCGGATGCCGCCCGGGCGATGGCTTCCACCACTTCCAGCGAAACCATTTCGCCCGCCACCTTGGCAAAGCGTTTCAGCCGACCCTGAATGGAAACAAAGCCATCCGCATCAACCGTGACAACGTCACCCATGTTGTACCAGCCTTCCCCCGCCTCTGATTCGGGCGGTTCCAGAACGCCGGGGGCATCAAAGCGGTAATAGCCGGACATGATGTTGGGGCCGCGAACATGCAGTTCACCGCCAAGCTCGATGCCGGCCACAGGCAATACCTTCGCTTCTATGCCGGCCAGCAAACGTCCCACCGTACCGGGTCGGTTATCGTCGGGATGATTCACGGCCAGCACCGGTGCGGTTTCGGTTGCGCCATAGCCTTCCAGGATGTCGATGCCGAACTTGTCGCGCCAGGTCTGGCGTACCGTATCAGCCAGTTTCTCGGCGCCTGCCACAACGTACTTCAGCGTCTTGAAGGCATCTGCCTCGGCATTGCGCGCGTAGTGGTTGAAAAATGCGCTGGTGCCGAACAACACCGTGCAACGCTTTTCTCGCACCAGTTCCGGGATTACCTTGAAATGCAGCGGGCTGGTGTAAAGCACCAGACGCGCACCGGAAATCATCGGCAGCAGCGTGCCGGCGGTCAGGCCGAAGGAATGAAATATCGGCAACGCATTCAGCACCTTGTCGTCCGGTCCGATTTGTATCCTGTCCAGGATTTGCGCGACGTTGGCCAGCAGCGCGCGGTGTGACAGCACCACGCCTTTCGGCTTGCCTTCCGAGCCGGAGGTAAACAGCACTACCGCAGGAAATTCCGCGTCGATCTTCGGGGTGGCGGCGAGCGGAAACCAGAGTGCAAAGCCGAGCAACCAGACCTTGTCGGCCAGATTGAAGCGGGGACGTAAATCTTCCAGGTAAATCAGGCGCACATCACGCAGCGCCGCCGCTTGTTCGACCAGACCGGCCTTGGTCAGGAACAGTCGGGAAGTCAGCACGGTGCGCACCCGAGCGGTCTGACAGGCGCTCTGCATTCCTTCGCTGCCAGCCGTGTAATTCAACATGCACGGCACTCGGCCAAATGCACTCAACCCGAGCATCAAGCCGACACCGGCGGCCATGTTCGGCATCAGGACGCCGACGTGTTCGCCCGGCGCGGTCACCTTGCCGGCGAGCCGTCCCAGAGCCAGCGTCATCTTGAGCAGATCGGCGTAGGAGTACGTTCCCGGTTTCTGGTCTTCCCACTGGGCTGGCGCATTGCGACCGTGACGGCGGGTTGCCGAAACCAGCGCGGCAAACAGGGTCTGGCCGGAACATGAATCTGCCGGGTTTGGGCCGGTTTCGCGGGGAGTTGAGATCATGCTTCGAACCTCCAGATAGCCCCCTCGCCGCGACGGGCTCAGGCGATCAAATCAGCCGACAGAATAATTTCGCCAAGCAGATAGACCCTGCCCGCCAGGCGATCGTCACCGACGCTGGAATATTCGAATGAAAATTCCCGATACAGCCTGGCGCGCTGGTTGCTGTCGCGGCGCAGTTTCATTTTGCTGAGGGCGACGCTGTCATCGAGAAATTGCACGCTGGCACGTTCGCAAACCGCACGCGCGGCACGCACGGCAAGTTCACGCTTTTGCAGGCTGTCCCACCAGAACCAGGCCAGGCCGGCCAGGATGACCAGAGGCAACCATTCACCACTCATGATTGCGGCGCGACAAGGGCTGGCTCGGAGCGATTGATCGGCGGTTGCAACAGGGCGCAAACGGGTTCGGCGCGAGTCCGGCCAAAACGTGAGCCGACGGGCGCGGAGGAAGCGGCGGCAGGTGTCGATGCAGCCAGCGGAGCCGCCGGTTCTGCGACCGTGGCGACAGCACGCAATGGTTGCGACGGCGAGGTTTCCGGCAATGGCGAAGCCTTCAGATCGCGCTTGATGAACCGCTCGATGCCTGCGAGCAGACGTTCTTCATCCGGCGAGACCAGCGATACGGCAAGGCCGGAAGCGCCGGCGCGACCGGTGCGGCCGATGCGATGTACATAATCTTCCGGCGCATAGGGCAATTCGTAGTTCACCACGCAAGGCAGTTCGACGATATCGAGGCCGCGTGCGGCGATATCGGTGGCGACCAGATACTGCACCTTGCCCTGCTTGAAGCCTTCGAGCGCGGCGAATCGTTCGACCTGGGCCTTGTCGCCATGAATGATCGCGGCCTGGATGCCGCGTTTCTGCAAACGATGGCCGACCTTGTCGGCGCACACCTTGGTACGGGTGAACACCAGAACCTGGGCGATGCCGCGCGTTTTGACCACGCGGACCAGTGCGTCCAGCTTGTCTTCTTCCCTGACTTTATGCACCAGCTGTTCGACGTTGTCGGCGGAGGTGTTGCGGCGCGCGACTTCGACCTTGAGCGGGTTCTGCAGGAAGCTGCGCGCCAGGCCGACGATGTTGTCGTCGAAGGTGGCCGAGAACAGCAGGGTCTGGCGTTGTGTCGGCAGGAAATCGAGGATGCGCTTGAGATCGGGCAGGAAACCCATGTCGAGCATGCGATCGGCCTCGTCGAGCACGAGAAACTGCACCTGCGACAACAACACGCTGCGACTCGTAGCGTGGTCAAGCAAACGGCCGGGTGTGGCGACCAGGATTTCGACGCCGCCGCGCAATTCGGCCTGTTGGACTTTCATGTCGACGCCGCCGAACACCACCGTGCTGCGCAGGGGCAAATGCTTGTTGTAATCCACCACGCTTTCATGCACCTGAATCGCCAGTTCACGCGTCGGCGCCAGCACCAGGGCGCGCACCGGATGCCTGGCCGGCGAAGCGCTGGCGTTGGCATGCGGCACCATTTTCTGCAGCAGGGGCAGAACAAACGCTGCTGTCTTGCCGGTGCCGGTCTGCGCCTGCGCCATCAGATCGCGACCTGCCAGCACCAGCGGAATCGCCTGTTGCTGGATCGGCGTCGGCGTCTTGTAGCCCATCTCCTTGACGGCGGCCAGTATCGGGGCGGCCAGACCGAGTTCGTCGAAGTTGCCGGCGACTTCCAGGGCCGGGGTGGTTTCCGGGTTTATGCCTTTGATTGCGTCCATCAGATTTCCCGCCAATCGAGTCCAGTTTCCTGATCGGCGACGCCGATCCAGTGATGCTCGCACCCAAGCGCCCCGGCCAGTGCGGCCCGGGCAAGGTCGGGTGTGTTGTTGTGCTCGGACAGATGTGCAGCAACCACATGCCTGAGTCCGCCACCGGCAATCCTCTTCAGCAGCGTTGCCGCCGAGTCGTTGTCGAGATGGCCATAGCGGCCGAGGATGCGCCGCTTCAGCGCGACCGGGTAAGAGCCGGACTCAAGGCGGGTGATGTCATGGTTGCATTCCAGCGCCAGCGCAGCGCAGCCGCCCAGAACCTGCTCCATACGCGCGGTGACATGGCCTGCATCGGTCAGCAAGCCAAAGCGGCAGGCGCCATCCGAGAACACGAACTGCATGGGCTCGCGCGCATCGTGCGGTACCGGATAAGGCGTGATTTCGAGATCGCCAATGGCGAACTTCTGCTCGGCCTCGACAATTTGCGCCGAGGTAGGCGCCGAGCCCGATGCATCCAGCATGGCATGCGTGCCATGGCTGAGCCACGTCGAACAACGCGCCTTGCCGGCCAGTCGGGCGACGCCGCGCCCATGATCGCCATGTTCGTGCGTAACCAGTATGGCATTCAGGTCGCTCACATCGAGCCCCAGTCGCGCCAGCCGCTTGCCGGCTTCGCGCGGACCGAAACCGCAATCGACCATGATGCGGGTGCCGCCGGCTTGAATCAGCCAGGCATTGCCTTTGCTGCCGCTACCGAGGCATCCGAATCGCATTACTTGAGTTGCTCGAACAACAGATTGGCGATGCGCTTGCCGGTCTCGTTTTCAGCCGCCTTGCCATCGTCCATATACACGGCCAGTTCAGTTTTCTCCTCGGCGCCTTTCAGGCGAACCTGATACCGCAAGGCTTTGGCCTTTTCGTCATCCGATCGCCAGAAGGCGAGCTTGGACATGAAACCCTTGTCCTTTTTGGTATTGGCTTCCGGATCGGTGTAGCGGACAAAGTAGATGCCGCCGGCACGATCCCGGTCTTCCACAACAAAACCGATACGATCAAGCGCGAGGCCAACCCTGCGCCAGGCTCGGTCGAAGGATTCCGGCAGGCTGAGGCCGGGCGCGCCATCCGTGCTCCTGGTCTGCATGGCCTGCGGCGGCGCGGCTTTGTCGGCCAGCAGATTCTGGGCGCGCGTTTCTTCCACGCCAAAACGCACCATCAAACGTCGCAACATTTCCGCTTCAAGCTCGGGGTCGGCGGGACGCGGCTGCCAGATCGTTCGGCCCTGGCCCTGATCGCCACCACCCTGGGTGCCCTCGAATACTTCGATCATTCCACGGTGGCTGAGATAGATCTCGGTGCGGCCATCGGAAGCAGGCTCAAGGCGCGTGCGAAATTTGTCGCGTTCGCCGGTGGAGTAAAAACTGTCCAGAGCCTTGCCAAGAAAACTCCGCAAACCATCCTGAGGAATCTTGGCGCGGTTCTCGGCCCAGTCGGTTTCCATCACGCCGGCCTCTGGTGACTCCAGGCTGATGATGAATCCCAACTCCTGCCAGAACTCTTTCACCACCGGCCAGACATCGGCGGCGGATGCCTGCACAACCAGCCAGCGCTGACTGCCGGCGCGTTCAATACCTACCTTGTCCACTTTCGGCAGGAGTTCCTGCGCGCCGCCTGCTTGCGGCTTGCCGGCACGGTCGCGGTCATAGGCGGAAAAAGTGGCCGCGCCGCGAGGGTTGATGTCAGGCACCGCAAAGCGGTTGTCTCCGGCCGGCATGACCAGATCCGGCGGGGCTTCAAGGGTCGGCAGCTTGGTTGCCGACTTGTAGTCGATTTTTTTGCCTTCAAACAGGGTGCAGCCAGTGGCTGCGAGTGCCAGAGCGATCAGCACAACGGAGTTGCGCGAGGCGGAAATTTTCATAACGAGCCGGCTTCCTTGAGGGCGGCACGCAAGGCGCCGTGATAGGTGTCAGACAGAGGAACCAATGGCAGGCGAATGCCGATTTCGATATGCCCCATTTCGGCCAGCGCCCATTTGACCGGGATCGGGTTGGCTTCGACGAACAGTTTCTGGTGCAAGCCGAGCAACTGATAATTGATCGCACGGGCGCGCTCCAGATCTCCCCCCAGCGCAGCGACACACATCTCGTGCATCAGCTTCGGCGCGACATTGCTGGTGACCGAAATGACCCCCTTGGCGCCGAGCAGCATGAGGACCATGCCGCTGGCATCGTCGCCGCTGTAGACCGAGAAATCGGCCGGTGCGGCTTTCAGCAGGGCGGAACCACGCTCGATGTTGCCGGTGGCATCCTTGATGCCGATGACGCCCGGCAATTGGGCCAGACGCAGCGCGGTTTCATTGCTGATATCGGCCACGGTACGACCGGGCACGTTATAGAGAATCAGGGGCAGATCAACCGCTTCCGCAATCGCCTTGAAATGCCGGTAAAGGCCTTCCTGGGTCGGCTTGTTGTAGTACGGCGCCACCGAGAGTCCGGCGGCAGCGCCGGCAGCTTTGGCGCAATGCGTCAACTCGATTGCCTCGGAGGTTGAATTCGCGCCGGTGCCGGCAATCACCGGCACACGCCCGGCGGCCTGTTCGACGGCAGTGCGGATCAACAGGCAATGCTCCTCGGTGTTGACGGTGGGCGACTCGCCCGTGGTGCCGACAATGACCAGCCCATCGGTCCCCTGGGCAATGTGCCAATCGATCAATGCCCGGAAACGCGGCATGTCCAAAGCCCCATCGGACAGCATGGGGGTAACAAGAGCAACTAGGCTGCCAGTAAACATGGCGATCTGGATTCGTTGAAAGAAACGGATTTTAGCTGAAACAGGCGTGATCTGACCGGGCAGCATCGGCGAGCCGTCAAAGCCCGGCGACGCCTCGCATCGCGCTGGCGCCAAGCTGAACTGCCTGTAGCCAGAATTGGTCCAGCCGGGTCGGCAAATATGCCAGGGCTAGATAAAGCACCAGGAAGCCGACGCCCAGCGTGAGCGGGAAACCGATCGCAAAGATGTTCAGTTGCGGTGAGGCGCGCGACATCATGCCGATGGTCAGATTGGTCGCCAGCAACGCCGCAGTGACCGGCAATGAAATATGCAAGCCGACCGCGAACAGGACGCCGCCCCAGTGCGCAAGCATGGCAAAACCGTCCGCCGACAATGTCGACCCTATCGGGATTTCTTCGAAACTCCGCACGAGCGCGGTGATGACCAGATGATGGCCATTGAACGCGAACAGGATCAACGCCGTGGCCAGCACAAGAAACTGTGCAATCACCTGGGTTTGCGCGCCATTCACCGGGTCGAACAAGGTTGCGAAGGAGAGGCCCATTTGCAGGCCCATCAACTGGCCGGCGTATTCGACCGCCGTGAACACAATACGCAATGCGAAGCCCAATGCCGCGCCGATGGCGATTTGTTGCAGCAGGATCAGGATGCCATCACCGGAAGCGACGCGGAGTGACGTATCGCTCGGCAACAAAGGCGTAACCACCACGGCCAGCACCATGGCCAGCGCGACCCGAACTCGCATCGGCACCGCACGATTGCCCAGCAACGGATCAAACGACAGCCAGGCCAGAATGCGGACAAACGGGAAGAAGAAGAGCGCCAGCATCGCGTCCAGATCGGCCGAAGACAGCGTCAACATGGCGCTATCCGATCAATGTCGGGATGCTGCCCAGGAGGCGGGTGATGTAATCGACCAGCAATTGCAGCGCCCAGGGGCCGGTAATCACCAGCACGATAAACATCACCAGTATTTTCGGAATGAATGACAGGGTCATTTCATTGATTTGCGTCGCGGCCTGAAACACTGATACCAGCAAACCGGTAAACAGCGATGCCAGCAGCAACGGCCCGGCTGCCAGCATGGCGACTTCCAGCGCCTGGCGAATAATGGCGATCACGGTATCCGGGGTCATCGCCGCAAACTCATATCTGGAAAGTTCGCACCAGGGACGCGATCAGCAGATTCCAGCCATCCGCCAGCACGAACAGCATGATCTTGAACGGCAGCGAGACCAGCACCGGCGATAGCATCATCATGCCCATCGACATCAAAACGCTGGCGACCACCATGTCGATGATCAGAAAGGGAATGAATACGATGAAACCGATCTGAAACGCAGTCTTCAATTCGCTGATGATGAATGCCGGCACCAGTACCTTCAGCGGCGTCTCTTCAGGCGTGTTGAGCGGCGGCACCTTGGCCAGACCGATGAACAGCGCCAGATCCTCCTGTCGGGTTTGCTTCAGCATGAACGCCTTCAATGGTTGCACGCCCAGGTCGGCGGCTTGAATCAGACTGATCTGGTTGTCCGAATAGGGTTTCCAGGCGGTGTCGTAAATCTTGTCGAACACCGGGGCCATGATGAAGAAAGTCAGAAACAGCGAGAGCCCGACGATGACCTGATTGGGAGGCGAATTCATCGTGCCCATGGCCTGACGCAACAATGACAGCACGATCACGATGCGGGTGAAGGCGGTCATCATCAACAAGGCAGCCGGCAAAAAGGTCAGCGCCGTCAGCAACAGCAACGCTTCGATGCTGAATGTGTAATTGGTGGCACCGCCCGCGCCGGGCGTGCTGGAGAAAGCCGGAATGCCGGGCGCTGCAAGCGCCAGTCCAGGCAGGAACAATGCCAGAGTCAGCAAGACACGCACGACAAGCCTCATGGCAGCATCAAGGCTGGCGTTTCGACAAAAGCGCCTTGAGCCTGTCGGCGAAGTCGGGCAAGGGACCGGAGGGCGCAACATGCCCGGCGGGGGTATAACCCTCGGGCCTCGGCAAGGTATGCAATGTGCTGACCTGTCCGCCGCCGACGCCAAGCAACAGCCAGGTCTCGCCGACTTCGACCACGACCAGCCGCTCGCGCGGACCCAGCATGACGCCACCGACCACTTTCACGGCACCCTGGGCCGCATTCTGTCCGGGTGAAAACCGGCGCAGGAACCAGAAGAATGCGGCCAGTGCAGCCAGTACCATGCCCAGGCCAAGCAACCCCTGCAACAAGGCGCCCGAAGTCGAATCGGCGACAGGCTCGGCCGCTGCGCGGGCGGAGACGGAAGCCAGGACAGAAAACACAAAAAGGGCCGCCGGCCCTTTGCTGATAACGCGAAAACGCTTCATCGTGGAGACTTCAAGGTTCAGCGATTCAACCGACGCAGACGTTCCGCCGGACTGATGATGTCGGTCAATCGAATACCGAATTTATCGTTGACGACAACGACTTCGCCTTGCGCGATCAGGCAGCCATTGACCAGCACATCCATCGGCTGCCCGGCCAGCCCGTCGAGTTCCACCACCGAACCCTGGGCCAATTGCAGCAAATTGCGAATGGCAATCTTGGTCCGACCCAATTCGACATTGAGCTGAACCGGAATGTCGAGAATCAGATCAAGATTATTCGCCGCAGGTTGAACATTGTCGGAGCTGAGATTCTGAAATACATGCGCTGGCGGCGGTGCTGAATTGCTGGCGGCGGCAGCTCCAGTCGCGGCAGCGGCCTTGCTTGAACTTTCCTGCTCGGCCAGCGCGGCGCCCCAGTCATCGTCGCCAACCGCCTCCTCCGTTGACGCGGCGGACTCCTGCTCGGCCAGCGCGGCAGCCCAGTCATCGGCGGAAATATCGTCGTCCTTTTGTTGCGCGTCTTCACTCATTGCTTGCCTCCCGCGCATGACACGCGCTCCTGGCCTTGCAGGATGCGATCCACTTTCAACGCCAACTGGCCGTTCTTCTGACCATAATGGCATTGAAACAGCGGGACGCCATCCACTTGGGCGATCACGGCTTCAGGTACTTCCAGGGAAATCACATCGCCCACCTTGAGATCGACAATCTGGCGCAAAGTCACCGGCGCCTGACCCAGATTGGCCACCAATTCGACTTCGGCGTCCTGCACCTGCAATGACATTTGCGTCACCCACCGCTCGTCCGCTTCGGCACGATCAGCCTGCATGGTACTGGTCAACTGATCGCGAATAGGCTCGATCATACTGTAGGGCATGCAGACGTGAAAATCGCCGCCCCCCGCGCCGAGCTCGATGTTGAATGTGCTCACCACCACAACTTCGGTTGGCGTGGCGATATTGGCAAACTGGGTGTTCATCTCCGAGCGGATGAATTCGAACTGCACCGGGAAAATACTCTCCCATGCCTTGCTCATTTCATCGAATACCACTTCGAGAATTTTCTTGATAATGCGCTGTTCGGTTGGCGTGAAATCGCGCCCCTCGACACGCATGTGCTGACGCCCATCACCACCGAACAGATTGTCCACCACCAGGAACACCAGATTGGGGTCGAACACGAACAAGGCGGTACCGCGCAATGGCAGGATATGGACCATGTTCAGGTTGGTGGGAACAACCAGATTTCGCACGAATTCGCTGTACTTGATGACCGTGACCGGCGCAACCGAGATTTCGGCGGTACGGCGAATCAGATTGAACAGGCCAATGCGGAAATTTCGAGCAAAGCGTTCGTTGATGATCTCCAGCGTGGGCATGCGCCCACGAACAATGCGCTCCTGGCGTCCGATATCGTAGGCGCGAACGCCCCCGACACCCTCGTCTGCCACGGATTCCTCGGACTCGCCGGTGACCCCGCGCAGGAGTGCGTCAACTTCTTCCTGGGAAAGAATGTCGTCCGCCACGTCGCTCCTGTCTGTTACTGGATGATGAAGGCTCCGAACAGCACCTTCTTCACCCCCTTCAGTTTGCCCTTTACACCCAGAATCTGGTTGATCTGCTTTTGAATTTCACCTGCCAGCACGTCCTTGCCTTCCTGCTGTGAAAGCTCCTCGGCTGTCTTGCTCGATAAAAGCCGAATCATGGCATCCCGAACTTCAGGCAGACGGGCGTTGATCTTGTCGCCCACCTTGGCATCGGCAACCAGCAATTGCATCTCTGTCTGCAAATAGCTTTCCTGATCGGCAAGGTTGACCGTAAAGGCTTCGAGTTTGACGTAAACCGGCGCATGGTCGCCTTCGC
Organism: Tepidiphilus sp. J10; assembly: GCA_945897955.1. Lineage (GTDB taxonomy): Bacteria > Pseudomonadota > Gammaproteobacteria > Burkholderiales > Thiobacillaceae > PFJX01. The sequence goes on along the minus strand of CAMDGQ010000003.1, from coordinate 62,924 downwards.
CCCCCCCCTCCTCCTCGGCATCCTCCTCACTCGCCGCAGCCTCTTCGTCACCATGCCCGGCTTTCTTTTCTGCGGCGGGTTTGGAAAGCAACAAATAGGCACCAACACCACCGCCAATCACCAATACGCCGACAACGGCCAGAATGATGATGAGCATCTTGCCCTTTTTCTTTGGCGCTACGACTTCGGCTGCCACTTCCTCTTTAGCCATCTTGCCCTCGAATGAAAGTGTTTTTCTGAAATATCAAACAAAAACAGAAAGTTCCTTCAAGAAGCTTATGTTCTTTATTACGAGATGACAAGCAGACAAATAGGTTCAACCCGGATGAACACAGGGTTTTATTGAATTGCTGAAAAAACGGGGTGACAGCTGACGCTAAATGTAGAGATCGACCAGCCCCGAACCCTTAGACCACGCCCCGCCCATTCCAGCCGATGGGGCCTGATGGTGCATGAGGATTTCTGCTTCAGGCGTCGAAGGCTGCGCATGTTGATCCGCCTGATCCCGCCGACTGAAAGCCTGCTGACGAACTTCGGCTTCGCCAAGATTGATCCCGGCCTGAGCCATCAATTCGCGCAATCTCGGGAGCGCCCCGTCGATCACCTCGCGCACAACCGGGTTGGATGAATAAAACTGTGCACTCGCATCGCTGCCGGATAACGTCAAACGTACTTCCAGCGCCCCCATCTGCGGAGGATTCAAGGACAGTTCGGCGAACTGCCCCTGCTTGCTTGCCAGCCAGACAACCTTGTCACTCAATTCGGCGGCAAATGCCGGACTCCGCAAAGGGGTCTCGATCGCCGCGTTGATTCTCGCCTCCGCCTGTCGCAGAGACTGCACAAATGGCGCTCCAATCGAGGCGGGGGTGGCTGAAGTATCGATTCGACCCTGGGTGGACGGCGATATGGGTGTTGATGCAGACAATTCCGCCTTCAACAAATCAACTTCGGAGGATGTCTGCACAACAGGCATCTCCGATGACCGAGTCGGCTTGTCCGGCGGCAATGCTTGCCCGTCGGCGGCAGCAATTGCCGCCCCGCCAGCCTTGAGCAGATTTTCCTTAACTGACGATCCGGCTGATTTGGTGGCGACTGTCGGGATCGAGTTGATCTCTTCCGACACCGCCTCAGGTAGCACTATGGGCTCGACCCCGCGCCGAGGGGCATCTTCCTTAACCTGTGCGACCGTGATCCTGGCAGATGCAGTGAATGCAGGAAGAACGGCGGGCGCAACCGACGGCTGAGCGGATAAATCACTGGGCGGCAGCGCAGCCAGGTCCGCAGCGGGCTGAGCCGGATCTGCAGCACTCACCCGAATGGGCGGCATTTTCACGGCATTGCCAAGCAACGCCGGCACCGCAAGTTCCGCATCCGAATCAGTGTTCGCCAGTTGCGATTGCAGGACACCAAAAAAGGCATCCTTTTGCACATCCGCCATCAATGCGCCCTTGAACCCGGCCTTGTGTGCACCCGCGACCAGGTTGAATTTTGCCAACATCGCCGCCTGAATCTCCGCCATACGATATCTCCATTCCGTCTGCACGATGACAAAGCAAGCGACGTGCCGGAATGCTCATTTCATTCACGGTCCTCATGGTGGTTCGTATACCGGCGCAGCGCCGCTTCATCCGTGACTCGCTGGTCTCGCCGCTCCTGCATACGCATTTCCTGATCGGCATGACGCGCGGCGAGGGTTTCGTAAGCCTTCACCTTTTGCCGAAGCGCCAGCCAGTTTTCATGGGCGGAAGACCAGCGCGCATGCGTTTGCTGCACATCCGAAGCCTGGTGGTTGATGGCACTATCGAGCTTGACCATGAAGGCATAAAAATCGCGCAGCAATACGATGTTCATTCCCGCTGCGCCGTCGCCGGTCAAGCGCGCCTGATACTCGGACTTGTAGCCCTCCAGTTCCTGCAAACGCTGCCGCGCCGAGTCTTCCTTGCGCTTGAGCAGGCGCAGCAGGCGTTCGGCAGCTTCCATGCGATGCCGGGAATGATCCAGCAAGGTTTGCAGCGGGAAGTCGGCGGCCAATTCATCCGCCTTTCGGGTCTCAGGCCACCTCTTCGGTTTCCTCCAGGCGCCGTGCCTCGTCAACCAGCATGACCGGAATGCCATCGCGAATCGGGAAAGCCAGGCGATCCGGCTTGCAGATGAGTTCACGCGCTTCACGGTGATGCACCAGGGGGCCTTTGCATAGCGGGCAGACCAGAATTTCAAGCAGCTTGGGATCCATGCGGAGTTCTCTTTCGTGCGTTCAGAAGATTGATGATCAGCGGTTGTAGTCCGGCTTGCACATCGGCGTCAACCGCGAGAAACCAGAGATCCCTGCGCATGGACAGATTGCCGAGGCCGGCGCACTTGACAGCGTCTTTTTCAGTCATCAGGACGGTGCCGGCCGGCAGGTCTGACGCAACAAAAGCATGATGATCGGCAAAAGCGCGCGGCCGGGCTTTCAGCCCAAGCTTGTCGAGTTGGCGGAAAAAGCGTTCGGGATGCCCAATGCCGGCTATTGCATGCAGCAAGCCGGCAGCCTGGTCTGCTGCGAAGTGCGTCGCCGAAACGTGGCGATTCTGCTCGGCGAGATTGAAAAAGTTCTCGCCGATGATGCGCATCGTGAAATGCGGGCAGCTTGCCGGTAGGGCGATCGACTGATCGCCGTTGATCACGACAGCGTCGGCTCGATTCAGACGTGAAATCGGTTCGCGCAGCGGACCTGCCGGCAACAGCCAGCCATTGCCGAAGCCCCGTGCAGCATCCACCACAACCAGTTCCACATCGCGCGCCAGAGCCAGATGTTGCAGCCCGTCATCTGCGATCAGAACATTCACTTCAGGGTGAACAGCCAGCAATTGCCGCGCGGCCTCGGCGCGATTGCGCCCGATCCAGACCGGACATCCGGTTCGCCGCGCCAGCAACACCGGCTCGTCGCCAACCCGAGCAGGGTCGCTGTCCGGCATTACCGGCATTGGCGTCCGCGCGCTGCCGCCATAGCCACGGCTCACGATCGCCGGCGCGTATCCGGCGTGACGCAACCATTCCACCAGGGTAATGGTCAGCGGCGTCTTGCCGGAACCGCCCACATTGAGATTGCCCACCACAACAACCGGCACCGGCATACGCACGACCCGGAACCAGCCCCATTGGTAGAACGCGCGACGCAGGCTAATCAGCAGACCGAATATCAGACTCAGTGGAATCGCCAGCAAGGCATGAACAGGCAGGAACCACATCGGGCATCGCCCATACCAGCAGCGCGAAAGCAGATGGGTCAATCGCCGCTCATTGACCGCTGTCGGAATTCTGGGTCACGAAAGTGACCCGTGGATAACCGGCGCGACGCGCGGCGTCCATGACCCGGATGACCGACTGGTGGGTAGCATGCGCATCGGCGGATATCACGACCACCGGATTTTTCTCGTTACCCGCTGCCGCCTGCAAAGCCGCAACCAGTCCATCCACCGAAGCCGTGCCCGCCGCCACCTCGTTGATCGCGTAGCCGCCATGCTCATCGACTCCGACGTTGATCTGAACCGGCATTTCCTTGGCGGTATCGCCTCTGGCCTCGGGCAGGTTGATCTGCAATTCGGAAAAGCGCGCGTAAGTCGTGGTGACCATCAGGAAGATCAGCACGACAAGCAACACGTCGATCAATGGAATCAGGTTGATTTCCGGCTCATCACGTCGACCACGACGAAATTGCATGGCGCCTTATTTCCGCTCGGCATGGATGGCTTCAACCAGACGCACGGCCTGTTGTTCCATCTCGACCAGGAACGCATCGACCCGGCCACGAAAAAAACGATAGAAGATCATGCTCGGGATGGCCACGATCAAGCCGAACGCGGTGTTGTAAAGCGCAACCGAAATGCCATGTGCCAGAACCGCCGGATTGCCCCCGGTGGGAGACTGCGAGCCGAAGATTTCAACCATGCCGACGACCGTGCCCAGCAAGCCCATCAAAGGCGCTACGGAGGCTATCGTGCCCAGCGTCATCAGATATCGCTCAAGGTCATGCGCCACTGCTCGACCGGCTTCTTCGAGCGACTCCTTCATCATGTCGCGGCTGACGCCGAGATTACGAATCCCGGCAACCAGCACACGCCCCAATGGCGAGCCCTCGGAAAGCGCGCGCAGCAGATCCGGATTGGCGCCGTGCTGACGCAGGTTGGCCAAGGCCTGATCGAGCAGATTGGCTGGCAGAACGCGGGTTCGGCGCAGGGTATAGGCGCGCTCGAATATGATTGCAAGAGCCAGCACGGACGCGATGATGAGCGGCCAGATCGGCCAACCGGCGGCTTCAATAAGAGCTAACACTGCGTGGAGTCCTCAAGGACGGTCTGAATGGAACAGCCGCGCTAATGTAGCTTGCGAGCCGGGTCCGGGCAAGGCCGGACGGGATTTGGCGATGTGTATAATCCCGCGCCTCGGGAGACCACCCATGAACGAATATTCTTTCCGGAAGCCATGATCCGCCGGTTCATCAACAAAGTCTTCGGCAATACCTCGCGCTCCAAAGCAGCCGCCGGCCCGCGCATCCTGCCGCTGGCAGCGCATGGCATCCGGCGGGAACAAATTCATCCCTGCGCCCTGAAAACCACCCGCGCCCTGAAGGAAGCAGGCTTCAGCGCGTTCGTGGTCGGCGGCGCGGTGCGTGATTTGCTGCTTGGTCGCGAACCAAAGGATTTCGACGTCGCCACCAATGCCCTGCCGGAACAGGTGCGCCAGGTTTTCCGCCGCTCGCGCCTGATTGGCCGCCGCTTTCAGATCGTGCATGTCTATTGCGGCGCCGACACCATAGAAGTCACCACCTATCGCGCCGCGTCGGCCGAAAAGGAAGTGGAATCCGATGAGGAGGATGACTCCCGCGTCACCGCTGCCGATGGCATGCTGTTGCGTGACAACGTATTTGGCAGCCAGGCGGAAGACGCCGAACGGCGCGATTTCACCGTCAATGCCTTGTATTACGACCCGGAAACGGAAGAAGTCTGGGAGTGGCATGGCGGCGTCGAAGACGCCCGGAAAAAGGTTTTGCGCATCATCGGCGATCCGGTTCAACGCTTTCGGGAAGACCCGGTTCGAATGCTGCGTGCAGCCCGCTTCGCCGCCAAACTCGATTTTCATATCGACCCTGCCACGCGGGCGCCGATCGCCGAACTGGCATCGATGCTGGAACGCATCCCTTCCGCCCGCCTGTTCGATGAAATGATGAAACTGCTTCTCTCCGGCCATGCCGAGCGAGGGGTGCGCCAACTGCGCGCGGAAGGTCTGCACCACGGCATACTGCCCATGCTTGATGCGATTCTGGACGATGCGAATCGGCAGAAATTCCTGCACGCTGCTCTACATGACACCGACGAGCGTGTTCGCGAGGGGCATTCCGCTTCGCCCGCTTTCATGCTGGCCTGCCTGCTGTGGTTCGACATGGAAGCGGAGTGGCGGCGAAACCAGGCCACCGGCCAGAGTGACCAGGCCGCCCTGTACGACGCGATGGATGCCGTGCTGGAACGCCAGCGTGATGCGCTTGCCTTTCCACGCCGCTTCGATGGCACCATCAAGGAAATCTGGTCCCTGCAATCGCGTTTTGAACAACGTAGTGGCGCACGCCCGTTCCGCCTGCTGTCGCATCCGCGCTTCCGCGCCGGTTACGATTTCCTGCTGATTCGCGCCAAGGGCGGTGACGCAGCACAGGAACTGGCTGATTGGTGGACCCGCTTTCCCGATGCCAGCGATAGCGAACGCGAAGCCATGCTGATCAAGCCCCAACCCGGCACGGCCAAACCCAAACGCCGTCGCAGCCGCCGCAAACCTGACGGCGAGGCTGCCATCGAGGTCAAGCTTGGCTGATATCGCTGCTTCGGGCACGGCTGCAGCCGGAATTACCGCTTACATCGCTCTCGGCTCCAATCTCGGCGACCCGGTCGTTCAAATCGAGCAAACCTGGTCCGAACTCGGCAATCTGCCGGAAACCCGCCTGATCGCATGCAGCGCGTTGTATCTCTCGAAACCGGTCGGCTATGCCGATCAGCCTGACTTCATCAATGCAGTAGCTGGCGTGCGCACCCAATTGACGCCACGTGCCCTGCTCGCTGCCTTGCTTGGCATAGAAGCCAGGCACGGCCGCAACCGCACTTTCAAGAACGCGCCGCGCAGCCTCGATCTCGATCTGCTGCTCTACGATGGCCTGATCATGCATGAACACGGCTTGACCTTGCCGCACCCGCGCATGATGGAGCGTGCTTTCGTCCTGGTACCACTGTCGGAAATTGCGCCAGACGCACTTGTTCCTGGACATGGTCGGGTAGCTGATTGCCTTGCTCGAATCGACAGCGGCGACATCGCGCGTCTGCCGGCAGAACCGAAGCGTGCTACTGGCTGCCAGTAGGCCGCCACCGCACTTGCTCACCCGCATCACATGCTCAGCCGTTTCCGCCATGTCGTTGTCGAAGGGCCGATCGGCGCCGGCAAAACCAGTCTGGCGCGCAGGCTTGCTACTCGCATGGATGCCGAACTGGTTCTGGAAAATGCCGACGAAAATCCGTTTCTGCCCCGTTTCTATGAAGACCGCCGCCGCTATGCGCTGCCGGTACAACTGTTCTTTCTCGTCGCCCGTATCGAGCAGGCGCGTCGACTCGGCCAGGACGAACTGTTCAGTTCGGCCCGCGTCGCGGATTTCATGCTGGAAAAAGATCTGCTGTTCGCCAGACTCCTACTCGATGAAGTCGAGTTCCGCCTCTACCACCAGCTTTACTCGGGCCTGAAGCCCCAAGCCGCCGCGCCTGATCTGGTGATATACCTGCAAGCCAAGCCGAGCGCCTTGGTCGAGCGCGTCAAGCGGCGCGGCCGGCCATATGAGCGCCAGATAACGGAAACCTATCTGACCGAGTTGTCCAAAGCCTACAGTGAGTTCTTCTATCATTACGACGCCTCGCCGTTGCTGATCGTCAACAGCGAAAACCTGAACTTCGCCGACAAGGACGCTGATTTTGAATTGCTGCTGCAACGGATGCAGGACATGCGCGGCGCGCGTGAATTCTTCAATCTGGGCACATGACAAGATCAATTTTGAATTTTAAGTTTTGAATTTTGAATGGCGCCTGTTACCGGTGCCGACATTCAAGCTTCAAAATTCAGCATTCAAAATTCGGAAGGCTTAGACATGTATCTGCCGCAACTGCTGGCCCGCGCCGAAAAGGGCGAAAAGCTCAGTGTACTGACCTGTTACGACGCAAGTTTTGCCCGCTTGCTGGCCGAAAACGAAATCGACGTACTGCTGGTCGGCGATTCCCTCGGCATGACCGTGCAGGGGCATGCCTCAACGCTGCCGGTGACACTGGAGCAGATGATCTATCACACCGACGCGGTTGCGCGCGGCGCCTCCGGCAAGGTGTTCGTCGTCGCCGATCTGCCGTTCGGCAGTTATCAGAAGAGCCCCGAGCAGGCGTTCGAATCAGCTGCCCGCCTGATGTCCGCTGGAGCCAACATGGTCAAGCTCGAAGGGGGCGGCATCATGGTTGAAAGTGTGCGATTCCTCAGCCAGCGCGGGATTCCGGTCTGTGCCCATCTTGGCCTGTTGCCGCAATCGGTCAACGCCACCGGCTATCGCGCCCAGGCGCGCAACGCCAGCGAAGCTGGCAAACTGCTGGAGGACGCCGGCAACCTGGAGAATGCCGGTGCGAAGATGCTGGTACTGGAATCGATTCCCTCGGTTCTGGCCGAAGAAGTTACGCAACGTCTGAATATCCCGACCATCGGCATCGGCGCCGGGCCTCATTGCACCGGGCAGGTGCTGGTGTTGCAGGATCTGCTTGGGTTGACGCCCAAGCCGCCGCGCTTCGCAAAGGACTTCATGTCCGGCGCCGGCAATCTTGCCGCTGCGATCCGCAACTATGTCAGCGCCATCAAGGCAGGCGAATTCCCGGGACCGGAGCACAGTTTCTGATGCAGCTCATCCACACCATCGCCGAACTGCGCGCCGCTCTGGCCGGCCAGCAGGAAACCGCCTTTGTGCCGACCATGGGCAACCTGCACAGCGGCCATATTTCGCTGATTGAACTGGCGCGCCGCCACGGCGGTCCGGTGGTCGCCAGCATTTTTGTCAACCCGCTGCAATTCGGCGCCGGCGAAGATTTCAGCCGTTACCCGCGCACCTTGCAGGCCGATTGCGCGCAATTGCAGGTTGCCGGCTGCGACATCGTGTTCGCGCCGGACGCCAACGAGATGTACCCGGAAGCGCAAACATTCAGCGTACATCCGCCGCTCGCGGACGAACTCTGCGGCGCCTGGCGGCCCGGACATTTTCAGGGCGTCGCCACCGTTGTGCTGAAACTGTTCAACATGGTGCAGCCGCGTTATGCCGTTTTCGGCAAGAAGGATTATCAGCAACTCCTGATCCTGAAAGGTCTCGTCCGCCAGTTCAATCTGCCCATCGTCATGCTGGAGGGCGAGACCGGGCGTGCCGATGACGGCCTGGCGCTGTCGTCGCGCAATGGCTACCTGTCGCAACTGGAACGTGCCGAAGCCCCCCGTCTGTATCGTTTGTTGCGTGCAGCAGCGTTACGCGTCGAGTCCGGGGACGGCGATTTCAGCGCCATTGAACAGTCTGTCGGCGATGAGTTGACACGCCAGGGCTGGCGCGTGGACTACATTTCCCTGCGCAGCCGATCCTCGCTGCTGGCACCGGCGCCGGATGAATCCGATCTGGTTCTACTCGCCGCTGCACACCTCGGCCGCACCCGCCTGATCGACAATATCGAGTGCAGTCGCCCGGTGTAGTGCATTGGACGAAGCGCTGGCGGCTGACTCAGGCTTTCAGGTATCTCGCTTCGAATTCTGCGGCCGGCAGTGGTTTGGAAAACAGGTAGCCCTGGGCGATGAAACCTTCCTCGCCCGCCAGACGGTTCAGGCATTCAAGCTGTACAGAATTCTCGACGCCTTCGGCAACCACATCCAGCCGCAGGCTTCGCGCCAGGCTGATGATGGCCTGCGCAACGGCGGTATCTTCAGATTCGACGCCAAGTCCATCGACAAAGGATTTGTCGATTTTCAGCACATCGACCTGGAACCGCCTGAGATATGCCAGCGAGGAATAGCCGGTACCAAAATCATCAATGGCGATACGACATCCCAATGACTTGAGGCCGCGCAGGACATCCTGACCGCGCGCGACATCTTCCATCACAACGCTTTCCGTAATCTCCAGCTCCAGCGCCGAACCGGGCAGGCTGAATTCGTTCAGGACCGCCGCAATGCGTTCGGCGAGTCCTTCGTGTCTGAACTGGGCGGCGGACAGATTCACCGCGACACGAAAATCCGGACCCAGTCGCTCCCGCCACTGCGAGCACTTGCTACAGGCTTCATGCAGTGCGAATTCACCCAGAGAGGTGATGATGCCGCTCTTCTCGGCAAGCTGAATGAAGCGTCCGGGCGGCACATTGCCCATCTCGGCGGAATGCCAGCGCATGAGGGCTTCCACACCAAGCACCCGGCCATCCGGCGTAAATTGCGGTTGATAGTACAAGGACAGTTCGCCTGCGTGGATCGCATTGCGCAAGCCATTTTCAATGCGCATGTTCTCGGCGAGCCCCGCCGCCATGTCGCCGGTAAAGAACTGGAAGTTGTTGCGGCCCCGCTCCTTGGCGCGATACATCGCCACATCGGCATTCTTGAGCAGATCCTCCGGGGTCATGGCGTCATTGGGGAAGAAGGTAATGCCCAGGCTGGCGCCGCCGGCAACATCGTAGCCGCTCAGCTTGTGGGGCACAGAAAGCGCCTCGATCAACTGGGTGGCAATCCGCACCATCTCTTCCGCGCCCTTGGCGTCGATCAGAATAATCGCGAACTCGTCGCCGCCCAGACGCGCAACCGTATCCGATTCACGCACGCGGTCTTTCAGCCTTCCCGCGACATCAATCAGCAATTCATCGCCAATCGCATGTCCAAGCGTGTCGTTTACCGTCTTGAAGTTGTCCAGATCGACGAAGACCAGCGCCATTACCGAATGCTCGCGCCTTGTCTGAATCATCGCCTGTCGTAAACGGTCCTGAAACAGCACCCGGTTTGGCAGACCGGTCAGCGTATCGAAATAGGCCAGATTGGCGAGCCGCTCGCGCGTGCCGACCAGTTCGGAAATATCGGATGCGATGCCAACGAACAGCTTGTCCCCGGCATCGCTGTTGACTGCATCAATATTGATCCACTGCACATAATGCTCGCCAGACTTGCGCCGATTCCTGACTTCGCCCCGCCATCGTCCTGATTCGAGCAGGCTGCTCCACATGGCGCGATAAAACGCGGCGTCCTGCAAGCCTGATTTCAGGATGCGCGGGTTCGTCCCGACCAGTTCGGCCTGACTGTAGCCGGTGATGTTGCAATAGGCCGGATTTACCCGAACGATCTTGCCGGTCACATCGGTAATGATGATGCCCTGCTGGCTGCTCTGGAACACAGTGCCGGCCAGGGCCAGATCCTTGGCTCGCTGGCGCAGACTTTCGAGGTAACGGGTCACCACCAGCGCGAGAACGAGGAGAAGCACGACGACGCCAACCAGAAGTCCGACGCGGTATCTGCCCGCGCGTGTCTGTTCGGCAATCAGCAAGGCATGGTTGACCTCGGCCAGTTTTACCAGGGCATCTCGCCCGGCGCCGTGGACCAGCCCCTGCACATCCGCTTCCAGAATCGGGCTGTGCCTGCTGATGATCTCGGCATGGCGAGACAGCCGCCCAAATTCAAGTCGCAGCGCCTGTGGCAGTTCCACCGCCAGTGGCCGCAGCCCGTCCAGGCTGGCTTGCGCGACTTCCCCAACTTCCCGGCTCTCGCCCAGCGCCTGCAGGAAGAGCGCATTGTTCAGGCGCATCAATTCGTGCCGCAGCACCTCACCGGAAAGGTCGCTCGGCAAGGCGCGCATCAGGTTTGACGCATCGCTCTGGAAATAACGCAGCGAGTTGCGGACCAGTGCATTGCGCAGCTTGAAATCGTTCCACTGTTCCTCCCGCGACTGCACGGCACGCTGGTAACGCTCCAGCTGCAGGCGCAACTGGACATCGGCGCCGACCTGCCGGACCAGTTCAGCCTGATTTCGCTGGATGCGGTTCATCCACTGATTGGCTTCGTCGTAATTCGAGCTGACGCCATGACGTAGTCGGATGACCAACTCCCGGAAGCGGCTTTCCTCGGTCTGGAGCGTCTCCAGGCGGGCGCGCAATGCTTCCAGGCTGGAAACCTTGCCCAATACGGCCGGAAGCAGCGCCCCCGCCGCCAGGGCTGCCATGATCACACCCAGCATCAGCCAAGGTTTCAGTGTGCGGGAGCTGATCATGGAACAACCACGGGCAGCCGGCCATTCAACGATTGCATGAAAGCAACCAGGGCGGCCCGGTCAGGTTCCGACAATTCCACGCCAAGTTGATAACGTGCCATGGCATCCACGGACTGCTCCAGCTTCTCGATAGACCCATCATGAAAATACGGCGCGGTGAGCGCGATGTTGCGGAGCGTCGGCACTTTGAACACATGTCGGTCTTCTTCGCGGCCGGTGACGTTGTAACGACCCAAATCACTCTTCTCCAGCGGCTTGCCGCGATCAGCGAAAAAATCGCCCATGACGCCCAGATTGGCATACATGTTGCCGCCCATGTTGACGCCCTGATGGCAGGCGATGCAGCCCAGATTCCTGAACAGATCCCAGCCTTTGCGGGCTTCAGGGCTCAACGCCTGGCTATCGCCTTTCAGATAACGATCGAACGCGGAATGTGGCGTGATCAGGCTGCGTTCGAACTCGGCAATGGCGCTTTGAATATTGGCCGCCTTCATACCATCCGGCCAGATCGCCTGAAAGTCGCGCACGTATTGCGCATCAAGGGACAGTTTTTTGATGACTTCGGCCCAGTTGCTCGCCATCTCGATCGGGTTGTGAACCGGTCCTTGCGCCTGTTCCTCCAGCGTCGACGCACGTCCATCCCAGAATTGGCTGAAGTTGAAGGCACTATTCAACACGGTTGGACTGTTCACGGTTCCCATCTGGCGCTGCACGCCAACCGCCACCGTTTGGCCATCGCCTCCGGCCATCTTCAGATCGTGGCAGGACGCGCAGGACACCGTGTCATCACGGGAAAGACGCTTGTCATGAAACAGACGCCGTCCAAGCTCGACCTTGCGCGCATCAAGCGCAAGAGAATCCGGAATCGGGGTAATGGGCTGCTCGGTGGCTGGGGAGGCGTAACTATCGGGCTGGTCCGTGCCAGGCTCTTCCGGCGCACGAAGCAGCCACCCGGCCAAGCCGAACAGACCGGTGAGGAACAGTAACAAAATGGCGCGTGATCGAGGCATGAGTACTCTTCCCGTCGAGGGAAGGCCTATCGACCGCGAGCGGACAAACTTTAGCCTGACCAGCCGAAAATCGGACGGGCTGGAAAAACGAGGCGCTACGACCCCGCGCGCGCCCGCAGTACCTTGATCTGGAACAGTGTATTGCGCTCGTCTTCCTCCAGCGCGGCGCGGATGTGATGCACCGTCGCGGTGTAGCGGGGAATGATGTTGTATTTCAGTGCGTTGACCCGTTTCTGGGTCTTGCGGCTGGCCGCCAGAAGGCGCCATAGCGCGTTCTCCGCCTCGCCGAGGCGCGCCAGCGTCACAGTCAGTTCGCGCAGGCGCAATCGCGCCTCGTCGAAACTCACATCGGTCCACATCAAGCCGACAGGTTGCAGCGGCAGCGGCTCGGCGCTGACACTGGGATATTCGACGCCGACGCTGGAGCGCGCCACCACCTTTATCGCCACCGCCTGTTTCAGCCCGACCGACGCCTGCCGAAGCATCTGGCCGCCCATGCGCATCTGCACGATGCCGAGCCAGTGATAGGCCTCGGCCAGTTCGGCGATGGTCTGCGCGCGTAACTCGCGGTACTGCGCCAGACGCTCATAGACCAGCCGGGTGAGCAGATCGCGCTTCTTCTCCAGCATCTGGCGACCCTGTTCGAGGAACTTGACCTGACGGCCAACCTGCAACAGGGCGCTCTTGGTGGGGGGAACGGAGAGGCGTTTTTTCATGGCTGAAAGGGCGGTGAAGGGTGAAGGGTGAAGGGTGAAGGGTGAACCTACCCATTACCCTTGAGCGCGAAGCGCGGACCCTGCTCCCTTCATGCTGCTCCTCCCTTGTGATACTTGGCCAATTCCTCTTCCGATACCCGGATCAACGCGTCCGCCGGCAACATGGAGAGCAGATCCCAGGCCAGGTTGAGGGTTTCGTAAACGCTGCGGTCTTCATCCTCGCCCTGGCCGATGAACTTGCGTTCGAAGGCATTGGCGAATTCGAGATAACGGCGGTCGGCATCGGACAGTTCCTCGGCGCCGATGATCGCGGCCAGGCCGCGCACTTCCAGCGCCTTGGCGTAGCTGGCGAACAACTGGCTGGCGACGTGCGGATGGTCCTCGCGGGTAAAGTTCTTGCCGACGCCGTCCTTCATCAGACGCGACAGCGAAGGCAGAACGGTGACCGGCGGATAGACGCCCTGATTCGACAACTCGCGTCCCAGCACAATCTGGCCTTCGGTGATGTAACCGGTCAGGTCGGGAATCGGATGCGTGATGTCGTCGGATGGCATCGACAGCACCGGAATCATCGTGATCGAGCCGCGCCGGTTCTTGATCCGCCCGGCCCGCTCGTAGATTTCCGCCAGATCGGAATACAGGTAGCCGGGATAGCCCTTGCGCGCCGGCACGTCGCCGCGCAGCACCGCGACTTCCCGCAAGGCCTCGGCATAGGCGGTCATGTCGGTCATCACGACCAGTACGTGGTAGTCCAGGTCGAAGGCCAGATATTCGGCGGCGGTGAGCGCCGCGCGCGGCGTCAGCAACCGTTCGATGACCGGCTCGTCGGCCAGGTTGAGGAACATCACCACCTTGTTCAACACGCCGCTTTCTTCAAAGCTTTCCTCGAAGAAGCGTGCATCGGCATGCGAAGCGCCGAAGGCGGCAAACACCACGACGAACTCGGAAGCGGACTCGCCAAGCAATTTGGCCTGACGCACGATCTGCGCTGCCACCCGGTTATGCGGCAGGCCGCCGCCGGAGAAGATGGGCAGCTTCTGGCCGCGCGTCAGCGAGTTCATGCCGTCGATGGCGGAAATGCCGGTCTGGATGAATTCGCGCGGGTAAGCACGCGCCGCCGGGTTGAGCGGCTCGCCGTTGACGTCGCGTCGGTCGGCCGAAATGATTGGCGGCCTTCCATCGCGCGGCAACCCGGCGCCGTTGAAGATGCGGCCGAGAATATCGCGCGACACCGGCAATTTGAACGGCTCGTCCAGGAAGCGCACCCAGGTGCGTTCGAGGTCGAGATCGTCCGTGCCTTCGAACACTTCCACCAGCACGGCGTCGTCGGCGGCGCGAATGACCAGGCCGGAACGCAGGCGTCCGGCATGGTCGCGCAGTTGCACGCGGGAACCCGCCGCCACGCCGGGCACACCACCCATCACAAGGAGGCCGCCCTGGGCGGAGGTTGCGGTACGGAATTCAATGTTTTTCATGGGCTTACCCGTGTATTCCTGTCTCAGGCCGTCTGCTCGTATTCCAGCATCATCTTGTCGAACTCACCCGGAATCGCCGCGATCTTGGCTTTCAGCGCCGCGATATCTTCCGAGGTGTGCTGGCTCTTCCAGCGCCGCGCCTGCGCCAGCAGCGGCATCTGGATCAGGCGGCGCGCCGGCGCGCCCAGCTTCACCAGCTTCATGCCCTGGCGGAATATCTCCAGCATGGCGGCCAGCAGCGCGAACTGCTTTTCCGGCGAAGCGAAGCTGTCGATTTCGTCGATCGCCGACTGCTGCAACAAACCTTCCTTGATCAGTCCGGCGGCTTCCAGCGTCCAGCGTTGCTCGCTCGACAACGCCTCGACGCCGACCAGATTGACGATGCGTTGCAGTTCCTCGGAAGCGGCGAGCAGATCAAGCGCTTGCGCGCGTTCGCTTTCCCAGTTCGGATCGACGTTTTCCGCCCACCATTTGGCGGCGGATCCGATATAGCCGGAGAAGCTTTCCAGCCAGTCGACCGAGGGGTAGTGGCGCGCGTCGGCGAGTTCCTTCGACAGCGCCCAGAAGGTCTGGATGATTTCCTTGGTGTGGCTGGTGACCGGCTCGGAAAAGTCGCCGCCGGGCGGCGAGACGGCGCCGATCAGCGTGACCGAACCATGATGGCCGGCCATCGTTTCGACGCGTCCGGCGCGTTCGTAGAACGCCGCCAGGCGCGACCCGAGGTAGGCGGGATAGCCTTCCTCGACCGGCATCTGGCCGAGGCGGCCGGCGACTTCGCGCAAGGCCTCCGCCCAGCGGCTGGTCGAGTCGGCGACCATGACCACGTCAAGGCCCTGGTCGCGGAAGTATTCGGCCAGCGTGATGCCGACATAGACCGAGGCTTCCCGCGCCACCACCGGCATGTTCGAGGTGTTGGCGACCAGCAGCGTGCGTTCCATCAGCGGTCGGCCGGTGTGCGGGTCTTTCAGCTCGGGCATGAATTCGAGCACGTCGGTGAGTTCGTTGCCGCGTTCGCCGCAACCGACATAAATCACGATCTCGGCGTTGCACCAGCGCGCAATCTGCTGTTGCAGCATGGTCTTGCCGGCGCCGAACGGGCCGGGAATCGCCGCCTTGCCGCCCTTCAGCAGCGGATAGAAGGTATCCAGAATGCGTTGCCCGGTGATCAATGGCGCCACGGCATGGTCGCGCCGCTTGAACGGCCGTGGCGTGCGCACCGGCCAGCGATGGAAAAGATGCAGTTTTTCGATGCGGCCATCGGACATACGCACCCGACCGAGGATTTCCTCGATCGTGTAATCGCCTTCCGGCGCCAGCTCCATCAGTTCGCCATGAATCAATGGCGGGGTCAGGATGCGATGCAGGATGGATTCGGTTTCCTGCACCGTACCCAAAACATCGCCGCCAGCCAGCGGCGTGCCGGCTCGACGATGCGGGTCCGGGACGAAATGCCAGCGCTTGTCGCGCGGCAGCGAGGGCACCGCGACGCCACGCGCCATACGATCGCCGCTCTGCTCCCAGACAGCCTGCAGCGGTCGCTGCACGCCGTCGAAGATGGCGCCCAACAAGCCCGGCCCGAGTTCCACCGAAAGCGGCCAGCCGAGTCCATCCGCGACTTCGCCCGGACGCAGACCGGCGGTGTCTTCGTAAAGCTGCGCCAGTGCAGTATCGCCGTCACGGCCGATCACTTCGCCGACCAGCCCCAGACGCCCTACCCGAACCTGCTCGCCCAGCACCGTTTCCGGCAACTCCAGCTTGACCAGGGGGCCGTTGATTTCAAGAATTTTGCCCATTGTGTTTCCTTAAAAGCACTGTGAAGCGTGAAACGTGAAAGGTGACTCGCCGCCGCGCGGCTCGGGTGAAACGTGAAACGGTATTGCATACCTCGCATCACGTTTCACCCATGGCAAAGCCACATCACGTTTCACCAGCGGCACCGCCGCATCCCGTTTCACATCATCACCCATGCACCAAGGTACCCAGATCGGGCGCACTGGCGAACAGCCGTTCCATCGCCACGCGGGCGAGTTCATCGGCGAGACGGGCCTGGCGCGCTTCGAAGGTCTGGTCGAGTTGCGCACGTCCATCGGCCATGAGGACTCGGATGCCGCCTTCGCTTGGATGCGTGAAGCTTTTCAATGCCACCTTGCGATCCGGTGCGGCGCGCGTACTCAATTCATCCCAGACCGCCGCCAGCATCTTTCCATCCTCGCGCCGCACTTCTGCCACCAGGTCGCCCGCCGGCAAAGCCTGGGCTGCCGCCGCGAGCCACTGCTCGAGAACATTCAGATAGGCAGCTTCATCGTTGACCATTTCCTGGAACGCCAGCTTGACGCCCGACAGCGTGGCTTCGGTCAGCGCCCAGCGCAGTCGGTCCAGTTCGGACGCCAGGCGCGTTTCCGCCGCCTGCGTCTGCCGGCGCACCATGCGCTCGGCCTCGGCCTTCGCCGCGAGCACTTCGCGATCTTCCGAAAGTTTCAGCTTTTCGGACGATTCGGCCAGGATGCGCGCGCGCACTACATCGGCGTTCTGGCGCTGCTCGCGCGCCAGGGTCTCGGCCTGACGCAGCAGCGCCGCCTCAAGTTGAGTGACTTGGGTATCGGTATCCATTTTCTTCCACCTACTTCAAAGCTTCGGGGCCCAGTACGGCGCGCACCACGTCATCGACGGCGGGCGCGTAATCGTAGGGAGCGGCCAGAGGCGGCAATTCGGTGACGACGATGCGGCCGCCTTCGTTACGCAACCGGTCAAGCCAGTGACCACCGGCGTGTGCAAGATGGGTTTCCAGCAACACCAGCGCTTCATCGCCGCTCTTAACCAGTTGGCCGAGCACTTCCTCAACCTTGGCGGGATCGGCATCGGCATGAATTTCGGCGCCGATCAGGCTGAATCCATCGGCCAGACCGGCGCTGCCGATCACGACCAGGCGCGCGCTGCCGGATGTGGCTTCCATCGCTCGTTATCCCTGAGTCTGCTTACAGCTTGCCGAGCAAAAGGATGGACATGACCAGACCGTAAATCGCGATACCTTCGGCCAGACCCATGTAGATCAATGTGCGTCCAAACATTTCGGGTTTCTCGGCGATCACCGCCAATGACGCAGATCCGATCGGGCCCAGCGCGATCGCGGCACCAATCGCGGCCAGTCCGGTAGGCAAGCCGACGCCAAGCAGCGCCAGACCCTGACCGAGTGAAATCTCGCCGGCAGCAACCGCAGGTTCAGCTGCCATGACATCGCCCACGCCGAGCAACATGGCGCCCGCCATGCCGGTGGCGAACAATGCCAGATTGGCCAGCATGCCGCCCTTGAGCCATGCCGGAGCAGGTAAACGACGCGGCTTCATTTCCAGCCAGAAACCCGCGCCTATGGTCGCCGCCACGGACAACCCCATCAATGCGATCAGCCAACTCATTTTTTTCTCCTTAACGTGAAATAACCAGAACCCATATACCCAAGATCAATTCTTGCCCGCTTGCGACTCCAGCCGCAGCGGCACGAACTCGACACCATCACCGCTGAAGAAGCGCGAGAAACCTTCGTAATACATCAGACGCAGTGCCTGAATGGCGACGATGCCGCCTTCGAGGACGATGATGACAACATTGCCCAATGCGATGGTGAACCAGTGGCCGGCGACAGAAAGGCCGGCCGCCAACGTGAAGATCGCCAGTGCCAGCGCGACGTGGTTGAGACTGAACGCGGCGACCCGCATGAATGAGAGCGTGTTGGAAAACAGATTGATGCCGGTTTCCAGCGTCTCGATGGCGGTGACCAGAATGCGCTCGCCGAGGCCCGCCTTGGCCTCGTACCATTTGAAGCCGGCCACCACGATGATGCCGATGACAGCGACCATCCAGGCCACGTTTCCGGGCACCCCGGTGATCTCTTCCGCGCCGGCCACGCTGACCAGACCGCCAACCGCGCCAAGATAGAACACCAGTCCGGCGATGCCGGTGGAATCGAACAACGCCTCCACGATATGGCCGCCCACCCATTTGTTGCGCGCGTTGACCAGCAGGGTGAACACAATGAAGCCGACCCCGAAAGCTACCGCCACACTCAGGACATGCACCGGATTGTGCAGGGGAGACAGCCATACCGGATGCAGGATGTCTTCATAACCGAAGATGCTGCCATAGAGCACGCCAAACAGCATGGAGACCACACCGGCGGACGCGCCGACCCAGGCCATGCGACCAAGCTTGCGCGCGAACAACAACGACAGCAGCAGGATCACGCCACCGTGGCCAATATCCCCAAACATTGCACCGAACAACAGCAGATATGTGAATGCGAAGGGAAGCGCCGGGTCGAATTCGCCATAACGCGGCACGCCATAACTCTTGACCAGCGGGACGAAGGGTTTCAACCAACCCGGGTAGCGCACCAGTGACGGCACATTCGCCGCCTCGTGCGGGGCAGGTTCACGCACATCCAGCAAGTAGCGGCCGTGAAACCGGGTTTCCAGCAGCGCGCGCAACGCGCTCAACTGGCGGCGTGGCACCCAGCCAGCCAGAGCAGCCAGGCCGCCCTTGCCGCGCACGCCGGCAATCGCGGCCTCGGCCAGAGGGCGCGCCAAAGCAACGCGCAATCGCGCTTCATTCAGCCTGGGACCGAACTGATCGCGTAACACACCCATGACTTCGCATTCTGCGCCAGACAAATCAGCCAGACGTTTACGTTCGTTTTCCAGCCAGGCGCGCGCTTCGAGGGGGTGGGTACGCAGTTCTTCCGGCACTGGCAGCTCGCGCCAGCCTGCCTGTGCAAGCAAGCCGCGCACTTCATCCTGGCGAAAACGCGGGCCAGCAATCACGGCGAATATCTGGTCGCCGACATGATCGAACTGAGACACCAGCGTGCTGGTCATGGACAACGCTTCAGACACGCGCTTCAGTCCGCTTGCCGGCAAACTGCCGATATTGACGCTCAACAAACTGTCACTGCGCAGCAAATGCGCCAGGTCAACATTCAGGCGTTCCAGTTTTGTGAGCGTTTCTTCCAGTGCGTCGAGATGTTTACGTTCATCCAGGATGCGTTCTTCGCTCTCATGGCAAGACAGGCAGGCAGTCCAGACCTCTTTCAGCCAGACATTGAGTTCCTGTAAATCGGCCAGCGAGGGCGCGGCGGCATCGGCGGGAAACTCGAGCAAGCGGCTATCGCCGCATTGCTCCAACAGTTTGCTGAGGCGAGATTCCGCTTCCAGCCAGGCTTCGCGATATCGCTCGGCAGGTGATTCGGGAAAAGACTCGGGCAGCGCGGCCCGCGTATCGCTGCCTGCATTGAACTCGCCCGGATTGAAAACCCCGAAGCGGGCCAATTCCAGGGCGGCATCGGGCGCTTCGGAAGCGAGCATCAGGAGCTGGATTTTGACTAACGGTTCAGCGCGGAACATCTCTCGACCTCGTCACATCAACTCTGCGGGTGCGCGTTGCAGGGCAAGCCGTATATCGGCCCCGGGCAAACCTAGATGGCGGCCACGCAATACGGCGCGTACAGCACGCAGGTCTCGCTCGCGCAACAGCAGATAGGCAAAGGCGCGACTGATGGCCGGCGCGTTGGAGTGCAGGACTTTCACGGCATGCTCGGCCGCAACCCGGTCCATGACAGCGAACACGCCAGGTATGTCTGGAGCCGCCGCCAGTCGGGCGCGCCACTCCTGTGGCAACTCGGCCAGGACAGCCTCCAGGCTCCCCAAAGCCGCGAGCCCGCGCAAGCGCGCTCCGGTCAGGCTGTAATGCGAACCCACCAGGAGAAAATAAACCTGCGCCGGCGGCAGGTTGTAATTGAATCGGTAGCGCAGCAGCCAGACCAGATTGATGCGGTCGATCAGATTGCCCATCAAAGTCCGGAAGCCCGGGCCGGCACATTTTTCCAACGGTGCGGCGCGTTGCGCGAGACCCTCGTAATAACCACGATCAAGCGCAGCATCCAAATTGAAGGGATCGTGACTTTGCTCGAAAGCGCGCTTGGCGTGGCGCACGATGCCGGCATACGACCCGGCTTCCAGACGCCGCAACAGTTCTCCGACATCCTCGGCATGCGCCAATTCCTGGTTGTCCAGGCGCCCGAACGAGCCCATCGGCGTCAGGCGCGTCAGCAGCGCGGCGGGACGTTCGCCGGTCATCTTGCCGCGCAATAGTGTCTTGACATTGCTGACCTCGAAGCGGGCGGTCCAGTAGATCAGGAAGTTGCGCGCCTCGCCGGTCAACGGGCGAATCAGTACGCGAGTCTCGTCCAGGGTCTGGGCGATGATGCGTTGTTCCAGAGAAAGCGGGTCATGGCTGCCGAAACCCGTCGCCAATTGCGGCAAACCGCGCTCCGCAAGGATGTCGGGCAGTTCGGCATCCGGCGAACGCAACAAGGATTCAAAGTTCTCACCCTGCCATAGCCTACTGGCGTACAGACTGACACGGGTATTTAGGTAGGCGGACACGTTCAGGCCTGGGGCCGCACTCAAACAGCCGGATCAAGCAGCAGGTTCAGCGCAGCGTCCACCGCCTCCTGCTCGTGACGGGAGGCCATGTCGCGCAGATTGCGCTGGCGCTCCTCGTACTTGCGTGAGAGCTCTGCGACTGCCTGTTCAGCGCGTCCATGCGCCTCCTTCAGAAACGGGGCGCGCAAGTCGGCACGGCTGGATTCAAATCGTGATTCCGCTTCATGCACACTGGCCAGGGCCTGATCGAGCATGCGCTGACGCTCATGGCTGGCGGCTTCAATGATGGCTTGGGCGCGCGCTTCAGCTTCTAACAGTCGTTTGAGTTGGTCTTCCATTTTCTGCTTTTCTGCTTATTACCCAACGAGCGGGTTGATCCGGGATGCGCCTGGCGAGGCGCATCCCAATCCAGCGACAGAGCACTTTCCCCATAGCGGGGCAAGATCTCACTTCACTTTCACTTGCACCAGTTCTTCGCCGTCAGGATCGGTCACATGTACCGCACAAGCCAGGCAGGGGTCGAAACTGTGGATGGTGCGGAGGATTTCGAGCGGCTGCTTCGGATCCTGCATGACATGGTTGTGCTGCAATGCCGCCTCGTAGGCGCCGGGCTGGCCCAGCGTGTCGCGCGGACCGGCGTTCCAGGTACTGGGCACGACAGCCTGGTAGTTGCTGATCTTGCCGGAGTCGATGTTGATCCAGTGGCTCAAGCCGCCGCGCGGCGCTTCGAGCAGACCGACGCCATGCATGTGTTGCGGCCAGGTCGCCGGATCCCAGTACTGGTCGTTGAAGGTGCGTACCTGTCCCGCCTTGATGTTGGCCATCAGGCTGTCGAACCAGCCCTGCATCGAATCCGCCAGCACCTTCGATTCCAGCGTGCGCGCGGCGGTGCGGCCCAGCGTCGAGAACAGCGCGGTAACCGGCACGTCGAGTGTCTTTAGCGTGTAGTCGACCAGTTCCTTGGTCAGCTTGTGACCACCGCAACTGCCGTCGGCGTACATCATCAGCACGCGCGCGAGCGGGCCGACTTCCATCGACTTGCCTTGCCAGCGCGGCGATTTGAGCCAGGAATATTTCTTGTCCACATCGAGATATTCGTACGGCGGTTTTGGACCGGTGTAGTTGAGCTCGGTTTCGCCCTTGAACGGGTGCAGGCCTTGTGCGTCGCCCTGGCTGTACTTGTACCAGGAGTGATTGATGAATTCCTGGATCTCGTTGTCCGCGTCCAGGTCGATGGGATGGATTTTGGAAATGTCGTGATTAAGGATGACGCCTCGCGGCACGAGATAGGAATCGGTGTCCCAGAAACTCTTCGAGGGCATGTCGCCGAATGACAGGAAATTGCCGCCTGTGTCGCCGATGCCGCCCCAGTCCTTGTAGAACGACGCGATTGCCAGCGTATCAGGGACATAGACCTGATCGACGAAATCGCGCATCTGCTTGATCACGTTCTGCACGGTCTGCAAGCCAACCATGTTGACCGCTGTGCCGGACTGGCCGCCGACCTTGTTCTCGACTGCGGTATGCACCGAAATGGCAGAAGGCACACCACCGACCACGAAATTGGGGTGCGGGTTCTTGCCGCCGAAGATGGCGTGCAACTTGACCACGTCACGCTGCCAGGCGAGGGCTTCCAGATAGTGCGCCACGGCCATCAGATTGGCTTCAGGCGGCAATTTGTACGCCGGGTGTCCCCAGTAGGCATTGGAGAAAATCCCCAGTTGGCCTTGTTCGACGAAGGTCTGCACCTTTTTCTGCACATCGGCGAAGTAACCCGGTGAAGACTTGGGATAGCTGGATATGCTCTGTGCCAAGGCCGAAGTCGCTTTCGGATCGGCTTTCAATGCGGACACCACATCGACCCAGTCGAGTGCATGCAGGTGATAGAAGTGCATGACGTGGTCATGCACGTACTGGGCGCCAATCATTAAATTACGGATCAGTTCCGCATTTTGCGGAATGGTGTAGGTGGGAATTGCACGATGCAGTGCATCTTCCACCGAGCGTACCGAAGCCAGGCCATGCACCAGCGTGCAGACGCCGCAGATGCGTTGGGCAAAGGCCCAGGCGTCGCGCGGGTCGCGGCCGCGCAGGATGATCTCGATACCGCGCACCATGGTGCCGGCTGAATAGGCGCTGGTGATTTTGCCGCTGGCATCGGTTTCCGCTTCGATGCGCAGGTGACCCTCGATGCGGGTGATGGGGTCGACAACGACGCGTTGTGCTGTAGTCATGGTCTGTGTCCTTGTCTCACTGATTCAGGAATGCTTCGAGGATGCGGTATTGCTCCTCGGATTCTCGGTTCTCGGTACCTTCGCCGGTTGCGACGGTCTCGCAGGTGCGCGCCATACGCGCCTGCATCGCGGCGTCCCAGGCCAGATCAACGCCAGCCTCGGCCGCCTTGACACAAGCCACTGCGGCCTTGGCGACAAAATGGCCGGCCTGAGCGCTCCAGTCGGTTTCCTTGCCGCACTGGGTGAAGCTCTCCACCCGCGCGGAGTTGGCGGCTTGCGATACCACGGTCAGCTCAGCGTCAGTAATGTCTGCGCGTGCGGCGGCATCCAGCGTCGCCTTGATGCGAACATCATTGGACAAAGCGAAAACCCGCTGCACGAAGCGTGCCGCAAGTTGCCGCTGCTGTGCCGTGGAGAGTCCAGCCAAAGCGGACTTGAAATCCTTGTCATTGCTGATGGTCATGACTTCACGCTCCTTTCTGGCCGGTTTGATCCGGAATATGTTCGGCGATCAATTCGGTCAGGCCAAGCACCGGGATATCCATCTGGTAGTGTTCAAGGCCTTCTTCCAGAACGATGCGGCAATTCGCGCAGGCGGTGACCAGACGATCCGGCTTGACCGTATCCAGTTGCGATTTCTTCTTCTTGAACGCCTCAAGACGCAGTTCTTCGCCTTCCTCGATTGCCGATGCGCCGCCGCCGCCGCCGCAACACCAGTTCATATAACCGGCATCAGGCATTTCGACGAAGTTCTTGGAGACCATGTTCATCAAATTGCGTTGCTGTTTGATGACACCACCGCGACGCGCCAACTGGCAGGGATCGTGGAAGGTCAGCTTGTCGGTTTCGAAACCTTCGGTCTTGAGCAAGCCTTGTTCCTGGAACTCGCCCAGCACTTCGATGATGTGCTGCACCTTGAAGGTGAACGGCCGGCCGATCAGGTTGGCGCCTTCCCAGCGCAGCGCAGTGTAGGCATGGCCGCATTCCGGGCTTATCACGGTCTTGACCTTGAGTTTTTCAGCGCCATCGACGATGCGGGAGACCAGCAGCTTGGCCAGATCCGAGTTGCCGATCTGCATGCCGGCATTGGTCGCCTCGAATGCGGTGGAGCACAAAGTCCAGGTCTTGCCTGCCTGATGCATGATCTTGGCGATCGCGGCAAGATACTCGGGGAAATTGATGATCTCCATCGAGGACAGCATGACCATGTACTCGGCGCCTTCGGCATCGAGTGGAATAGGCAGGCCGTAATCTTCCTCGACGTGCTTCATTTGCGCCTTTACTGCGGGCAGTTTGACGCCCATCGGGCTGCCGATTGTGACAGTCCGATTCACCGCGCCGATGATGCCATCCGGGGCATGACCGGAAGCCGACATACCTTCACGGAACTTGCGCACCATGTAGGCGATGTCGTTGCCAACCGGGCACACGGCCGAGCAGCGACCGCACAGTGTGCAGGAGTTGTAAACCAGTTCCTTCCACTCTTCCAGCTCGTCATCGGTCACCGGTTTTGACAGGCCAACCATCTTGCCGAGACGGCCAAGCAGGGTGTATTCCTGCTCATAGATACGGCGCAACGGTTCCAGCTTGTGGATCGGGGTGTATTTGGGATCGCCGGTTTCCGTATAGAACAGACAGGCTTCGGCGCACAGGCCGCAATGCACGCAGCTATTGAAATAGCTGGCCATGGGAGCGTCGATGACTTCCTTGAGTACACGGACGCCTTTTTCTAATGACGCGCTCATACCGCTACTCCTTTATGACCGTTGATCTTGCCGATATACCAGCGTGAACCGAACGCGGTAAAGGCGTGGAACAGCTTGGTGAAGGGAAGGAATACCAACAGCAGTTCGACCGTCAGAATATGGATCGCCAGCATGGTGGTGTAAGGCAGCAACAAATGCTGCACAGCCATCCAGCCGGTCAGCACGGGCAGAAAAGTCAGCGTCCACGCAAACCAGTCACCAAATGTGCTGAGATAGCGTTTCACCGGCTTGTTGATGCGGTCGACCAGCACCACCACCATCGCCGCCATCGTCACCACCGCGACCAGATCGATGAACTGGGACGGCAATCCTGGCCAGGACAGGCCAGTGAGGTTCTTGATCAGCAGGATGTGCGGCGCGAAAAGGAACACCACGATTGCCAGGCCGATATGGAAGGCGGTGCCGCCTATGATGCTGACGGGTGCACGCTTCAACATGCCTTCCGCCGGCAAGGTGCGCCTAAAGATCGTATGCAAGCCGGAGGCCCCGGCGGCATGACGCGGCGCGGTAAGATCAGGCTTCCGGCCAAGGGAATAAATCTCGAACAGCCGCCACAAAACACCCAATACAAAGATGCTCAGTGCGATATCAAGACCGGTTCCGCGAACCCAGGTCAGAAATTGCATGTCATTCATGATCATTTCTCCAGATCTGCCAAGGTTGTCGTTTCATGAGCCGACTTGGCGGCGCTCTTCTTGCCCCGATTGGCGAAGCTGATGGCGACGCCCGCCGCCGCGCCCGCAATCGCCGCGGTTGATGCCATCTTGAGCGGATCAGCCGGCATGGACAGTGCTTTGTAGAAGCCTCCGGCATCCCAGAAGTCGGGTTCCGAACAACCCAGGCAACCGTGACCGGACTCGACCGGCCAGGAAGTGCCGCCATTCCATTTGACGGTAGCGCAGGCGTTGTAAGTAACCGGTCCTTTGCAGCCAAGTTCGAACAGACACCAGCCGTTGCGCGCGCCTTCGTCGTCGAAGGTCTTGGCGAACTTGCCCTGGTCATAGAACGGACGCCGGTAGCAACGGTCGTGGATGGTTTCGCCGTAGAACGCTTTCGGGCGGCCCTTGCTATCCATTTCCGGCAGACTGCCGAAGGTCAGGAAGTGCGCCAGCACGCCGGTCATCACGACAGGAATCGGCGGGCAGCCCGGGATGTTGATGATCGGCTTATCCTTGATGATGTCCGATACCGAAACCGCTCCGGTGGGATTCGGATTCGCCTTGGGAATGCCGCCGTAGGCCGCGCAGGAACCCATCGCCACTATGGCGGCGGCGCCCTTGGCGACTTCCTTCAGGGTATCAAGGTTGGATTTTCCGGCGATGCAGGAATACGCGCCATCGAGACCGAGCGGAATCGAACCATCGACAATCAGCAGGTATTTGCCTTCGTTGGCCTTCATCGCGGCATGCAAGGCCTCTTCGGCTTGATGACCGGCTGCCGCCATCAGCGTTTCCTGATAATCAAGCGAGATCGCGTCGAAAATCAGGCCTTCAAGTGTCGGCGAGTGCGAACGTGTAATCGATTCGGTGCAGCCGGTACATTCCTGGAACGGCAACCAGATCACCGAAGGTCGTCTGGTCGCAGCCGGGGCGGAGGCCATCGCTTCCGCCATCGCTCGCCCTGCGGCAGGCGGCAGCGCCATCATGGACGCCAACGTCGCGCAATATTTCATGAATGTGCGGCGAGTGACCCCTTGCCGCGCTAGTGTGTCGATCAATGGACCATGCATGATGCTTCGCCTCCTGGCTCTGAACACAACTGCGGAAATTCAGGTTAGTTCAACTTAGATCAGAAATCAGTAATTCAAGATGTTCTAATCCGATTTTTACATCCTCTGGATGCGCTTTTAGCAACTCCGGCACAAACGTCACTTCAATGAACTCTGAGGCGACAGCGCCATTTTCATTGTGGTGCGTCACCCACCAGACCCCCGGGCAGACTGTCTCGCTCAACATTGACTCGCCTTCCGCTTCAAGGGTTGCCACTACCTGGCCCTGCCCCAGCGTCTCCCGCAGCCACTCGAGGTCCGCTGGCGTCAAAGGCAATGCACGCAAGTCAATCGCGGATGCCTCGCCGGAATCAAGCAAGCGGTGCGCAAGCTCGGCGATTTCGCGCAACAGGACAGGGGCGTTGCCGGACAGGCCGCTATCGGCTGCAACAAGATTTTCTGAAGAGTTAATTACAACGACTGGAATTGCTTCAATCGACATGGTTCCAGTCCTTGAGTAATGCATGGATGGCAGCGCAAACAGGGGGAATCGCGGCGGCGACTGCCGGGGTTGCCTGCTCACCCCAATCGACGATATCGGGCTGGATGGCGAGCATGGCGCGCTTTTCCGGCCAGTGACCAGCCAGGATGGCGATCGCGCGCAGATCGGTGAGGCCAACTTCATGCACGGTGGATTTCCGATTTCCCATCAGGAAGGCATCCATTTCTTCGCCTTCGAACAGCTTCCATTCACCGGGGGTTGCCTTGATATTGGCGGCATCAACCACGATCAGCGCATCGGCTTCCTCGATCGGACCGGCCAGCGTGAAGGACAGCGTGCCGCCGTCAAGTAGCGTTATATCGGGAGAATCTGCAAGGCTGGGTTCCAGCGCTTGCAAAACATGAATACCGACACCTTCGTCAGTCAGCAGGGTGTTGCCTATGCCCAATATCAAGGTCCGCATGATGCATCCATGTTAATTTGCACTTGCAGCAAAAACAACCCAGCAAAAGAATCAAGTTATTGATTTATCTGGATTATTTTCTACCAAAAAAGAGTTTATTGTCTCTTTTCAATCACTTATACTGTTTTTCAGCGCCGAACCGGCATAAATTTTTACCATTTACGACCAAATATTTTCAATCGCCATGTGCCTTGCCATTCCCATGTGCATCACCGCCGTTGACGGTTTCAACGCTCGCTGTGAAGCACGAGGTATCTATCGTGACGTTTCGCTGTTCATGTTGCAGGACGAACCGCCCGAGATTGGCGACTTCGTCATGGTGAGCGTCGGACAGGCGGTAAGGAAGGTCACTCCGGAAGAAGCCAGCCTATCCTGGGAAATGTACGACCTGATATTGGCGGAAACGCCGAATACTTGATTTCGGGCCGAGGTATTCAGCCACTCAGCGCCGCTTCTCAATTCGCTCGCAAATTATCACGCTGAGCGTCCGGGTCGAATTCGGCGCGAACCGAATCGAGTGCATCCTTGAGGGTTTCTTCACTTAGCCCGTTCAGACTTTCTGCCAAAACCTCGGCTGCATCGATAGTGTCCTGATCCTGCGGCAGGGTTTCAGAATCCAGGTTGGCCACAAGCACGGCAGCTGCGCCGGTCACTTGCAACAATTTCAGGCGTTCTGCCATCAATAACTCGACTTCTTCACGCAGCAGACGGACTTCCTGATCATTCAAAGCATGTACGGTCATGTTGGGACTCCCACGGTTGCATGCATTGCATGATACTCCGCCATATCAATGTTTCAGGTACCGGACTTGCCTTGCTACGCCCCGTTCATCTTGACCCGGATCTGATCGGCCAGCCGTTGCCTTGCGACCTTTATAGCGAGGCCGGCGTTTTGCTGGCCAGTGCCGGCATGCAGGTAACCGACGCGGCGTTCTTCAGGAGGCTGGTTTCACGTCCGCTTTACCAGCAGTCAACTTCCGATACGGAATCAATGCAGTTGCTGCAACGACTGCGGGATATAGCCAGACACACTGCCATCCTGCTGGCCGGTCCCGAGCAGGGCAAATCGGAAGAAGAACTGAGACTGCTGGCTCGCGCATTCGTGACCTTGTTTCGGATTGACCCGGATGCCTGCCTTGGCTATCCGCGGCTGGAACCTGTTGCCCCCAACTTCCTGAACCATAGTCTGCAAGTGTTGTTTGTCTCTGTACTGCTGGCCGATCAAATGGATTTTTCCGAAGCTCAGACCGAAAGTCTGGCTGCGGCGGCTTTGACCATGAACATGACGGATATCCCTTTGCATGAGCACCTCTCGAACCAGAGCGGCTATGTCACCAGCGAGAACTGGATCAAGCTGAAGGTGCATCCCGATGAGGCTGCCAGCATGTTGAAGCGGATCGGCGTAACCGACCAGGATTGGCTCGAAAATGTGAGACAGCACCACGAAAACATGGATGGCAGCGGTTACCCTGAAGGTCTGGCTGGCGCGCAGATCAGCCTGGCGGCCAGAATCCTGCATGTCGCTGATGTCTACTGCACAAAAATCAATGCTCGCCATTACCGACCGCCTAAATCGACGCGATCCGCTGCCAGGGAATTGTTTGGCGCCGAGCGCGCGAATATTGACACCCAGATCGCCAGCCTGCTGATGCGTCGTATCGGCTTGCATCCTCCTGGCACGTTGGTGCGTCTGGCAAACCGTGAACATGCATGCATCACTCGACTTGGCCGTAACGGCCACATTCGTTTTGCCGTCAGCTTTCTCGATGCACGTGGCCGCGTTCTCGATTCACCTCGCGAGCGCAATCTGGAAACGCGTGTTTTTGCGCTGCGGCACCTGGTCAATTTCGACCCTGCCTGGCCGAAAATCAGTTGGAACCTGCTCTGGGGTTATTAGGACTTTTCATGTCGCTCTCGCCTTATGTGTTTGATGCCACACGCGAAAATTTCGACTCGCTGATCCTGGGCAACTCCATGCGCGGCCTCGTGCTGGTGAATTTCTGGTCGCCCAAGGCCGGCCCCAGCATGTTGCTGATGCCAAGACTGGTTAAGTTGGCGGCCGAATATGGCGGCCGTTTTCTCCTGGTCATGGTCAACACGGAAGAGCTCGGTCAGCGTGCTCGCGGCCTCGGGGTAACCAGCGTGCCGACGGTGAAATTCTTTCTGCGCGGCGAAGTGGTCCACACCATCCATGGCGCCGAGGGCGATGCCACTTTCCGCACCGCGCTTGCCCGTTTTCTCGCCAGTGACCAGGACCGACTGCGCATGAGTGCGCTTCGCATGCACCAGGCTGGCGATACCGAAGGCGCCATTGCGCTGCTGGCGCGGATCGCCGTTGAAGATGCATCCGATCTGGCGGTTGCAGCCGACCTGGCAAAACTGCTTACTTTGGCCGGCAGGCCGCATGAAGCTTTGAGCCTGCTGGCCGCTCTTCCGCCATCAGCACGCTCGCAAAGCGACATCGGCGGCCTGCTGGCGCACCTGGAGCTGATCGAAGCCGCCAATCAGGAACATGCGGATACCGACACGCCGGCCGCCCGTCTGACCCACGCAGCACAAGCTTTGTTCGAGGATCAGCCGGAACAGGCGCTGGCCGAACTGCTTGAACTCACCCGGCATGCACCCGCTTATCGCGACGACATTGGCCGCCGAGCCATGCTGGCGCTGTTTGGCATGCTGGGCGGCGAACACGAATTGACACGCCGTTTTCGCGCCCGCCTGGCCGAACTTTCGGTGTGATGGAAGCCTGGCGCAGCGACTTCGCGCACGCACCGCCGTTTGCGCATTTACTACCCTGGCTTGAAAACCTTCCCGGTCGGGATTGGCCGGAACTGGCCGAACTCAACGCGTTTGCCGCGCGCCGCGAATTGCGCAACGCCATCGGCTTGCCGCTGAGTTTTTCGCCGCAAACCTGTCCATGCGGGCAGCACGACTATGAAACCGGAATCTATGCGACCGGACGCGTACCCAGTCGCGAGCACAACTGGCACGATCTGTTCAACGCACTGACCTGGCTGGCTTTTCCGAGGACGAAAGCGACATTGAACGCAGTGCATCACGACGCCCTGCCACAAGGCAGGAACCGCCCCACGATATCGGATGCCGCCACCTTGTTCGATGAAAGCGGCCTGGTGCTGGTCGGCGAAGATGGCGACCTGGCCGATCTGCTGGCTGCACGGCACTGGCGGGAAGCCCTGGTCGATCAGCGTGCGCGCTGGTCTCGGCTAAAGGCTTGCATCGTCGGCCACGCCGTGCTGGAAAAGCTGTTGACCCCCTGGCCCGGCATCACCGCAAAATGCCTGTTCATTGACCTGCCTGCGGATACCGCTGCTGATGAACTCGACGAAGCCATCGCACAGCGCTGGCGCAAAGGCACGATCAAACAACCCGCGATGTTGTTTCCGCTGCCGGTATTGGGCATACCTGGCTGGTGGCCGGAACATGAACAACTCGCCTTTTATTCCGATCAACGTTACTTCCGGCCACCGCGCGAATCTTGAACATTGAAACCGGATGCGCGCCGACGACTCGGCCCTTTCCGTTTGCCGACTCAGGCCGGGCGCGCATGGATTGTTGCCTGTGCTGTCAGTAATTGCGTCAACGCAGCCGCAGGCATCGGTTTATGAAAGAAGTAACCCTGGGCAAAGTCGCAGTGCTGGCTGGATAGAAATTCGGCTTGATCAGCGTTCTCGATGCCTTCCGCAATCACGTCCAGACCGAGGGCATGCGCCATGGCCAGGATGGCGCGAGCCAGCGCAACGCTGCCTTCATCATGGGGAAGATCATGGACAAAGGATTTGTCAATTTTCAATGTATCGAACGGAAATTTCTTCAGATAGCCAAGCGCGGAGTAGCCGGTACCGAAATCATCAATTGAAAGACGGACTCCCAGCGCATCCAGGCCGCGCAACATGGACTGATTGGTGCTTGAATCGTCCAGGACGACACGCTCGGTGACCTCCAATTCGAGGTTGCTGGCGGGAAGACCGCTTCGCCCCAGAATGCTGCCGACAACTTCGAGAAACCGGCTGGGACTGCGTAACTGAACACTGGAGATATTCACCGAAAGCCGGAACGGCCCCAGGCGATGCCACTGACTGGCCTGAGCAGAGGCCTGGCTCAACACCCATTCGCCGATTTCTTCGATGATGCCCATGTCTTCGCACAGGGGAATGAAATGGTCCGGCTGAACCAGACCGAGCACTGGGTTACGCCAGCGCAACAACGCCTCCGCGCCGATGATGATTGGATCCGCGACACAGACAACCGGCTGATATACGAGAAACAGTTCATTCCGGGCCAGCGCATGGATCAGCAGATTCTCCATGCCTTGCCGCGCCTTGAGACGTTCATTCATTTCTGCTGTAAAGAAACGCAGCGTATTCCTTCCCTCATCCTTCGCCTTGTAAAGGGCGATATCTGCATTCTTCAGCAATGTATTCGGGTCATCGCCATCCTCGGGTGCGATCGCCACGCCGATGCTGGTAGTCAGGAAGAATTCGTAGTTCGCGGTTACAAAGGGCAAGGAAAAACCATCCAGAATCTTGCGGCAGATCAACCCTGCGCTTTCCCGCTGTTTCAAACCCGGCATCAGAATCATGAATTCGTCGCCGCCCAGCCGCGCGACGGTATCGCTTTCCCGAACGGAATCAAGCAAGCGACGCGCCGCCTCGATCAGCAAGCGATCGCCGGCAGCGTGACCCAGGGTGTCATTGACCTTTTTGAAACGATCCAGGTCGACCAGCAGCAGCACAACGAATTCGTCCGCTCTTTGCATGCTCGACAAGGCGAGTGACAAGCGCTCCATGCCCAGCGAACGGTTTGGCAGGTTGGTCAGCCCGTCAAAATTCGCCTGCCTGGTAAGCTGCTCTTCGTAATCCTGCCGCTTGTGAATTTCCTCCTGCAGTTGCCGGTTTTGCTGGTGCAGCAATTCGCGGTGCCTGGCGGATTCCTCAAAGCGACCGAACAGGATGTAGTTCTGGCTGCGGATGCGCTTTGCGATGGCAACCCCGACCAGAATGAATAGCGTCAGCAGGGCCAGCAGCGCACTTGACCAGCCAGAGGTGAGATAGCTGGTCATGCCTGTCGGATAATACTGAGCCTCAAGTTTGAACGGCGTGGCCCTGACCTGTGCCTGCACCAGTATCGAGCCCGAGCGCCTTGCCGCAGGGGTGACAGGATGCCCTTCGACCAGGATGACAATGCGTGAAGCGGCGGGAGTGCTGCCCTCATAGACCAGTTGTCGAAACGCCAGGTCATGGTTCACGAAAGCCAGCAGAAAGCCTTTGTTCTGTCCCTTGTACAGATAAGGTTGCGACAGCACGACAACATGATCATCCGCAATGATCTGGACTCCGCCAGGGGACTGCGTGTCCGGCTTCGGGCTTCTCCATACACCCGGAGATTCATTGCTGGTATCCAGCAGAATGCTGGAATCCGCATGCATGAAAGCAATTCGGGAAAAAACCGGCAGACCGCCAAGCGTCGTGGCCTGAGCCTTTTCTCGCATGATGCGTCCTATCTTGAGCAGGCTGGCGCGTAATCCGTATTCCATGGACATGCCCAGCGCCTCATTGGCGAAGTAGGCCTCAAGCGCACTATCGCCCGAAAGTGTTCGGATATCCTTGATTCGCTCCTGGTAGAAATAGGACAACGCCGCAGCCCGCTTTTCCAGATCCAATTGAAGCTGGGTTGTGTAGGAGGCCTGAAAGTCACGTTGCGCGAGGTAAGTCACCCCCAGCAACAGCAACATGTAAAGGATCAGCAGCGGCCCCGCCAATCGGGCCAGCCGGTCCTTGAAAGTGGAAAGCCGGTACTGGCCGGCAGGCTGGCTCATCGAGTCTCGAAAAAGTCCCGGTAATAGTCAAAAACACCAGGGTAATAGCGCTGAACCAGTTTGATATAACTACCGTCGCGCCAGACCTTCTCCAGATATTGATTGAATGCCGCGCGCAGCTTGGGGGAAGATTTCCTGAACGCTACCGACATTTCCTGATTGCCGGAGACCGGGCCAATGACTTTCAACTCGCCAGGCCACTTATCCAGCGCGATCAGCGCATCCGGCACATCCAGCAAAGTGGTTTCAGCATCTCCATTCAACACAGCCGGCGCCATCTCGTTCAATTGCAGGGTGCTGTTGGCCAGTTTCACCCGGGCCCCGGTTTTCGCAATGTCATAGAGACCAGGATCCAGACATGTATTTTCCAGCGCCAACACACTTCTTCCCCGCATCAACTGCTTCAGTTTCCGGATGTCCGCTTCGAGGCTTCCGGTTGGCGTGATGGGGCGAAGACTGGATTGGGCTCGGGCAACCAGCCAGACACCGGAAGGGAAAGTTGGATTCGAAAAATCCACGACCTCGCCACGCCACGCAAGCGTTGTAATGCCGCTTGCCAGAACATCGCCTCGAACCGGCACATTGCCCAGCCACTGGATACCCGAGTCAGTGCGCCTGACCTGACGACCGGCAAGATCGCCAAAAGCCCTGTTCCAGTCTGTCTTGATGAACTCATACCTGACGCCAAGATGGCGTGCGAACCCCTGCATGAGTTCCACATCCAGACCATCTCCGCTGCCGGTAACGAAATTTGCGTAGGGAATCCCCAAATGCCGCAATACTCCGGCTTGCCGAACATCATCAAGATCGCGGGCGCAGGCCGCCGATGTCACCGCAAGAAACAACCCGAGCAAACCAATTCGCCATACGCTTTGCCATGCCATGACCCAATCTCCCGACAATCCGGACTTCTTTATAGGGCAGTAACAAGTGAAAGTTTAGCCGAACGAACCTTGATGCTTCGGTTAACCAAGCTCCTATTCTGGATTCCGAATGAATGCGGGGTCAGAGCTGCTCGGCTGTCGATCACCACAAGGGCAACGCCGCAAAACGGTCGAATACACGCTTGCCGGTTGCCGGGCTGCACCGCTGGCGATGAATGCAATGAAAAACGGAGGGGCCAAGTGACATCAGCGGGCCGACACCAATCAGTTATGTACCGTCACTGGCGGCATATTGCAGGCCTCCCCGGTCTCGACTGGAACGTCCCGCACCTCGAACGTCAGGGTCTCCAGGTCGATCAGGATGTAACTGGGTTTCGCACCGACACCGCCGACAGTGCCTGGATTAAGGAGATATGTAAGACCGCCACGCACGTTTTCGACCGGATGGATGCTGGCCTTGTGATCGTGGCCGCAACAAACCAGATCGTAATCCCCGGTCAAAGCAAGCGCGGCAGCATAATGCGGGTAATGCACCAGAAAAATGCCGCGTCCGCCCAGATGCAGAGCGGCATCCTGACCGTGGTAACGCACCACGCTATCCGATTCGTGCGAAAGCTTGGCCATCGCATAGAGATCGCCTGTGTTATTGCCATGAATGACATGCACCGGCAATTCGAACTTCTTCAGAACACGCAATGTCGTCGGCGCCACCACGTCACCGCAATGCAACACGACTTCCGCACCGCGCATCTTGGCGTCCTGTACGGCATGTTCGAGCAGACGCCGGTTGTCATGACTATCGGAGAGCAGGCAGATTTTCACGGCTTGAAGCTTTGCAAAAAAATCGGGGCGTGGGTCCGTCAGACGCACGCCCCTGAAAGAATTGACGAGAATCAGAACATCGGTTTTTCGGGCGCGGCCTTGTAACGCTCGACACCGGCAACGATTTCCGCTCTTGCGCCATCGATGCCTTCCCAGCCTTCCACCTTCACCCATTTGCCGGGCTCCAGATCCTTGTAGTGCTCGAAGAAATGCGCGATCTGCTTGAGCAGCAACTGCGGCAGATCGTCGGGTGAATGAATGTGCGAGTACAGACTGGTCAGCTTGTCGACCGGCACCGCGATGACCTTGGCGTCAACCCCAGCCTCGTCGGTCATCTTCAGCATGCCGACCGGCCGGCAACGCACCACCACCCCGGTAATCAACGGAATCGGCGTCACCACCAGCACATCGACCGGATCGCCATCCTCGGACAGGGTATGCGGTACATAGCCGTAATTGCAGGGGTAATGCATCGCGGTGGACATGAAGCGATCGACAAACATCGCGCCGGTATCCTTGTCCAGTTCGTACTTGATGGGCTCGCCGTGGGCGGGAATCTCGATGATGACATTGATGTCATCCGGCACGTTGCGGCCGGTCGGGACGTGGTCGAGGATCATGAAGGGTTCCTTGGAATGAAATGATGCAATGCCGCATTATACCCGAGCAGCCTGTTACACTTTTTCCACTGCTCATTTCGAGTGTCCCGCCATGCCCGAGCCGTCAACTGGAGAAGTGGTCATTCGTGGCATCACCAGCCAGGGTCGGCCATTCCGTCCAAGCGATTGGGCTGATCGCCTGGCCAGCATTCTTTCACATGTCGGCGATGACAACCGGCTGGTTTATTCCCCCAAGCTGTGTCCGGTAACCCGCGCGGGGGTGCGTTGCGTCGTGATCCAGCCGGAACTGGCGGCGCGGGAGCCGCGCGTATTCAAGTTTTTGCTCGACTTCGCGCGTGACAACGATCTCGAAGTCATTCCCGGACGCCAGACAGCACGGCAATCGGCCTGCAGCAGCTGCGCTGGAACAGCTTGAGCGATTCTCCGGCCACAATGAAAAACGCCCGGCTAGCCGGGCGTTTCACCGAAGCGGACAAAATCAGGCCATTGCCTTGATCGCACCAGACAAACGGCTCTTGTGGCGCGCCGCCTTGTTCTTGTGAACGATATTCTTGTCAGCCAGGCTGTCGATCACGCGCATGCTTTCGTTCAACATGGCTTGGGCAGCAGTCTTGTCGCCGGCTTCAATCGCCTTGCGAACTTTCTTGACCGCGGTCCGGTAAGCCGAACGCTGGGACATGTTGTGCAGACGCAGCACAGCGGATTGACGGGCACGTTTTTTTGCCTGGGCACTATTAGCCATACAGGAACTCCTTGGAATCGGGATGCTACGAGAAGCCGCGCATCATACTCAAGCGCCCGATCCTAAGCAAGCGGACCGGATGCTTTACCGGCGATTTTTACCATCCGGGCAGGCCATTCGTTACCATGCGGCGACTTTTTTCGGCATAAATCGACTCAATGAACCTGCTCAAAGCCCTTGCCACGGTCAGTTCGATGACCTTGCTGTCGCGCATCCTGGGCTTCGCGCGCGACGCCATCATCGCGCGCGCATTCGGCGCCGGCGCGGCCACCGACGCATTTTTCGTCGCCTTCAAGTTGCCGAATCTGCTGCGCCGGTTGTTCGCCGAAGGCGCGTTTTCACAGGCTTTCGTGCCGATCCTGGCGGAATACAAGAATGCGCGTGGCGAGGAAGCCACGCGCATTCTGGTCAACCGGGTCGCCACGGTCCTGTTCGTCGTGGTCGCCTGCGTCGCCATGCTGGGCATCATCGCCGCGCCGCTGATCGTGCTGGTTTCCGCGCCGGGCTTCACCGCCAGTCCGGAAAAATTCGCGTTGACCGTGGAACTGACCCGCATCGTCTTTCCCTACATCCTGTTCATGTCGCTGGTCGCCTTCGCCGGCGGCATCCTCAACACCTTCAGCCGCTTCATGGTGCCGGCGTTCACGCCGGTGCTGCTGAATGTGGCGATGATTCTGGCCGCCGCCGTGGCCGCGCCGTATTTCGACCCGCCGGTGCTGGCGCTGGCCTGGGGCGCTTTCATCGGCGGCGTCATGCAACTCGCACTACAGATTCCCGCCCTCAAGCGGCTGGGTTTCCTGCCGCGCTGGGACTGGGCGCCGAAGGACGAGGGCGTGCGGCGCATTCTGTATCTGATGGGCCCGGCAGCGTTCGGCGTCTCGATCGCGCAGATCTCGCTCCTGATCAACACCATCTTCGCCTCCTTCCTGGCCACCGGCAGCGTGTCCTGGCTGTATTACGCCGACCGCCTGATGGAATTTCCCACCGGTATGCTGGGCGTCGCGCTCGGCACCATCCTGCTGCCGTCGCTGGCCAAGCATTACGCCGACAACGACCCCTCGGAATATTCGCGCCTGCTCGACTGGGGCTTGCGCATGACCCTGATGCTGGCCGCGCCGGCCGCCGTCGGGCTGGGCATACTGGCGGTGCCGCTGATCGCCACGCTGTTTCTGTATGGCGAATTCACCCCGCATGATCTGGCCATGACGCGGCTGGCGCTGGTCGCCTACAGCATCGGCCTGGTCGGCCTGATCCTGGTGAAAGTGCTCGCGCCCGGGTTCTACGCCCGCCAGAACATCAAGACCCCGGTCAAGATCGCGCTCGTCACGCTGCTCGCGACACAGGCCATGAACCTGGCCTTCATCGGGCCGCTGCAACATGCCGGCCTGGCGCTGTCCATCGGCCTGGGCGCCTGCCTCAACGCCGGCATCCTGTTCTACAAGTTGCGCAAGCTGGGCATCTTCCAGCCACAAGTCGGCTGGACTGCATTTCTGCTCAAGCTGGCAGCCGCGCTGGCGGTCATGGGTCTGTTGCTCTGGCTGGGCATCGGTGACGAAAAAAGCTGGATCGAATATGCATTTGCGCAGCGCATGCTGCATCTCGCTGCGCTGGTTGCCGGCGGCGCTGGCGCCTATTTCGCCACCCTCTGGTTACTCGGTTTCAGACTGCACCAATTCAAGCGGCGCGCGGCCTGAACCGGCGGGCGCATCCGCGTCCGCCGGCCCGATTCGAACGAAAAGCGATTCATGTTGCAGCGCCGGGTGCAGCTAGACCCACTCTAATGCGAAAATAAGCCGGCACTTATCGACGAGCATCCAAATGAACAACGACCTCCCTCGCGTCCTGCAAGCGGCGCACAAGCCGATTTCTCCCGCCCGCCTGAAGCGTGTGCGCCAGATCAACCTGCAACTCGCCTCGCTGATGCAGCCGGGCTGGATGGGCGACCCGGACGACATGCTGGACACCGCCGACGATCTGTTGCGCAACTACCGCCAGCATCGCCGCCTGTTGCAGGGTTACCGCTGCCCGGCCGATCAGCGCATCCAGAATTTCGTCAATGCGTACCTGGTGCGCAATGGCGTCGACGCCAAAGTGCAATTGCCGTCCGATCCGTTCGTGCTGGATCGCGCCGGGCTTGCCGCCGAGCTTTCGCTGCCGGCCGATGGTGACCTGTTTCAGTCGCACTGGCTGACCTCCTATCGCGTACGCCAGGGCGTGCTGCACAACCCGGGCAAGGATCGGCGCACCACCGATGGCGTGTTTCACATCGTCGAAGGCGGCCTGCCGATTCCGTGGGACAAGAAAGCCGTGCCGGCGGCTACCTTCGCAGCACTGTTCAACGCGGCGATGAATCCGCCCGATGCGCTGCTCAAGTTGCCGTTTACCGCCGAACAGGAGCCTGGCGCCCACCTCTGGGTATCGCTGCTGCTGCGCCCGCTGGTCTCGCCCGAAGTCAAGGGCGTGATGCCGGAAAAACGCATGGAGACGCGGTTCTTCGCGCCCGGCGGTCTGGTCGCCAATCTCGATTTCGTCGAACGCATCTTCGGCAACGCGGGCGATCCCTATCTGCCGCAGAACGATGCCGGCCTGGATGTGACACATTGGTCCGGCCATACCGGCTGCGTGATTCTGGCGCCGCATCTGACCGGCCTGCTGAAGAAGGAAGTCGGCCTGCCGCACTGGGATGACGCGACCGAACGCCAGCGTCGCGACGGCATGTGCTGGCAGAGCGAGGACGAGCGCTACAACGACGGCGGCGCCTTCAAGATCGTCTGCCGCGACATGGACGGCGTCATCGTTACGCTGATTGCCGACAACTACTTCGGCTACAGCAAGAAGGAAATCAAGTCGCAGATCAGCTATGCCGCCAACCTGTTCGGCGGCACCGAGGAAGAGCATTCCGGCGGCGCGCTGGCCTTCCCCAGCTTCAATCTGGGTGACAGCTACAGCCTGGATTCACGTTATCTAGCCGACGGCCACACGATGCAGGACATGATGCGGCTGTATGCCGATGACATCGACTTCCGCCCGGAAGGACACGGCATCGACAAGCGGCATCCGGAAATCATCTATGTGCCGGAAGACACGCACATGGACTTGCTGGAGCAGCAGGCAAACTGGGCCTGGAGCAACGAATTGCGCCAACTCAAGTTGCTCGCCGGGCACACCTACATTTACCCGTGCGGCTTCAAGGTGCATCTCGAAAAGCATCCGCACGCACCGAGCTGGCGCCTGGTCGGTACCGAAGCCGAGGGCGCGTTCTGCTACAAACCCTGCACGGTCTCCGGCGGCGGCAAATCGGAGATTTCCAAATCACTGGTCAGTGCCCTGCTGTCCGGCCCGTTTTATGTGCAAGACCTGAAGCGAGACCTGGATCAGGTCGAAGCGCTCGTGAAACACAGCTACTGCGACCGCTTCAAGGTACCCCCCGCCACCGGCATGGATACGCGCGGCCTGTTCGCACCCAACCGCACACTCGGCTCGGTGATCCGCCTGCTGACGCCATCCGAGGAGTACACCGAAGCCTACAACGCATGGCTGGAAACGATTCCGCCGCATATCCGCGCGCTGGCCATCGTCATCAAGCGTTTCTACCGACCGGAATGGGGCACGGACTGGCGCGAGCATTTCCATGTCGACATGGTCGATGGTCGTCCGGCGCACGAACTCAAATTCCATCGTCGCCATCTGGAAGCGAGTTTCCTGCGTGTCGGTCGCCTGGAAGACGGCGCCTGGCGCGTATACAAAGTTCGGCAGGACTTCGTTGGCGCGCAGAAGGTGCAACTGGCCGACGACATCGCCGTTTCCGCAACCGTACCCACCCGCCTGCTGCGTGACACCCAGGCCGGCATCGCACGTGAAACCGCTTGCAAGATCGTCGCCAACTGCGAAACCCGTTTGTTCCAGCGCCCGGACGACGCCAAATATCGCGGCCTTGACCCGCAGACGGAACTCGACTTGACGCTTGACGACAACTTTATTTCCAACTTCGAGCCGCTGACCCGCGCCGACGCCCGCAATCTGGTCGACGACGTACTCACCTTCCACCTCTACAGCCCGCCGATGCAGCGCTTCATCGAAGCCGCCGCGAGCGAGGACGGCTATTTCGTCTCATCGGCACATCCGCGCATCGTCAACGGCAAACCCAGCCCCAACGTGCGCTACCTGCAGGCCCGGCCCGACCTGATCAAACCGATCGAGCGCTACATCGCCGACATGGGTGCGCGCCTGTATCGCCGCATGCGCACCAGTGATCCGCTGCATGTGCCGGTCAACACCATGCTGCCCGGCCGCCGCAACAACCCGCCCAAGCCGGGCATCCGGCCGCTGGCAGTCTACGGGCCGATCCACTACCAGGAACTGCCCGAACTGTTCATGGATTTCATCGCCAGCCTGTCCGGCAAATCGCCCTCCACCACCGGCGCCGGCTCGGAAGGCGCGCTGACCAAGGGGCCGTTCAACGCGCTGTGCGCCACCGCCGACCTCAACAACGCACTGGTCTCGTTCATCCTGTGCGGCCATGACGGCTACACCACCGCCGCCGGCCACATCGGCCCCAACCGCCGGGTCGATCACGACATCAGTTTCCTGATGCCGGAAATCTGGTGCCGACTGTCGCCGGAACAGCGCGAAGCGAGCTGGATGATCAAGAAAGGCTATCTGGAAAAAGTGCAGGACTTCGAGTTCAAAGGCAAACCCGTGCTGGCCAGCCGCCTCGGCTACCGCATCAGCCCGCGGTTCATGCACGCCGTGCTGGGGAAAATCTTCGACGACCCGATGCAGGTCTTCGACGAAGCCATGCTGCGCCCGGAGTCGCAGAACCTGGCCGCCTTCGTCGATGGCGTCAACCACATCGTCGAAGCGCATGAAAAGGTCGCTCAAGGCTATATTGACGACGGTTCCATCGCGGATGCCTGCCCGCCGCTGCAAGCGCTGCTGCACATCATGGCCAAAGGCCAGTACGACGGCAAAGATTTGGCGCATCCCGACATCCGCCGGCTTTTCAGCAAGGAATCGCTGCTCGCCAGCGACTGGTACAGGCAACGTCTCGGCATCAAGCAGCAACGCGACATCGCCCTCTACCAGCGCCATGTCGACTACCTGACCCGATTCCTCGCCGAGGCCAACACCCGCTGCGAGCCGGATGGCATCGCGCACTGCGAAGCGCTTCTGGTCGAGGCGCGCGCCAAGCTGGTCGAAGTCAGCGCACCGGCCTACCTGGAAAATCTCTGGGGCAGCCTGGGCGCGGATTGGGTGCATCAGCAAGCGGCATGAGCAATCTTCCGCCCAGCAGCACGGCATCCGGCATCCGCCTGTCCAAGCTGATGTCCGAGCGCGGCATCTGCTCGCGCCGCGAAGCCGACAGCTACATCGCGCAAGGCCTGGTCATCGTCGATGGCCAGCGCATTTCCGAACTCGGCACGCGGGTCGACCCTGCCTGCAGGATCGAGCTCGCCAGGAAAGCGCAGCAAGCCCAGCATGAGCGCGTCACCATCCTGCTGCACAAACCGGTCGGCTACGTCTCCGGCCAGCCCGAACCAGGCTACAAACCTGCCGTCGTGCTGATCACGCCGGACGCCTTCTGGCAGGGCAGCGGCGGCCCCGCCTTCAACGGCAACCACCTGAAAGGCCTCGCCCCTGCCGGCCGCCTCGACATCGACTCCACCGGCCTGCTGGTTCTGACCCAGGACGGCCGCATCGCCAAGCAACTGATCGGTGACGACTCCGACATCGAAAAGGAATACCTGGTGCGTGTCGAAGGCCGTCTCTCCGACCAGGGCATGAAACTGCTCAACCACGGCCTCGAACTCGACGGCAAGAAGCTCCGCCCGGCGCAGGTCGCCTGGCAGAACGAAGACCAGCTCCGATTCATCCTCAAGGAAGGCCGCAAACGCCAGATTCGCCGAATGTGCGAACTGGTCGGCCTCACCGTCATCGGACTCAAGCGTGTGCGGATCGGCCGGGTGGTCCTGGGACACTTGCCGCTGGGCCAGTGGCGTTATTTGCGGCAGGACGAAGGCTTCTGAACGGATATTGCTTGCGAGCCGACCGGTAAATTACGCTTTCAGGCAGATCGTCAAAGCAATTCCACCCGTTCTCTATGCGAGTGGAGCAAGGCCGTCATCTTCTAAACATTCCGGCATGGTTTTCCAGTTTCGAGCATTTTCGCCCGAACTTTTCCCTCTATGGCGGCAGCCGGTTTTCGCAGCCGAGCAAGCCGTTTGAAAAAATTTTCAAGGTTCTCCATCCCTTGTCCGAAAAGGGTGATGTTCCTCACATGAGGAATCCCAAGACAACCAAGGAGACATCCATGAACGCAAATCCGCTTTCCCTGTTTATTGCCGCATCCCTGGCTTTCGCTTCCGGCCAGGCGCTTGCTGTCGAGGAAACCCCCAACTCGATTCCCGGCGGCACTTTTGTGAGTGTTGATCAGGCCAAGACCCAGTTTGACAAGGGTGCGGTCTTCGTTGATGCGCGTGTTGCCGCCGAATACGCCGAGAAACACATCAAGGGGGCAATCAACGTGGTGTTCAAGGAAGTACACAAGAAAGTGGGCAAGCTGGATCCGAAGGACTCCTTTGATCTCACCAAGCTGCCGGCCGACAAGAACAAGGCGATGGTGTTCTATTGCAATGGCTCGCCCTGCTGGCGCGGCTATAAGGGCGCGGATGCGGCAATCAAGGCCGGTTACAAGAAAGTAAGCTGGTTCCGCGATGGATTGCCGGCCTGGGAAGCCAAGGGGTTGCCAACCGAGTAATTCGCTGCAGGCCAAATAACAACAAAGGAGATGAGCATGATTCACACCCTGCGTGGTCAGTTGGTATTGCTGGCGATAGTGACCCTGGTATCCCTTCTGGCCCTGGGTGGGTTGGCCATCCACGCTGCGCGCAACGGGGCGGATCGCTTGAGCGTTGTGAACAGCC
Organism: Tepidiphilus sp. J10; assembly: GCA_945897955.1. Lineage (GTDB taxonomy): Bacteria > Pseudomonadota > Gammaproteobacteria > Burkholderiales > Thiobacillaceae > PFJX01. The sequence continues at coordinate 19,475 of CAMDGQ010000003.1, read as the reverse complement.
AGGCTGTGGCGCCGCTGATCCTGCTTCAATCGGTAGAAAGACGACTAAAGGAGGTTCGCTTTCGTATTGCAGGAGTGGCGCTGGAGCAGTTGCCAACGGTCGGGTCGGCAAATCACCTGAAAGAATCGCAGGCCGCCTTGCCCAGGGAGTGGGCCGATTTTCGACGCATCGCCTCCAGCCAGGTGCTGCCCCAGGAGGAGAAGGCTCGACTGGAGAAAATGGACAAGGGAATGCCTGGCCTGGAAACCTTGATGTCCCGCCTGCTGGCGGCCTATCAGGCCGACGATATGGACACCGTGAAGCGCATTCTGGAAGACGAATGGCCGGTAGTTCATGGCAATGTCGTGAAGCCGATGGAAGCTTTCATGCCCTACTACCAGGGAGCGGTAAGCGCGTCTTTCGAGGCGGCGAACCAGAGCGCCATGCGGTTGACCTGGATGGTGATCGGCCTGTTTTGCATCGTTTTCATCCTGGTTGGAGCAACCACTCTGGTCATGTATCGCCGTCTTGGCAGCCAACTGGCCGCCGCACGCACGGCGGTCGAGACCGTGGCGGGCTTCGATCTCACCCACGACATCGTGGCAACCGGACGTGACGAGATCTGCGATCTGCTGAATAGCCTGGCGCTGATGCAGGAGCGCTTGCGAAATGTTGTCAGCCAGGTACGCGATGGCGCGCGTTCGCTCGAAACCATGTCGGGCGAACTCGCCGGCGCCAGCGCCAAGGTGGCTGGGGCAAGCAACAAACAGGCGGAATCCGCTACCGGCATGGCCGCTTCCGTGGAACAGCTGTCTGTTTCCATTGATCAGGTGCATGAGCACGCCACGATTTCGCACGATCTGGCCACGCGATCCGGTGAAGCTTCCCGCGATGGCCGCGAAGTAACACTGAGCGCGGCATCAGAGATGGCAGCCATCGCCGAGGGCGCTCGGCAGTCTTCCATCATCGTTGCCGAGCTGGGCGGTTTGTCGGCCGACATCACCAGCATCGTCAACGTGATCAGGGAAATTGCCGATCAAACCAATCTGCTCGCACTCAATGCCGCAATCGAGGCTGCGCGTGCCGGCGAACAGGGACGCGGCTTCGCCGTCGTGGCTGACGAAGTCCGCAAACTCGCAGAGCGGACTTCGTCTTCCACCAAACAGATCGGCGACATGATCCAGCGCATCCAGAGCGGCACTCGCCGCACGATGGATGCCATGGAAAGCGATGTAGCGCGCGCCAACCAGGGCGAGGAACTGGCCCGGCGGGCCGGTGAATCAATCAATCAGATCGAACAACGTACCAGCGAGGTGGTGCGGTCGGTGAATGAAATCCATCTGGCCTTGCGTGAGCAAAGCGCTGCGGCCAGAGATGTCGCCAACCGAGTCGAACAAATCGCTCAGATGACTGAAACCAACGCCAGCGCCAGTCGGCAAACCAGTCAGAACGCAACTCAAGTCTCCAGCCTGGCGGGACAGCTAAACAATCTGGTCGCAGGTTTCCGGGTTTAGCAGGGTGTCGAAAATCGCGAAATTCCTGGAAAAACCGTCAGCCCGGCATTCGCCGAGGTGACGGAACGTTTTTCGACACCCTGTCAGCTCTCGTCGCAGCAAACGGTTTATCGGTTTTGCGCCAAGCGCGTTGACACATTCGGGCTGTTTTATCATCAGCAGGCCATCACTGCTCGCTGCCCCATGCAACTTCTGCTCAACACCACGGTTCTCCAGACCGTCGTCCTGCTGGTTCTGTCCAATCTGTTCATGACGGTGGCGTGGTACGCGCACCTCAAGCACCTCAACACCACTCCCTGGTGGATTGCAGCGCTGGCGAGCTGGGGCGTGGCGTTGTTTGAATACCTGTTGCAGGTGCCGGCCAATCGCATCGGCTTCACGCTGCTGACGCTGCCGCAACTGAAGATCATCCAGGAGGTCATCACGCTGGCGGTTTTCGTGCCGTTCGCGGTGTTCTACATGAAGGAGCCGATGACCTGGAATTACCTCTGGGCAGGTTGTTGTCTGCTGGGCGCGGTGTATTTCATTTTCAAAACATGAATCAACGACTTCATTGCCTCAAGGCAAGTCTGGATAGCCCGGTTTGGCGGCGCATCAGATTATCGACTTCAGGAACTTTGACTGAGTGATACCCCCGCGAACGCGGGGTATTCAACCGCTGACCGGACATTGCAGAATCCATACCGTTTTCCGTCCACCGAACCATTTTATTTTCGAGGAGATTATCGTGGTCTTGCTCAACCGGCTCTGGAAACCCGTTTACATCATGTCGCTGCTCGTCATGCTGACTGGCTGCCTGAGTGATGGCACCACGACGGCTGCGACGACGCTAAGCGGCACAGCAGCCATCGGCGCGCCAATCAATGGCGGCACGGTAAATGTGAGGTGCGCCGGGGGCGCGGCACTGACGGACAGCACCCGCAACACCGGCGCCTGGCAAGTCACTCTTTCAGGCCACACGCTGCCGTGCGCGGTTGAAGTCAGCGGCGGCGATTTGCCTCCCGGACAGGTTTATCACTCCATCGCGCTGCAACCCGGCACGGTCAACATCACTCCGCTGACTGATCTCATCGTCGCCAATCTGGCCCGCCAGGCGCCAGCAACCTGGTTTGCCGGCCTGAACGCGAACGCCCTCCAGCTGATCACCGCCAATGCAGTCAACGCCGCGCTAGGCAATGTGCGCACTGCGCTTGGCCTGGCGGCGCTGGATGGTGTCGATCCACTGACAGTCGCCTTCAACGCTGCCAGCGGCAATGCGCACGACGACATTCTGGAAGCACTGAGACTGGCACTCGCATCGGCCGGCACAACCTACCCCGCTCTGCTGAATGCAGCCCAGAATCCGACCATTACCCCGCCCGCAGGATTGGCAAATGCGCTGTCGACAAACCATCAACGGTTCTTGACGCCGCCACCAACGATCACAGGATTCAGCCCGGCAAGCGGCGCGGCCGGCACCACAGTCACCATCACGGGAACCAACTTCGATCCCGATCCCTTCCACATGCTGGTGACTTTTGCCGACAATGTGCCTGCCACTGTAACCAGCGCAACCGCCACGCAACTGGTGGTCACCGTGCCCGCCGGCGCATCGACCGGTGCGATCAAGGTCACCAATGGATTGACTCAGCGTGAGGTGAGTTCGACCGCGATCTTCACTGTAATTTCGTCGGGAGGCGGCGGTGGCGGTGGAACTGCCACCTGGACGCAGCGCAGTTCCGGCACCGCCTTCAGTCTGGATGCCGTGGCCTACGGTAACGGTCTGTTCGTTGCGGGGGGATTTGGCAACACCATCATCAGCTCTACCGATGGCATCACCTGGACTTCCCGTTCTTCCACAACCGACGCCAAACCTGACACCAATTATTACCAGGTGACCGGCCTTGCCTGGAGCGCCTCAACCAACCGATTCATCGCTGTAGGCGATCGTTCCGTCATCAACAACAGCATCCCTCCGCTTTTGGCCACTTCACCGGACGGGATTACCTGGACCCGCGCGAGCCTCGCATCAGGCACCTATATCGGGGCCACACTGTTGGACGTCACCACCGACAGCGCCGGGATTACAGTCGTCGGCCCCGGCTATGTCTTCTACTCTACGGACGGCGTGGCGTGGACCAGCGAACAACCTGGCGGGTTAGGCTCCGCCAGACTGTCGGGCGTGGCCTCATCTGGAACAGTCCGTGTCGCGGTGGGCTACGACAACGCCATGACGCCTGCTGCGCTGATCTACACCTCCAACAACAGGGGAGCGTGGACTCGCGTGACCGCCCCCGCCGGCTTTGCTCCCAGCGACGTGACCTGGAATGGCAGCGTGTTTGTCATCGTCGGCAGCAGCGCACCGCTTCAGGTCGGCGTTACGCCCAAGATCGCCACCTCCAGCGATGGACAGACCTGGACGCTCCAGACCCTGCCCAGCGCGATCGCCAGCAGCAGCTACCAGCTCGTAGGTGTGAATTGGGATGGAACTCGCTTCATCGCATTGGGTTCTCCCTATGCATTGGTCAGCGAGCGCTTGATCCTGACTTCCACCGATGGAGTCACCTGGGCAGTGGATCAGCAGATCGCCACGGGCAACGGAATGAAATTCCTGAGCAGTGTCGCCAGCAATGGAACGCGTGCAGTTGCGGTAGGCGATACGGTCTTCACCAAGGATTTCTGACCAACTGGCAGAGACTGAAACCGGACTTGAACGGCGCCTTCGGGTGCCGTTTTTTTCGGGCAAAATTGAATTGACTGCAAGGTTGACAGAATCACTCGGGAACTCTAAAAATCAGCTCCGTAATTGGATCAAGTCTAAACAAACCCGCATCCCTGGCGCGGGTTTCCTGCCAGGGTAGAACTTCAATGACGAGACAAGGAGCAACCCATGCAACTCAAAGGCTCAAAGACCGAAGACAACCTGAAGGCCGCATTCGCGGGCGAGTCGCAAGCCAATCGCCGTTATCTCTACTTTGCAGCCAAGGCTGACGTGGAGGGCTACAACGATGTCGCCGCCGTGTTCCGTTCCACTGCCGAAGGTGAAACCGGCCACGCGCACGGCCATCTGGAATATCTGGAAGCCAGCGGCGATCCGGCGACCGGGCTGCCCATCGGCCCCACCGGCGACAACCTGAAAGCCGCCATCGCCGGCGAAACCCACGAGTACACCGACATGTACCCGGGCATGGCGAAATCGGCGCGCGAAGAAGGCTTCGAGGAAATCGCCGACTGGTTCGAAACGCTGGCCAAGGCCGAGCGCTCGCACGCCAACCGCTTCCAGAAGGCGCTGGATACGCTGGGCCAGTAGGCGGCTCCGCTTGTGGGGCGAATAAGCACGCGACCCGCAAGCGGTTTTTTCACGTCGATACCGGAGTCGCCCATGGCCGTTCGCGAAGGCAGTCTCGAAGCCCCCACGCGTCATCCGCTGGATTGGCGCAATCCCGATTTCCTTAACGAAGCATCCCTGTTCAAGGAAATGGAGCGGGTGTTCGACATTTGCCACGGCTGCCGCCGCTGTGTCAGCTTGTGCCAATCGTTTCCTGCATTGTTCGATCTGGTCGATGGCTCCAGCACGCTGGAAGTCGATGGCGTCGCCAAAACCGATTACTGGCAGGTGGTCGACAACTGCTATCTGTGCGACCTCTGCTACATGACCAAATGCCCGTATGTGCCGCCGCACGAATGGAACCTCGATTTCCCGCATTTGATGCTGCGCGCCAAGGTCTACAAGTTCAAACATGGCGACACTAAATTTCGCGACCGCGTGCTGACCAGCACCGACCTGGTCGGTAGCCTGGCCGGCATTCCGGTGGTGGCGCAGGTGGTCAACGCGGTCAACCAGATGAAGCCGGTGCGCAAGGCAGTGGAATCGGTCGCCGAGATTCACGCCGACGCCTGGTTGCCTGAATTCCACAGCAAGCCGCTGCGCAGTCGCCTGACGCGCAAGACCTGGAAAGTCGAAGGCGAGCCGGCCGGCCGCAGCAAAGGCAAGGTCGCGTTGTTCGCCACCTGCTACATGAACCGCAACGAGCCCGGCATCGGCGAAGATTTCGCCGCCGTGTACGAACACAACGGCATCCCGATCACGCTGGCGGAAAAAGAGCGCTGCTGCGGCATGCCCAAGCTGGAACTGGGCGACCTGGAAGCGGTGATCGCCGCTAAAGATACCAACATTCCGCAACTCGCCAGACTGGTCGATGAAGGCTGGGATCTCACCGCACTGATCCCTTCCTGCGTACTGATGTTCAAGCAGGAACTGCCGCTGATGTTCCCCGACGATCCGGATGTACTGAAAGTGAAGAACGCCTTCTTCGATCCGTTCGAGTATCTGATGCTGCGGCACAAGGAAGGCAAGTTGAAGACCGATTTCAAAACCAGTCTTGGCAAGGTCGCGTATCACGCCGCCTGCCACCAGCGCGTGCAGAACATCGGCCAGAAGACGCGCGAGGCGCTGGCGCTGGTACCGGATACGGTGATCGACGTGATCGAGCGCTGTTCCGGTCACGACGGGACTTACGCGGTGAAGAAGGAGTCGCACCAGTACGCAATGAAGATCGTCAAACCGGTGGTCGGCCGCGTGCAACAGGCCAAGGCGGATCATTACGGCAGCGACTGCGCGATGGCCGGGCATCACATCGAAAACGCGATGAAGGATGGCCGCGCGCCGGAGCATCCGATGACGCTGCTGCGCAAGGCCTACGGCATCTGAAGGACGCGCCATGCACAAACTGACCCGCAATGACCTGTTTAGCCTGGAAAAATATGCCGAGGTCCGCGCCGACTTCCGACGCAAGGTCATCGCACACAAGAAGAATCGCCGACTGGCGCTGGACGCGCACATCACGCTCTACTTCGAGGATGTCTTGACGGTGCAGTATCAGATTCAGGAAATGCTGCGCATTGAACGCATCTTCGAAGCTGCCGGCATTCAGGAGGAACTCGATGTCTATGGTGCGCTGATTCCTGACGGCCACAACTGGAAAGCCACGTTCATGATCGAGTACGCCGACGAGTTCGAGCGCAAGCAAGCTCTGGCGCAAATGCTCGGCATCGAACAGACGGTGTGGATGCAGGTCGAAGGCTTCGACCCTGTCTATGCCATCGCCAACGAAGACCTCGACCGCAGCGCGCCGGACAAGACCGCATCGGTACATTTCATGCGTTTCGAACTGACTCCGACGATGCGGGCTGCGGCTGTAAGCGGCGCGCACCTCCATGCCGGGGTCGATCTCCCTGTCTGCCTGGCACACCGGGAAGTGCCGGAAAATGTGCGTGCCGCGCTGGTCTCCGATTTGGCCTGAACCGCATCGCGTTATCATGGGCTCCCCTCAGGAGACAGATATGCGCCGTTCACTCGCCCTCGCTTTTGTTGCCACGATTTCGCTGATTGCCCCTGCTGCGCCGCATGCGAACCCGTTGGCGCAACCTGACTGGGGCAAATTCGAAGTCGACTTCGAGGAAAATGGCAAAGCCTGGAAGGAAATACAGGCGCAGATGCCAGCCCCACCCAAGCCCGAAAATCTGATCGATATCAAACTTGATTCTTCCACGCGCAACAAATTGTTCATTGATGCCGCTTCGCTTTCGTCCGGCGAAGATGGCGTCGTGCGCTATACCGCCATCATCCGCACGCCTTCCGGTGCGGAAAACGTCACCTTTGAGGGCATGAGGTGCGAAACCGGCGAACGCAAGCTGTATGCGTTTGGCCGCGCCAGCGGTGACTGGTCGCGCAACCGCTTTGCCAAATGGGAACTGATTCAGGCTCGTTTGGCTGGCGGCTACCACCGTGAACTGTTCTTCCATTACCTCTGCTTGGTGGGCGAAAACCGCGACTTGCCGACGCTGCTGCGCCTGCTCAAGTCCGGCGGAAACTACCAGCGTTGATCGGGTAAACTCGCGCCCGCTTCAGGTGCTTCCGCAAGGAAGTGAAACGGGAAACAGGTGCGGGATTCGATCCCAATGCCTGTGCTGCCCCCGCAACGGTAAGCGCTCAAGGGTTTTTCACCCAGCCACTGTCCGGCAAGGATGGGAAGGCGGAAAACCTCATGCGCGAGCCCGGAGACCGGCCTGAAGAAGCACGCGGGCCGCGGAGGGCGGTTGCCAGTATTTCGATCGAGGTTGCACAACCCTTTTTCGGCCCGCGTTTTTCATGAATTTCCCCGCGGGGTCGCCGGGAACGAAAAAGGAAGCATCACCATGTCACGCAATACCCTGGCCGCGCTCATTGCCGGCCTGTTCACGCTGCCGGTTCAGGCGCAACAAACCCCTCTGCTGGATGAAATCGTGGTCACCGCGACGCGAATTCCGACGCCGATCCGGGACAGTCTGAGTGACGTTTCCGTGCTAGATCGTGCTGCCATCGAACATATGGATCACGTCGCACTACCAGACCAGCTCGGTACGCTCCCAGGTATCCAGCTCACTACTGCGGGCGGACGCGGGGACATACCCACTCTCTCCGTGCGCGGGGGGAATGCGGGTCATGTCGCGGTATTCCTTGATGGCATGCGCTTTTCCTCCGCCACAGTCGGAACGACCGCGATTCATGTGATTCCAGTGGAACAGATCGAGCGTATCGAAGTTGTCCGCGGTCCCGTGAGCAGTCTGTACGGTTCAGACGCCTTGTCGGGCGTCATTCAATTGTTCAGTGTTCAAGGTTCCGGAAAACCTGCACCAAGTGTCTTCCTGGGTACGGGCAGCTTCCGCACGAACATCGCCTCTGTCGGATATGGCGGGCAGATCGGAGATACCCGCTTCAATCTGCGAGCAGGACTGGAACAAAGCGATGGCTTCAGTTCCATCAAGGCACCCAAAGGCGGGCTGTTCGATATGTATAACCCGGACCGCGACGCTTACGCCAACGAAAATGCCAGCGCCAATCTGTCGCATCGGGTTTCTCAAGACCTGGAACTTGCAGCTCAGATCTTCCATTCAAAGAACTCGAAGCATTACGACGCAACCAATTGCGATGCTTTTTTTGTCACCTGCACGACGAATTACGATAACCGCAATCTACAGCGGCTTGAGGTCATGCAGGCGAGTGTCAAGTACCGGCTTAACGATATCCTGGACACCCGTGTTCAACTTGGACAGAGCTCCGACTTTGCCAAGAACTGGCTGCTTGATCCAGTGACAGGCATCGTCACAGCAGACGAATATCAAACCCGCCAGGACCAGTTTGTTTGGCAAAACAATCTCAAGGCTTTAGGCGGTCTGCTGGCGTTGACTGGTGAACACCGGGTCATTCATGTGGGCTCAAGCAAGCCGTTTGTTGTATCCGAACAAACCACCAACTCAATCTCTCTTGGTTATCAGGCCAGATTTCGCGTTCACTCGATTCAGGCCAGCGGCCGACATGACAGCATTTCAGGACTTGGCGGACACGATAGCGGCTTTGTCGGATATGGCTACCGGTTAGGTGACGCCTGGACTGCACGTGTTTCTTACGGATCAGCATTTCATGCGCCATCTTTCAATGACCTCTATTGGCCTTTGGATGCAGTCAATTTCTTCCAGGGAAATCCAAACCTGCAACCCGAGAAAGCACGTAATCGCGAGATCGGTCTGTCCTATGCAGCAGATGAAGTGCGCGCAAATGTTGCCGTATTTCACAACAAGGTCAGCAACCTGATCGACTTTGTGCCTGGCACTGCGCCCACCTTCATCGGCACGATGGGTAACGTGAATTCGGCAACGCTGAAAGGGGTTTCGGTTGACTATGGAGCCAAAACGGCTCTGTGGTCTTGGAGATTGGGCTTTGATGTACTCAGCGCGAAAGATGACGCCACGGGAAACACCTTGCAGCGTCGGGCGCCTCGCACCGGAACCGCCGAAGTTCGTCGCGATTTTGGTCGCTTTGATCTGGGCGGGCGCATGCAGGCTACCAGCGTCAGATACAACAACGGCACGAACACGCAGCAACTACCGGGTTATGCCGTCATGGACCTGGATGCGAATTTCCGCATTGACGACAACTGGAAGCTGGAGGCCAGGCTTGGCAACATTTTCGACAAGGATTACACAGTAGTGCGAAGCACGTTGGCGCCTTTCAATGATTACGCCGTGCCCGGCCGGTCATTGTTCGTCGGCTTGCGTTGGAGTCCCGGCAAGTGAGTGGTGGCAAGGCATTACAATGCCCATGAAATCCCGAACACCACTCCATACGCATCTCACCAAGGAGAAATAGCATGAATCCCTGTTCCACCTGTTCACCCCGCACCCAAAGCTTCATCGGCCTCGGCCTGATCGCAGTCATGCTCGCCACCCGCTTGCATCACTTTGGCGACACGCTGCATCTGCCGGACGCGTCCTGGGCGATCTTCTTCATCGCCGGCTTCTATCTGTCACCGGGCTGGTTCCTTGCCTTGCTTGCCGGCGCCGTCGGCATTGACGTCGCCTCGGTTGGCTGGATGGGCGTCTCCGGTTACTGCCTGACGCCGGCTTATTCCGCGATGCTCCCGGCCTATGCCGCATTGTGGTTCGGCGGCCGCTGGCTGGCGCGCCGCGCCGGCAACGATCTGGCTGGACTTGCCCGTCTGGCCGGCGCCGGCGCGGTTTCGACGTTGACCGCGTTCGCCATCTCCAACGGCGCGTTCTACTGGTTCGGCGGTCGTGTCGCGGAGACCAGCCTGGCACAGTTTGCTCAGACCTTCATCGACTACGCCCCCGCCTTCTTCGGCTCCACACTGATGTATCTGGCAGTCGCCGCCGCCGCGCATGCGCTTGCCCTTCGGCATCCGCAACTGGCCCGGCATGCCTGACGACGATCGATCGGCTCGCCATGCCGCGCGCATGGCAAAAAAGAAAGCCGTGATCGACGCCGCCATCGCCCAGGCGGACAACGAAAAAGGCCTGTTGCTGGTGCTGACCGGCAACGGCAAGGGCAAGTCCTCATCCGCCTTCGGCATGGTCGCGCGCGCCCTCGGCCACGGCATGAAAGTGGGTGTCGCGCAGTTCATCAAGGCGCGCACCGATACCGGCGAGGAAGCCTTTTTCAGTCGCCAGCCAGGCGTCGAATGGCATGTGCTGGGTGAAGGTTTCACCTGGGACACGCAAAACCTTGAGCGGGACATTGCCACCGCGCAACGCGGCTGGGCGGTGGCACGCGACATGTTGCGCAACCCCGAACTCGGCCTTGTCGTGCTCGACGAACTGACCTATCTGCTCAGCTACGGCTGGCTCGACAGCGCGGCGGTTCAGGCCGATATTGCCGCCCGTCCGGCGATGCAGCATGTCGTGGTTACCGGTCGTTCAGCAACAGATGCCTTGCGAAATGCCGCAGATACCGTAAGCGAACTGCTGGACGTGAAGCACGCCTACCGGGCCGGCGTGAAAGCGCAAAAGGGCATCGACCTCTGATCCTTGGGTGGCATCTGGTCCCGTTATGGCACGGTTGCTACCCCTTGACTTCCTGGCCAGTGCAGCCTTCGGTTACCTCTCCAACACCTGTCTCCTTCATAGTCAGGTTTGGTCAATCAATATTGCAATTTTCTAATATTCTGATATAAGGATGTCCACGTCTTTTGGCTAGGCCTTGATGCCTGCCGGATCTGGAGTTCGTCGGCTGCAAACGACCTCCAATGTCCGTCAGGCCTGCAGGCCGAAATAAAAAATTCCCAGGACATGGATGGAGAGTCAGATGAAACGCTTCAGTATTTTGTTTGAATTCAAGCCGACGGCGCCTGCCGTTGCACGATCCCGGGGCGAGCCTTCAGGGGGCGGTTCAAGTTGCGGCAATCTCCAGAAATCAGTTTGGCGTTTGAACTGAAACTGTTCGGGATCCGCACACAGTAATGCCAGGTCAATCCGAGACTTGGTCAACTCGGTTTATCCGCGTTTTCTGATGAAATATTCATGGAAGGAATTCCCATGACCAGACTACCCCTGTCATTTGCCTTGATTCCGGAGACCATGAGCCGGCTGTCCTATTTTGAAGGCTGGCCGACCGAGGTTCTCGATCGTCTTGCACTTGGAGCAAGGATGATTGGCGTTCCGAAGAACGGTGTACTTGCAAACAAAGGCCAAGCCCTCGAACACCTCTACGTCCTGGTCAGCGGCTTGGTGCGTCTGTACATTCCGCTGCCGAATAACATGGAACGCGTGGTTGCCTTGGTGCATCAGGGAGATAGCCTCGGGGAATCGTGCCTGGTTCTGAACGAGGTCTGTCCTTTTCACGCGATTGCCTGCAAGGACAGCCATCTGCTGGCCATTGACGCGATGGTCTATCGCCAGGAACTCGGGAAGCATTCCACACTTGCCAGCAAGACACTTGAACGCGTATCGCAAAGGCTGATGGAAACCCTGCGAGATATGGAAATTTGTGCGCAGCGATCGAGTGTGCAACGGGTGGCCTGTTTCCTGATGCGCCACCAACCGAATCCGCAAACACTCTCCTTCAATTTCCATCTGCCAGCCCGCAAGCAGGATATCGCCGCGAAACTGGGCCTGACACAGGAAACGTTCTCGCGCGTACTCAGCTTTCTCGACAAACAGGGCCTGATCAGTATGCATGGCGCCCAGATCATTATTGAGGATGGAGACAAGTTGACGGAAATCACAAGCATGCGTGATTCCAAAGAGCATGGATAAGCAGCTCTATTTGATCGAAATCAAGAAATTTGATGGTTCTCGCTGGTTCGTTTGTACGGGTTGATAGTCTGCGCCGTTGTTAAAAAAGTCCCCGCCAGAAACCAGAAGCGGGGCAGCGAAAAAGTCCATCAATCTGGAGAGCGAGCAAACCATGACCATGAAGCAGCTGTTTTTCGGGGCAAGTGGAACAGCCCTGATATTTTCCTCAATGATGTTGTCCACCTCATCCATCGCCGCTGAAGCAGCGCCCTGTCTGATTGCAGGTTGGGAAAACCCGGCCAGCGTCTGTGCCGCCCACACCAAGACTATCGCGGCTACCTGCTTTATCTGCCACGGTCCGAACGGAAAGAGCAATGGCGCAATTCCCAGCCTGGCGGGCCAGGACAAGGCATATCTGTCCGAAGCCATGCGTGACTATAAATCCGGCAAACGTGAGTCAACCGTGATGCAGAAATATGCACTCGGCTACACCGACTCTGAATATGAAGCGCTCGCCGCATACTTTGCCGCGATCAAATAACCCAGGTCCGAGGAGACAATAAATGACCTTGAATCGCCGAGATTTTCTGAAGTTATCTGGCGCGGGTTTTGCCGCCGCTTTGGCACCACAAACCGCATTTGCAAAAAAGGGCAAACCGCATGTCGTAGTTGTGGGCGCCGGTTTTGGTGGCGCGACGTGTGCCAAATATCTGCGCCTGTGGGACTCCAACATCGAAGTCACGCTGATCGAACCCAATGCCCAGTTTTATTCCTGCCCGATGTCGAACTGGGTTATTGGCGGCATCCGCTCTATGGATGAAATCGTCAAAAGCTACTCGAATCTGCCCGGATACGGCATCAAAATGGTGCAGGACACGGCAGTCGGCGTTAATACGGACAAGCGCGTGGTAACCACCGGCAAGGGCCAGAAAATCAGTTATGACCGACTGGTTCTCGCACCCGGCATAGAATTCATGACCGATCAGATCGAGGGGTATGCCGAAGGCGAGGCCGCCGGCAAGGTTCTGCATGCATGGAAAGCCGGTCCGCAGACACTCGCCTTGCGCAAGCAACTTGAGGCCATGCCCGATGGCGGTGTCTTTGTCATCGCCAGCCCGCCGCCGCCCGGCCGCTGCGTCTCCGGACCTTACGAGCGCGCCAGTCTGGTCGCGCACTATTTCAAGCAGCACAAGCCGAAGTCCAAGATCATCATGCTCGACGGCCACATCGACGTGGTCTCTAAAGGGCCGATGTTCAAAGCAGCATGGAAAAAATTCTACCCTGGCATGATCGATCACCGGCCCTACAACCTGGTTACCAAGGTCGATCACAACAGCATGGTGGTCACCAGTGAATTCGAGGATGTAAAAGCCGACGTCATCAACATCGTCCCCAAACAGCGCGCGAGTGCGATCTGCGAGAAGGCTGGCGTAAGAACCGACAGCGCTGGCGTGTGGTGCCCGGTCAATGGCGTCACCTACGAAGCACCCAATGTTCCCTTCGTGCATGTTCTGGGAGATTCCGTGGCTTCCAACATGCCCAAGTCAGGCCATGTCTCCAACAACCAGGCCAAGATTTGCGCCGCCGCACTGGTCGAGATTTTCAACAACCGCGAACCCAATCCATATCCGGTGATCGGCAGCACCAGCTACTCTGCAACCTCCGACAGCACCTCCGGCCCGATTGCCGTGGTCATGCGATACGACCCGGACAAGGAAGCCTACATCCGCCAGCCAGGCGGGGGCGCTTCGGCTGAAAGCGATGAGATCAACTTCGCTTACAACCTTGCCTGGTTCGAAAATATCTGGGCGGACACGCTCGGCTAAGACAGGACGGGGCAGCCTGAGCATGCCCCGATTCTGCTGAAGAGTCGGCCGGGGAAACTCTGGTCGTACATTCAACGTGTAGTGAGGAGAGAAAGATGATCCGTACGAATTTGCATGAAAAGTATGTCCCCATGTATCACCTGGGTGCGCTTGGGTCGGGGGGCCTGGCCATTTCATTCTTCCTGTATCTGAACTTTTTATTGCCGCATGAGAGCGGCATCATTTCCTTTGATCAACTCTGGCCCGTGTTGACTGGCGAGCCAAGCATGAAGGCGTTCTGGATCGGCTTGTGTCTGTTCGTCGTATTCGCCCTGTCACTGCTGCATATAGCGTTGATGATCTGGAATACCCGGGAATTCAGTCTGTTCAAGAAAACCGACGCTTATCACAAACTACGCAACTCCAGCGCCGAAATCAGCCTGATGGTAGTGCCGTTGACCATGTCGATGACCGTCAATGTACTGTTCGTCAATTCCTCCCTGCTGATTCCAGGCTTGTGGGAGGTGATCGAGTACATGTTCCCGCTGGCCATGCTTGCCTTTGTATCCATAGGTGTTTATGCGCTGCGCATTCTGGGTGATTACTTCGTGCGGATGTTGCTGCACAAGGGTTACAGCTTCGAGCAGAACAACAGCCTGGCGCCGATGGTGTCGATCTTCGCGCTTTCGATGATCGCCGTAGGACTTGCCGCCCCTGCCGCAATGAGTCATGTCCGCGAAGTGATTGCGGTAGCCATCGCGCTGTCTTCCTTCTTTGCCACTTCGGCGGCGCTGTTGATAGTGGTAATGCTGGTGATCGGCTTCCATACCATGCTGACTCATGGTATCCGGCCCGAGGCAGCACCCAGCCTGTGGCTGATGATTCCGATCACGACGCTGCTCGGCATCACCTTCATGCGCACTTCACACGGCATGGGCGAAGCTTTTGGCGGCCATACCAGCTCAGCCGAGATCTACATCGTACTGATGGCAATTTTCTCGATCCAGGTGATATTCGGCCTGATCGGCTTCACCGTGATGAAGCGGCTTAATTATTTCAAGGATTTCATCTATGGCGACAAGGTGCATGCAACCACCTATGCGCTGGTCTGTCCCGGTGTCGCTCTGCCTGTTTTCGGCCTGTTCGTGGTCAAGTTCGGTCTGCTCGGCAACACGCTGATCTCGATGTGGACCCCGGCGCACTATCTGTTCCTGCTGCCATTCCTGCTTATTCAATTGAAAACGCTGCAAGTGCTTCTGACACTGGTAAAGCGGCTTCAACTGACACCCTCGCAGAGTCGAATGCCTAACTTGCAAACAGCATGACTCCAGCTTGCGGGCGTGACGGCATCGCTCGCTTCCCAACCCAAACATGCCGCAATTTTTCAACACTTGAGGAGATTCTAATGAAACGTCTAACCCTGCTTTGCCTGCTGCTTGCATCCGGCATGGCCAGCGCCGCTACACCGCTCACAGGCGACCAGATCAAAGCACTGGTCTCAGGCAATTCCGCAGCCGGTTTTGCCGACTCCCTTGGCAAGAACTACACCGCTTACTACGCCCTCGATGGAAAACTGGTTCAGGTTCTGGACAACAAGAAACGCCGTCAAGGTACATGGAAAGTCGCGGACAATAATTTCTGCACCCAATTCCCGACAGAACCCGAGCGCTGCACCAAGGTTGTCCCGGGTGATAACGGCGAGTATCAGCGTATCAAGGATGATGGCATGGTCACCAATACCTTCAAGAAGTTCTACAAAGGAAACGCATACAAATACTGAGGTAGTCAACAGGCCCAGACAGAGCCCGCCGCTTGGCGGGCTTTTTCATGCTCTGAGCGGATTTTGAGGGTTGACCCGTTACTGCTTCCTGATTAGACTTCGCGGTCTTTTTTGAAGGGGTAACCTGATGCGTCGCAAACTAGTCGCCGGCAATTGGAAAATGCACGGCAGTCTGACTGAAAACGAAGCTTTGCTGTCCGGATTGCTGGCAGGCATGGGCAGCGTCAAGGCAGGCGTGGCGGTTTGTGTACCGTTTCCCTACCTCGCTCAGGCGCAAGCCAAACTTACCGGCAGTTCTATCGCCTGGGGTGCTCAAAACGTCAGCCAACAGGTCAAAGGTGCATTCACCGGAGAAGTTTCAGCCAGCATGCTGAATGACTTTGCTTGCACTTACGTTATCGTGGGTCATTCCGAGCGGCGAGCCATTTATGGCGAAAGTGACACCCTGGTGGCCGAGAAATTCGCCGCCGCGCAAGCTGCCGGCCTGACCCCGATTTTGTGCGTTGGCGAATCGCTCGAGGAGCGAGAGTCAGGAATTACCGAAACGGTCGTAGCCAGGCAGATGGATGCCGTGATCGCCAAGTGCGGCGTAGCCTCCCTGGCAAAATCTGTAGTTGCCTATGAGCCGGTATGGGCCATCGGCACCGGCAAAACGGCAAGCCCGGAGCAGGCGCAGGCTGTGCATGCTTTCATCCGCGCCAAAGTACGCGCTCTGGATGCGGCTGTTGCTGAAAACCTGATCATTCAGTATGGCGGCAGCATGAAAGCGGCCAACGCAGCCGAATTGCTCGGCCAGCCGGATATTGACGGTGGCCTGATTGGTGGTGCGGCTCTGGTCGCTGACGAGTTTTTGGCCATTTGCCGAGCGGCGTAAGGTTGAAATAATGGAATTTCTGGTCTGGATCATACATACCCTGGTTGCTGCCGCAGTTGTTGGCTTGGTGTTGTTACAGCACGGCAAAGGCGCGGATATGGGGGCGGCATTCGGTAGCGGCTCATCGGGCAGTCTGTTTGGCGCAAACGGGTCGGCCAATTTCATGTCGCGTGCAACTGCAATTCTTGCAACATTGTTTTTTGTAACCAGTCTTGCGCTGACTTATTTTTCCAGTCAGAAGCATGTAACCGAGATCAAGCCATTGGTTCAGCAACCAGTTGTGCCGCAACCGGTTGCACCGGCCATTCCTGTCAATGGATCGGATAAATCGGGCGCAATTCCGAAGTAATCGAGTGTGCTGCAAGTCTGCCAAGTGGAAACCTGGCAGGCCAAGAAATGCCGACGTGGTGAAATTGGTAGACACGCTGTCTTGAGGGGGCAGTGACGAAAGTCGTGCGAGTTCGAGTCTCGCCGTCGGCACCATCGAATTTCTTTATATCCCTTGGCTTTAAATTAATAACCCATTGATATCAATGGGTTTTTTGTTTTCTGTCGCCTTGACGTAAGGTTCCCGAAAGCCTAGACTCGCCGCCTCTTTGGCATGACTGCTGCATGCATTTCGGGAACCACATGCTCGAAAATTATTTTCCGGTTCTGATGTTCATCCTGGTGGGCCTGGCGGTCGGAGTCGGGCCGATGGTTGCCGGTTTCGTACTGGCGCCGCACAAACCCGATGCGGAAAAGCTCTCGCCTTACGAGTGCGGCTTCGAGGCATTCGAGGACGCGCGCATGAAATTCGATGTGCGCTATTACCTGGTGGCCATCCTGTTCATTCTGTTCGATCTGGAAATCGCATTCCTGTTTCCCTGGGCCATCGTGCTGGAAGACATCGGACTGTTCGGTTTTCTCTCCATGGTCGTGTTTCTCGGCATCCTCGTGGTCGGCTTCGTCTACGAGTGGATGCAGGGCGCGCTGGATTGGGAGTGATTTGAGATGAGCATCGAAGGCGTACTCGAAAAAGGCTTTGTCACCACCACGGTGGATGCCGTGGTGAATTACACGCGCACCGGTTCGCTCTGGCCGATGACCTTCGGTCTGGCCTGCTGCGCGATCGAAATGATGCAGGCCGGCGCTTCTCGTTATGACCTGGACCGCTTTGGCATCGTGTTCCGCCCGAGTCCGCGCCAGTCCGATCTGATGATCGTCGCCGGTACGCTGTGCAACAAGATGGCGCCGGCGCTGCGCAAGGTGTACGACCAGATGGCCGAGCCGCGCTGGGTGTTGTCGATGGGCTCCTGCGCCAACGGCGGCGGTTACTACCATTACTCCTACTCGGTGGTGCGCGGTTGCGACCGCATTGTGCCGGTCGACATCTACGTGCCGGGCTGCCCGCCGACGGCGGAGGCGTTGCTGTACGGCCTGATCCAGTTGCAGAAGAAAATCCGCCGCACCAATACCATCGCCCGTTGATGGAATTTCAGACTCAGTCACATCTATGCCGATAACTCCGGAAACCCTGCTGGAACGTGTGCAAGACGTCCTGGGCGACACGATCGTCAAGGCCGGCGTTGCACTGGACGAGGCAACGATCGAGGTAGCGCCGGAGGATTGGCTTGAAGTTGCGCTGACTCTGCGCGACGACGCCAGCCTGGCTTTCGATCTGATGATGGACTTGTGCGGCGTCGATTACTCGACCTACAAGGAAGGCGCCTGGGAGGGCAGGCGTTATGCGGTCGTGCTGCATCTGCTGTCGATCAAGCGCAATCATCGACTGCGCGTGCGCGCCTTCTGTGCCGACGACGAGTTGCCGATCATCGCTTCGCTGATGGATGTCTGGCCGGCAGTGAACTGGTTCGAGCGTGAAGCGTTCGATCTTTACGGCATCATTTTCGACGGCCATCCTGATTTGCGCCGCATCCTGACCGACTACGGTTTCATCGGCCACCCGTTCCGCAAGGATTTCCCGATTTCCGGCCATGTCGAAATGCGTTACGACCCCGAACTGAAGCGCGTGGTGTATCAGCCGGTCAGCATCGAGCCGCGCGAGATCACGCCGCGCATCGTGCGCGAAGATCAGTACGGCGACGTCGGCCAGCGAGGAGCCGCGTAATGGCCGAAATTCGCAACTACACAATCAACTTCGGCCCGCAACACCCCGCCGCTCACGGCGTACTGCGTCTGGTGCTGGAACTCGACGGCGAGGTCATCGAGCGCGCCGATCCGCACATCGGCCTGCTGCATCGCGGCACCGAAAAGCTGGCGGAAACCAAGACCTTCCTGCAATCCGTGCCGTATATGGATCGTCTCGACTACATGTCGATGATGGTCAACGAGCATGCCTACTGCATGGCCATCGAGAAGCTGGTCGGCATCCAGGTGCCGGAACGCGCGCAGTACATCCGCGTGATGTTCGACGAGATCACCCGAATCCTGAATCACCTGCTCTGGCTCGGTACGCACGCGCTCGACATCGGCGCGATGACGGTGTTCCTCTACGCCTTCCGCGAGCGCGAAGATCTGATGGATGTTTACGAGGCGGTATCCGGCGCGCGCATGCACGCGGCTTACTACCGTCCGGGCGGTGTCTACCGCGACCTGCCGGATCGCATGCCGCATTACCAGGCGAACAAGCGCCAGAACGAGGCGGATATCCGCCGCATGAACGAAAACCGCCAGGGCAGCGTGCTCGACTTCCTGGAAGATTTCTCGAATCGTTTCTTCGGCTACGTCGACGAATACGAAACCCTGCTGACCGACAACCGCATCTGGAAACAGCGCACCGTCGGCATTGCCGTGGTGGATCCGGATCGCGCCAAGGCGCTCGGTTTTACCGGTCCGATGCTGCGTGGTTCCGGCATTGCCTGGGACTTGCGCAAGATGCAGCCGTATGAAGTCTACGACCGCATGGACTTCGAGATTCCGGTCGGTCGCACCGGCGACTGTTACGACCGTTATCTGGTGCGCATGGAAGAAAT